>NZ_JBEOZT010000011.1:175506-260094 GCF_040298265.1 Nonomuraea sp. NPDC001636
GCTGCGGCTCGCGGGTGCGGGCGGGTCCGCCCGGGGGGGGGTCTTAGTGTCTGTGGGGGGGGCGGCGGCGGCCCCGCCCCCCCCCCCCACGCCACGGTGGACGATCACTCCGCCGGCTGTGCCTAGCCGAGACGCTCCCGCCCCTTGTCCGTCAACGACGCCAGGTGCACCCCCACGCCGAAGGTGGTGAAGCCCGACCTGGCCGCCTTCGTGAACTCCGCGACCACCACTTCCGACGGGAAGTCCTTGACCAGGACGTCATAGGCGGCGAATCCGTGATCCCGGACGGCGGCGAGAACCATGTCCGTGGTCAGCTCGGGGTGTTCCACGATCTCCTCCAGCAGGTCGCCCTGCCTTCACAGTCGCACCGTTGCCGCCACCTGTCATCAGCAACGGCTCTTTCGGCGCCCGCTCCCGGCGCCGGCCGGTCGTCCGCGCCTCTCGGAGATCATTGCGATGATGTCCGGCAACTGATCACGGGAGCGCTGACGTGAGAGACGCGTACAAGGAGTTCGACTGGCTGGCCACGTACGGCCCGTTCTATGACGTCTCGTGTGTGTCCTTCGCCCGTTCCCTCACCCCTCACGAAGCGCTGACCCGCCTCGGCGCAGGACCCGGCGACATCGAGGAGGTGACCTTCGACGGTCTCCAGGAACGAACGATGGAGTGCATCGACGCCGACAACCTGCGCAGTGACTACGTGGGCGCACTTGAGACGGCGGGCTGGACGGTGCTCGTCCAACTCTGGACAGGATCAGGCGCCTTCGACTGCCTGCTGCCGAGTCTGTCCCAAGGGACCGAGGTCGTGTCGATCAGCCGAAACCTCCACGCGGACGACTGCTTCACGTATGCGATCGACGGCGAACGGATCACCTGGTTCAACCAGCTCTCTCCTCAGACACGCACGGGCAGTGAGCCCGACCGATTGTTTCTGGAGATGTGGGACGTAGGGCTGGATCCCAACCACGAGTGGGAAGACCCGGGCCTCCATGCCCCCTTCCCGCGATCGTTCGCGCTGGCGAAGAAGCTCACCGGTGTCGCCTTCTCCCAGAGCCTGCTGGAAAGGCGATTCCTCGCCGCCAGGATCAGGCACGACTGATCACCACCCCGTCGGTACGGATGCCGACGCGTTCGCCCGGCGACCGCCTCTACGGGTTCGACCCGCGTAGGCGGGCGTGCAGGTTGTCGATGCGCCGGTACAGCACTCGGTGGTCGGGCGGCTGAGTGCTCTCCCACAACCGCACCTTCCTGTCGGCGCCCGCGGTGGCGAGCAGATGCCCGTGCGGGTGGAAGGCGACGGCCCGGACGGGACCGGTGTGGCCGTCGAGAGGCCGCCCCACCTGTTCTCCGGAATCGAGCTGCCACAACCGGACCAGCCCGTCGTCGCCGGCGCTGGCCACCAAGTCCGCTCCCGGGTGGAAGGCCACCGACCGGACCGGGCCGATGTGGCCGACGAAGGGGTCGGCCATGGCGCGTCCCGAAGCGGGATCCCACAACCGCACCGTTTCGTCGTCGCCGCCGCTGGCCAGGACGTGCCCGTCCGGGTGGAAGGCCACCGTCACGACCGCGCCGCTGTGACCTGCCAACGGCTCACTGACCGGCTGCCCGGACGTCGTGTTCCACAACCGGACCATGCCGTCGTCCCCGCCGTTGGCCAGCAGGGCGCCGTCGAGGTCGAAGGCGAGGGCCCAGCCGGCGCCGTCATGGTCGATCAGCGGTCCCTGCAACGGCCTTCCTGTAGCGGTGTCCCACAACCTCACGGTGCCGTCGATGCCGCCGCTGGCCAGGACGTGCCCGTTCGGGTGGAAGGCGACCGACCAGACAGTGCCGGCATGGCCGTGCAACGGTTCACGCACCGGTCGCAGCCCGTCGATCGTCCACAGGCGTACCGTCTTGTCGCTGCCACCGCTGGCCACCAGCTCCCCGTCGGGGTGGAAGGCGACCGCCACGACGGCGCCCGTGTGGCCCAGCAGAGGCTCCCGCCACGGCTTCCCCGTCACCGTGTCCCACAGCCGCACGGTCCCGTCGCCGCCGGCGCTGGCCAGGATGCGCCCGTCCGGATGGAAGGCCACCGACCAGACGGCGCCGGAGTGACCTTCCGCGTTCGCCCCGTCCACCGGCCGGTACAGCTCATGCAGGGGATCGGAGGCCGGCCCTGGGGTGTCCTCCGTCCGGACCGTGGACCCCGTCTCGGGATCCAGTGGGCGACCGCGCTGCGAACGCAGGTCGCGGGCGGCGATCCACAGGGCCTTGAACTCCGTGACGTCGCCCTGCAACGCCTCCACCACGAGCTCCAGGTTGCCCCATCGAGGCAGGTTGACGCAGCGGATCACCCCGTGCGCGGTGGAGTGGCTCATCGCGCCCGTCTGCCTGGCCAGAGCCCGGCTGCTGGGCTCGCCCGCGTGGAGATGCAGGTCCCGCAGGCGTTCCCGCAGAACGGCCAGGGGATCCTCCGGCAGGGGGGCTTGCGGAGACATGGTGATGTCAGGATTCCAGAATCCCGGAGCACCAAACCCACCTGTGACGGATCTGTGCACATCGCCGTCCGGGCCGGGGGCTGTCAGTTTCTGTCAGCCGATGTACGGGTTCATCGGATCGCGTAAGACCTTGGCACAGATCGTCAACGGCACTTCGGCGCGCCCCATCCTGATATCGCGCCCCTCGGCACCGGCCGAGGCGATGCCGAACCCTCGAAGGGAAGCCCCATGATGCTGCCCCACCTCGCCGCACTGGTCGTGACGAGCGCCGCGCTGGTGACGCTCCCCGCCATGATCTACATGTTCTCGGCCGACTCGGCCCGCCGCTCCCGGGCACTACGCCTGCTGCGCCTGCTGCTGCGCCGTTGACGCCGGTGGCGCGAGGCGAAGGAGGCAGCCGGCCCGAACCGGGCTCCTCCCCCGACGGGCCTGGGCTACCTGCCGCACAGGGCGGTGCCGAAGGCTTCGAAGATGTGCGCGTCGCTCTTCGGGGTGCCGGTCACGTAGAGGGTGACCGCGCGGCCCGAACGGTCGCGGCCGCTGAGGACGCGGGTGCCGGGCAGGCCGCCGTCGTGCATCCAGGCCGGGCCGCAGGCGAACGGGTAGGAGTAGGCGCCCAGGCCGTAGTCGGCCTTCGGCGGGTCGTCGGCGGGGACGGTCCGGGTGAGCATGGTCTTGAGCGTGGAGGCGGGCAGGGACTGCCAGAAGCGGTTCAGGTCGTCGGGGGTGGAGATCAGGCCGCCCGAGGCGCCGAAGAGGTAGCCGGGCTCCAGGGTCGTGTCGACCACCTTGCCCTGGCTCTTCGGGTCGAACGGGTTCACGCCGTAGGTGTGGGCGTGCCTGCCGCGGATGTCCAGCTCGTTCTGACGCGGCCAGTAGGTGTGCCGCAGGTTCTTCAGGACGCCCTGGCGGGTGACCGTCCGGAAGTCCTTGCCGGTGACCTTCTGGATGAGCATGCCGGCCACCAGGTAGTTCGTGTTGGCGTAGGCCCACTTCTCGCCGGGTTCGCCGGTGGGCTCGGCGTCCAGGGCCAGGCGCAGGAAGGAGGCGTCGGGGTCGGTGCCGAGGCGCGCCGGGTCGATCAGCGTCAGGTACTCGGGCAGGCCGCTGGTGTGCGTCAGCAGTTGCCGCACGGTGATCGGCCTGCCGTCGAGCAGGCCGGGCGCGTACCGCTCCGCCTGGGCGTCCAGATCGATCCTGCCCTGGTCCGCCAGGCGCACCACGGTGGCCGCGACAACCGACTTGGTCACGCTGGCGATGCGGAAATGCGCGTCCGCGCCGACCATCGGCCGGTCGGAGCCGCGCTCGGCGACGCCGGACGTCAACGTCCTGACCCGGCCGTCGGGCTCACGCACCGACACCAGGGCGCCCGCCAGGCCGTCCTGCTGGGTCAACCGGTCAAGCTGCTGCTGCAGGGTGGGCGACGACGGCTTGGCGGCGGCCAACGCCGGGGACGCGGCGCCCAGCAGGACGACGGCGGCTGCAGCTGCGGCAAGATACCTGCGCATGTTCTCGGCAACTCCCTTGGATGAGGTGATGTGCCCATCCTGCGGCTGCCGAGCGCCGGAATCGATCATGCCGCCCGGTGTCCGGATGGTGGGGCCTGCCCTACGGCGGCTCGGGCGGTCTGCGCCACCAGCGGCGAAGTTTCAGGTAGTTTGCCCGGTGGTGTGTTGTTCGATCAAGGAGGAAGACAGATGCCTGACAGGCTGACCCGACGCGATTTCGGCCGGACGATGGGCCTGGCCGGGCTCGGATTGGCCGGCGCCGGGCTCGTCGCCGGTCAGCCGGGCAGAGCGGACGCCGCCGCCGGGACGTGGAAGACGACCGGAACCCTGGGCGCCGGGCTGGGCGGCTTCGACAGCACGATGAAGGCTTTCATGCAGGCCCGCAACCTCTCCTGCGGATCGCTCGCCGTCGCCCGCAAGGGCAAGCTCGTCCTGGCCCGCGGCTACACCTGGACGACCAGCACCACCCTGAAGACCCAGCCGACCTCGCTGTTCCGGATCGCCAGCCTGAGCAAGCCCATCACCGGCGCGGCCGTACTCAAGCTGGTGCAGGACGGCAAGCTCAAGCTCACCGACCGGCTGCCCGACCTGCTCCCCCTGACGGCGCCGTCCGGCAAGACGGTGGATCCGCGGCTGAAGGACGTGACCGTCCTCAGGTTGCTGCAGCACCTGGGCGGCTGGGACTCGTCCGTCACCGCCGACCCCATGTTCAGCGACCTGGCGATCTCCAGGGCGCTCGGCACGGCGCTGCCCGTCCGCCAGGCCGACATCATGCGGTACGCCGGCGGCCTCACCCTGGACCACGACCCCGGCAGCACGTACGCCTACGCCAACTACGACTACCTGCTGCTCGGCCGGATCATCGAGAAGGTCAGCGGCATGCCGTACGGCACGTACGTGCAGCAGAAGATCCTCGGGCCGCGCGGAATCACCCGGATGAGGCTCGGGCGCACGCTCAAGGCCGGCGCCGTCACCGGCGAGGTGCCGTACGTCTCCAAGTACACGGGAAAGACGGTGTTCGACGCCTCCGGCACCTCCGTCCCGGCTCCGTACGGTTCGTTCAACCTGGAGAACATGGACGCGCACGGCGGCTGGCTCGGAACGGCGGTCGACCTGGTGCGCTTCGCCGGGATCTTCGACGCGGCCGGCTCCGTGCTCACCTCGACGTCGATCTCCCGCGCCTTCGCCCAGCCCGAGACCGGCGTCAACGGCGACGGCTGGTGGTACGGCTGCGGCTGGTCGGTCCGCAACGTCACCGGCGGCCGCAACACCTGGCACACCGGCAGCCTCCCCGGCACCTACACCCTCCTGGTGCGGCGGTACGACGGGCTGACCTGGGCCGCGCTCTTCAACCAGCGCGACGACGCCTCCGGCCTGAGCTACGCCGACATCGACCCGGCCCTCCACAAGGCCGCCAACGCGGTGACCACCTGGCCCACCACAGACCTGTACACCACCTACCTCTGACAAGCCCTCGCCGTTCACCGGCCTCCGGTGGCCACGGACGCGGGAACAGGAGCAGCCGCGCCTACGGCATGCCCAAGTGCCGGGTGTCCGAGCCCGTGGCGCGCGGCCCACGAACGGACCTCGCCTCACGGCCCCGGGCCCTCACCCCCGTGTCGCACAATCTGCGGGCATGGATTCCGCAAGACGCCCTGTCGCCACGGACGTCCTGACCAGGCCGACCTACGCTGCCCGCATGGCTTTTGTTATCCCAGAGATCAAGGTCGGCCTGGCCGAACTCGGCGGCGGGCCGGACGCCTGGTGCTCGAAGTGCGGCAAGCGTGCGACCCTGTACGCCGTGGACCCGGCGACCGGAAGGCCCACGTACGTCTGCACGGCCGACGCCGGTTCCGAGGTGGAGGCCATGCTGCTGCGCTCCCCCGACTAGGCAGATCACCACTCCCGTTCCTCGACGCCACAGCACCACGCTCGCGCCCGTCCCTGTGAGTGTTCGCCCCCGAGGAACGGACGCCGGACGCCGTCCCAGCGTCAATCTCGCCGGGTGACGGCGTTCGTCGCGGACAGGACTTCAGCCACTCCCCCCCGGCCGACGAGTTCTTGAGCCCCACAGGCCGGACGTTTACGCTCGCGACATGCCCATGATCGCGGTGTTCTCCGCGCTGCTGGTCGTTGTCGCGTTCGTCGCCAGGCGCCGGTTGGCGGTGGTGACCGTACGGGGGGAGAGCATGGTGCCGGCGTTGCGGCCCGGCGACCGGTTGCTGGTGCTGCGCGGGAAGGCGGTCCGGCGCGGGCAGATCGTGGTGCTCGAACCGATCGGGCCGGGAATGCGGTGGCGGGACGGGCCGCTGCCCGAGGTCACGGCCGCCGACTGGGTGGTCAAGCGGGTCGCGGCGCTGCCGGGCGAACCGGCGCCGCCGCAGTGCCCCGGGCTGCCCGCCACGGTGCCGCCCGGAAAGCTGGTGGTGCTGGGTGACGGGGAGGTCAGCGCGGACTCGCGGTTGTGGGGGCTCGTCCCGGCCGATCGGGTTCTGGGGGTCGTCCTCCGCACCCTTGTTAGTACGTCTTAACAGCCCCATACTCCAATATGTCCGGACATTTCCTGACAACGGGGCTGGGATATGCGTCTGGTCTTTTCCGCCGCAGGACTGGCCGCGACCACCTTCACCATCTCCCCGCTGCACCACACCCTGTTCGCCGCCCTGTGCCTGCATCATCCCGGCTTCGCCGTACCCGGATCGCCGTGGCGGGACCTGGCGCGCAGGACGCCCGCCAGAGCCATGCCGTTCGTCCGGCGTGTCCACCACGCGCCGCACAGCGTGTCCGGCTTCCTCTGGGCCGACCTGCCGCTGCCGCCCGGGGCGGGCACGCTCAACGACGAGCTCGACGTCCAGCCCGGTCTCGGTGACGTCGCCGACGCGCTGCGCGCCTTCTACGTCAGCTGCGTGGCCCCCGAGTGGGACGCAATACGCCGCCGCCTGAACGCCCACGTGAACCGCTACTCCGAGCTGATCTGCGTACGGGGATTCGACCGCACGCTGCCCAGGCTCACCCCCAGGCTGAACTGGTACGGCTGCGCCCTGCAGATCGACACCTCGGACCTGTGCCCGTCACCGGTGGAGCTCGGCGACGGGGGCGTGGCGTTCTCGCCGCTGATGTGCGCCAGCCGCTGCTTCCTCGCGCTGTCGCCGCCGCGCGGCGACAGCAGGGCGGTCATCGCCTATCCGGCCGGCGACGAGGGCGCCCGGCGTCCCGCGTCGGTGGACGCCCTGGCCCAGGTCGTCGGGCAGGCCCGTGCCAGGGTGCTGCGCTCGATCGGCGGCGGCTCGGCGACCGGCGAGCTGGCCAGGTCGCTGGCGGTGAGCGCCTCCACGGTGTCCGAGCACGTGACGGCGTTGCGGCTGGCGGGCCTCGTGAACACCTACCGCGAGGGCCGGGCGGTGCGGCACGTGCTCACCTCGCTGGGCCACGAACTCCTCGAACACAGCGCCTGATTTGTCGCATTTCGGTGGCGGTCCGAAAGGATTGCCCCTCCCCTGACCCGATGGTGATGATCAGGCGAATACAGCCCCTCTCACCCAGGAGGTCGGATGACTCGCACACTCAAGGCGTTGGGCGACCGGATGCTCGGCGCCCTGCTGCCCGCCAGCACCGCGGACGCCAGGGGGTGCCCCTACGAGTGCTGGTGCTACCACTGGCTCGACCACACCGCGTGGACCTGCGTGCGGCCGGACTGCACGACCTACGTGTCCTGCTACGAGTGCTGCTGACCCTCCACACCCCGCCCACGCCCCCTTCGCAGGGGGTCGTGGGCGGCACCACCCGTGAAGGAGCGCCATGCCGTACATAGAGCTGGGCTGCAGGGCCGTGCTCTGCCTGGTCTTCCTGGCCGCGCTGGCGGGCAAGGCCACCGGCTGGCGCGCTTTCGTGTCCTCCGTCCCCGGTCTGGCTCCCGGGCTGCCCGCCGCGCCGGTCGCGGTGGCCGTACTGGCCGGGGAGAGCGCCGCCGTGGCGCTGCTCGCCCTGGGCGAGCGCGCGGGGTTCGTGCTGGCCGCCGTGCTGCTCGCGGCCTTCGCCGCCGCGATCCTGCTGGCCCTGCGCCGCGGCTCCGCCGCCGCCTGCCGGTGCTTCGGCGTCACCGCCGCTCCGCTGAGCCGCGCCCAGATCGTGCGCAACCTGCTGCTGATCGCGGTCGCGGTCACCGGGTGGGTGACGCCGGGCGGGCACGTCGAACTCGCCGGGGTGGCGCTGGCGCTGGTCGCCGCCGCGGTGCTCGCCGCCGTGCTGGTGCTCTTCGACGACCTCGCCGACCTTCTCCTGGAGAGGAACCTCTGATGCCGTACGTCATCGCAGCCCTGGTCATCGTGGGCGTCATGAGCGCGCTCAACCTGGTGCTGACGTTCGCGGTGATCCGCCGGGTGCGCCACGCCGAGCAGCACGCCGCTCCCTCGGGGCCGCCGTTGCTGCCGGTGGGCTCGACCGTCCCGGACGTGCGCGGGATCGGGCGGCCCTCGGTGATCGGCTTCTTCGACACCGAGTGCCAGGCCTGCCCCGGCCAACTGCCGCCGTTCCTCCAGCTCGTCGCCAACGCGGGCTACTCCCCCTCGCAGGTGCTCGCCGTCGTGTCCGGCCCCGGCGGGGAGAGCTACGCGGACGCGCTGCGCGGCAGCGCCACCGTGATCGCCGAGCCCGCCAACGGGCCGGTCTGCCTGGCCTTCCCCAACTCCGCCTTCCCCGCCTTCTACCTGCTCGACGACTCCGGCCGGGTCAGGTCGCGCGCGGTCACCGTGGCCGGGCTCGGCGCTCCCGTCACCGCATGACCCACGACGTCTCGCCCGGTGTCTTCCGGCTGGCCGGGCGGGCCGTGACGGTGTGGGGGCTGGCCTGGCGGGCCGCCCCGGTCGCCGCCGTCTGCTCGGTGCTCGCCGTCCTGGCCGGCGGCACGACGCCGGTGGCCGCCGCCTGGTGCACCAAGCTGATCCTGGACGGCCTGGCGGGCGGCCGGGCCGTCCTGATGCCGACGATCATGCTCGGCGTGGTCGGCCTGGTCGCCGCGCTGCTGCCGCACCTCACCGAATACACCGACGGACGGCTGCGCCGCGGCCTGGGCCTGCTGACCCGCGAACGCCTGTTCACCTCGGTCAACGCGTTCGTCGGCCTCGGCCCGTTCGAGAACCCCCGCTTCCGCGACCGGCTCAGGCTGGCCGAGCAGGCCGGGACCGGCGCGGCCAACCAGATCCTGGCCCCCAGCCTGTCACTGGTGCGCGGGCTGGTCACGCTGGCCGGGTTCGTCGCCGCGCTCACGGCGCTGAGCCCGGTCATGACGGCGATCGTCCTGCTGTCGGCGCTGCCGTCGCTGGGCGTGCAGCTGTCGCTGAGCAGGCGCAAGGTGGGTCTCGAATGGCAGATCAGCCCGGCGATGCGCCGCCAGATCTTCTACGCCGACCTGCTCACCCAGGTCGAACCGGCCAAGGAGGTGCGGCTGTTCGGGCTGGGCGCGTACCTGCGCGACCGTCTCCTCGGCGAGATCCGCGCGGTCAACCGCCAGGAGCAGGACCTGGAACGGCGCGCGCTGGCGGGACACGGGCTGCTCGCCCTGCTCGGCGCCGCCATCGGCGGCGCCGGACTGATCTGGGCGATCGCCGGCGGCCGGCTCGGCGTGGGCGACGTGGCGGTCTTCGCCGCCGCCGTCGCCGGGGTGCAGGGCGCGCTGTCGGGCGGGGTCACCCAGCTCGCCCGGCTGCACCAGGCGCTGCTGGTCTTCGGACACTACCGCGCCGTCGTCTCCGCCGCCCCGGACCTTCCCGTACGCCGCCCGCCCCGCCCGCTGCCCGCCCTCCGCTCCGGGATCGAGCTGCGGGACGTCTGGTTCCGCTACGGCGAGGGGCGGCCGTGGGTGCTGCGCGGAGTGGATCTCACCATCCCGCACGGCGCCTGCGTCGCGCTCGTGGGGCTCAACGGCGCCGGCAAGTCGACGCTGGTCAAACTGCTGTGCCGGTTCTACGACCCGTCACGCGGCACGATCCGCTGGGACGGGACGGACCTGCGCGACGCCGACCCCGCCGAACTGCGCTCCCGGCTGACCGCGGTCTTCCAGGACTACGTGGCCTACGACTTCACGGCGGCGGAGAACATCTCGCTCGGCTCGCTCGGCGCCTCGCCCGAGCAGGTCAGGACGGCGGCCCGGCTGGCCGGGGTGGACACGGCGCTGGACGCCCTGCCGCACGGCTACGACACGTTGCTCAGCAACCGCTTCCTCGACGCGGCCGAGACCTCCGGCGTCGTGCTGTCCGGCGGCCAGTGGCAGCGGCTCGCCCTGGCCAGAGCGTTGATCAGGGGCGAACGCGACCTGCTCGTCCTGGACGAGCCGAGCGCCGGGCTCGACGCGGAGGCCGAGCACGCCATCCACCACAGGTTGCGCGAGCATCGGGCCGGCCGCACCAGCCTGCTGATCTCCCACCGGCTGAGCGCGGTCAAGGACGCCGACCTCATCGTGGTGCTGGCGGAGGGCAGAATCGCCGAACAGGGCACCCACACCACCCTCATGGCCGCGGGCGGCGAATACGCCCGCCTGTTCACCCTCCAGGCCAGCGGCTACACCGTCGAACACGCCTGAAGCCGCCACCCGATGGAACGCATCGGCAGCCCACCCTGCCGAGCCCGTCCGCCGTCGGCGAGGTCCCTGAGTGCCGCTGATCACGGGCAAAGGGCCGTTAGACTACACCAGTGTTCGCGCGCGTTCCCCTGGCCGTCCGCTCATGGCCGGCCTGGTGGAGAGCCCGGCAGTCCTCGGTCAAGGACGGCGCGCTCGCGGCGACGCTCACCGCGCTGGCGTTCGTACCGACCCTGTCCGTCATCGGAGCGCAGCTCGGCGACCTGCCGCGGCGACCTGCCGACGCCTTGGCGGTGGTGCTGACCGTGGCGCAGGCGGGGCCGCTGGCGCTCCGCAGCCGTCACCCGGCGGCGTGCCTGGCCGTCATCGGCACGGCCTTCGCCGTTCATCAGACGCTCTGCTATCCGCCGACGTTCGCCAGCATCGGCTTCTACCTGGCCCTGTACACGGCCGGAGCCCATCAGCCCCGGCACCGCCGCACGCTCGCGGCGGCGGTGAGCGCCGGCTACGCCGCGCTGGCGGTCGTTCTGAGCTGGTGGGGATCCGCCAACCGGATCTCGGACTTCCTCGCTTTCTATCTGGTGCTGGTGGTGATCTGGATGGCCGGTGCGGGGATGCGCCGGTGGCGGGCCGAGGAGGCCGAACGGCGGCGGCTCGGCGCGCTGGCGGCCGGCGCCGACGAACGCGCCCGCATCGCCCGTGAGCTGCACGACGTGGTCACCCATCACGTGACCGCCATCGTGGTGCAGGCCGACGCCGCACAGTTCCTGGTCGGCACCGCACCGGAACGGGCGGGGCAAGGGCTGGCCGCCATCAGCGACACCGGCCGGCGGGCGCTGACGGAGCTTCGGCATCTGCTCGGCGTGCTGGAGGCGACCGGCGACGACGCGCTCACGGCCCGTACGCCGGGCCTCGGCAGTATCGCCGACCTGGTCGAACAGGCCCGCGTCTCCGGCCAGCCCGTCGAACTGGCCGAGCACGGCGAGCGCCTGCCGCAGGCCGTCGACGTCGAGCTGGCCGCGTATCGGGTGGTTCAGGAAGCCCTCACGAACGCCATCAAGCACGCGACGGGCCGGCCCACCAGGGTCACGGTCCACCACCGCGCCGGCCACCTCGACATCGAGGTGACCACCGACGGGTCCGCATCGGTGGCAGGTTCCGCCGTGCCGTCCGGGGGACGAGGACTGGACGGGCTGCGCCGGCGCATCCAGCTGCTGAACGGTGAGCTGTCCGCCGGCGCCCGGCCCGGGGGCGGGTTCAGCGTCCGGGCTCTCATCCCCTTCAGGAGCACCGCATGACCAGTACGCCGATCCGGGTGCTCATCTGTGAGGACCACGAGCTGGTGCGCACCGGCTACACCACGATCTTCGCCGCCCAGCCCGACATGGAGGTCGTCGGGGACGCCGCGGACGGCCGCGCGGCGCTGGAGGCCGCCCGGCGGCTGCTGCCGGACGTCGTCGTGATGGACATCCGGATGCCCGTCCTGGACGGCATCGAGGTCACCAGGCGACTGGCCGGGCCGGGCGTCGCCGCTCCGGTGAAGGTCCTGGTGGTGACCACGTTCAACGTCGACGAGTACGCCTACGAAGCACTCAGGGCGGGCGCCAGCGGCTTCCTGCTCAAGGACGCGCGGCCGAAGGAACTGGTGGACGGCGTACGCACCGTCGCGCGCGGCGACTCCCTGCTCGCGCCCGCCGTCACCCGGGCCCTCATCGGCCACTTCGCCGAGCGCCTGCGTCCCACCGACTCCGCCCGGCCGGCCCTGCAGGAGGTCGTGCGGGCACTGACCCAGCGGGAGCTGGAAGTGCTCGAACAGCTCGCCGGGGGCCTGTCCAACGCGGAGATCGCCACACGGCTGTCCATCAGCGTCGAGACCGTCAAGACGTACGTGTCGCGGATCCTGATGAAACTCGACCTGCGCGACCGTGTGCAGGCGGTCGTGCTCGCCTACCGGGTGGGATTGGTGGCCGCCGATCAGGGGTGAGGCGGCGGTCAGGCGGAGGGCTTGGCGCGGTGCGGCCGAGGCCGGATCCGGCCGGCGCGGGCGGCCCGCCGCAGCAGGAGAATCGTGGGCACCAAGCAGACCAGCAGCGCGAAAAGGCTGGCCTCGGGGCCGAAGACGCCGCCGGTCAGCGCGGTCGGGCCGGACAGCGTGACGTTCAGCACGCCCTCGGGCGGCGCGGCCGATCCGGAGACCGTGACACCGAAGATTCCGGCCTGGGCGAAGTTCCAGGCGAAGTGCAGGCCGATGGGCAGCCACAGCGACCGGGTGGCGACGTAGGCGGCGGCCAGCATGGCTCCGCCCGTCAAGGCGATCGCGAACGCGCCCCACAGGGTGGCGTTGCCGTTGACCAGGTGCAGCGCGCCGAACAGCAGCATGGACACGACCAGGGCGATCACCGTGCCGGTACGTTCCTCCATGATGCGGAACACCACCCCGCGAAACAGCAGTTCCTCGGCCACGGCGACGCTCGCCATCATTCCCGCGGCGCCGAGGAAGCCGCCGAAGGACCCCCAGGACAGCTCCCGCCAGCCACCGAACACCGCGATCAGCGCCATCAACCCGGCGAACAGGCCCGACCCGAGCGAAATCCCGCGCCACAGCTGGGACCATCGCCGCGTCTTCCCGAGTTCGGGGACGTCCGGACGCAGCTCGACGACCCGGCACAACCAGCGGTAGCAGATGACGGCGAGGACGGCCAGGCCGACCCCCACCGGCAGGGCGAGGATCGGTACGGGCGCGACGAGTTGGTTGATCCCGGTCATCACCGACATCGCACCGAACAACGCGACCAGCAGGACGGGGAACCGGAACCTGCGCAACCGGTCACGGCCCGTGGCCGGACCGGGGTGCGAAAGGGTGGTTCTCGGATGCTCAGGGGACGCCACGATCGCGATCCTTTCGATCAGATGTCCGCGGTGTCTTTCCGCGGCTCAAGTGAGGCTAGGGATCGGAGCCGGGCCTGCCATCCCCCTGCAACGGACACAGCGGTAGCTCTCACGAGGGACCGGCAACCGCCCCGGTTTCTGTCCCTGCGCGTCGCCGGCCCTTCGCACCGGGAGCGATCGGATGACGGCCGCTGACTTCGTCCGGGCTGTCAGGCCTGCGGTTCGGCAAGCGTGCCGAAGTGGCCTCCGAGGTCGTGAAGGGCCCCGGCGGGCCCATGCTCGTGCTCCGCACCTCATCGGGAGCTCTTGGCCATTGGCCATGTGGCCGAACGAAGGTCGTCCGTCGGGACGATTCTTTCGCGCGGTGAGGTGAGAAAAAGAAAGGGTCCGCACGCTTCGACCGGATGGGAGTAGATGCTTCATGCGCACCTTACTCACGCGCACGGCCACCCTCGTCGCCTCGGCTGTGGCCGCGCTCGCTCTGGCAGCCCCTGCTCACGCGGCCTCCGACCCCGTCAAGGTGGCCCTCGACATGTCGGGCACTCCTTCCACAGCGCTGTCCCCCGCGCCGAACGCCTCCACCATGTCGTCGGGCGACCCCGGGATACCGGGCGAGCTTCCCGCCCTCGACTACACCTGCGAGGGCCGGTTCACAGACAGCGGTCACATGACGGGCTGGGCGATCTGCTCCACGATGTACGACTGGGAGGTGGGGGTCTTCTGCAACGACGGCAGCTACCGCAAGTTCTATCCCGAGGGGGGCGTCGCCCGCTTCGACTGTTACGGGGCAGGCGGCATCTCCCGCGTCTTCGCGACGATCTGGTACAGGTGACAGACCTGCGCCAGGACCAGGAGACCCCCGGTCATCTGGGGCGCCGACTCAGCGCCCGGAAGGCTCGCCCCCGGTCCGGGGCCGGGCACCGGGGGCGGGCTCCTGGAGCCGGACCGGGCCGGGGCCGTGGTCGCGCAGGGCGTCGTCGGGGTTGAGCAGCAGGCACGCCTTCATCGACAGGCAGCCGCAGCCGATGCAGCCGGTGAGCTCGTGTTCGAGCTGCTCGATGGCGCGGCGGCGTTCCTCGAGCTGCTTCTTCCACGTACGGGAGACCCGCTGCCAGTCATTGTGGGCAGGGGCGCGGTCGGTGGGGAGGGTGGCGAGGATCTCGGCGACGTCCGACAGCGGGATGTGCAGGCGCTTGGCCACGATGATGAGGGAGATCCGGCGGAGCATGTGCCGGGAGAAGACGCGTTGGTTGCCGCCGTCGCGTTCGCTGAAGATCAGCCCCTTGCGTTCGTAGAAGTGCAGGGCGGAGGCGGGCACGCCGGTCCGGCGGACGATGTCACCGATCGTGAGATGGTCCTCTGGGCTGGCGTGCACGGCGGCTCCTTGTGACGAAGACGGTGTCAGGCGGTGTGGCGGGACCTGGCGCGGCTGTGGATGAGGACGGCCACGACGACGGACAGCACGAGGCAGATCAGCCCGGTGCCGAGCTGGGTGAGCTGCCAGGACCAGGTGAAGGCGTCCAGTTCGGCGGACTCGGCGCCGGTGGTGAGGCGCCCGGCGCCGACCTCGGCGGCACGGGTCGTGTCGCCGAGCCTGGCCGCGAGGAGGCCGGTCAGGGAGGCGCTGAAGGCGGCGATCACCATGGCCTCGGCCGCTCCGCGCAGCGTGTTGAGGAATCCGGCCGCCATGCCGACCGCGTCGGCCGGGACCAGGGCCATGGCCTGCCCGTCGGTGATGCCGAAGGACGCTCCCATGCCGAGGCCGATCATCAGCAGCGGCGCCGCCGCCGCCGCGACCGGGTTGCCGGCGTTCAGTCCCATCAGCCACAGGTTCCCGGCAACCACCAGGGCCAGCGCGATCACCATCACCAGCCGGGCCGGAACCCCCTTGTTGACCAAGGTGACGGCGGCCATGGGCATGACCAGTACGGGAGCGGTGAGCAGCAGCATGGCCGCCCCCGCGGCGGCGGGCGAGAGTCCCGCGGCCGCCTGCAGGTAGGTCGGCAGGAAGACCAGAACGCCGAGGAATCCGATCGAGGTGGTCAGCGTCGCGAGGCTCCAGCCCAGGAAGGCGCGGTTGGCGACCAGGAAGGGAGCCAGGACCGGGGCGGCGCTGCGCCGCTGGGACAGGCCGAAGCACACCAGCGCGACCAGGCCGGCGACGGCGGTGACCAGGACGGCCGGATGGGTCCAGCCGAACGCGGGCGCCTCCAGCAGCGCGAACATCAGCAGGGTCAGCGCGGCGACGAACAGCATGCTGCCCGTCCAGTCGATCGGGCCCGTGCCGGTCGCCCGGGATTCTCGGGTGCGGGTCGCGCCCAGGGCGACCAGCAGGCCGATGACCGCGAAGACGGCGAAGCTCTCCCGCCACCCGGCGGCCGAGATCAGCAGGCCCGACAGGGTGGGGCCGACGGCGATGCCGACGCCGGCCATGGTGCCCATCAGGGCGAAGGCGCGGTTACGGGCGGCGCCGTCGTAGGTGGCGGCGAGGATGGCGCCGCCGGCCGCCATGATTCCGGCTCCACCGACGCCCGACAGGATACGGGCGACGTCGGTGATGATGATCGCCTGGCTCAGCGCCGTCGCGAGGAACCCGGCCACGAAGACCAGTGCCGCGGCGACGAACACCCGGCGGCGGCCGATCCGGTCGGCGGCCGAGCCCGCGACGAGCGTCATGGCCGCGAACGCCAGGTTGTACCCTGCGACGACCCAGTGCAGCAGGGACCCGGACGCGTCGAGGTCCCGGCTGATGCTCGGCAGCGCCACCGCGGTTCCCGAGATGGACATCGCCACCAGCACGACGCCGACCAGGACCACCGGGAGCGTCAACGGAGAGGGGCGATCCACTGCGGCGCGATGCTCGGACGGTGGTGTGGAGGTGTCCATGCTGTTCGCTTTCTCTCATCCGGAGGCCGACGGCGAACAGCCCATCAGCTCAACCTAAGTTGAGGTCAAATGCGCTGGTCACCACCGGCAGCGCCTCGGCCATGACGTACCTCAGCGCCTGAGTCTTTGCCGGGTGCGAGCCACTCAGGAACGGGATGGCGCTACACCACGTCGAACTCGTTTCCCTCCGGGTCCGCCATCGCCACCGCATAGTGATCGACCCCGGGCTGCGACAGCACCCGCACCACGGACGCCCCTGCCTGGACCAGCCGCTCCACCTCGGCGTCCACCCGCGCCCGCCGGGTCTCCAACGGCACGTCCGCCCGCTTGCCGCCCACCTTCACGTCCAGGTGGAACCGATTCTTGACCGTCTTGGCTTCGGGCACCTGCTGGAACCAGATCCTCGGGCCGTGCCCCTCGGGATCGATGATGCTGTCGCTGCAGTCGCCCTCGCCCAACTCGTCCTCGGGCACGCCGATGCTGAGCCAGTACTCCCGCCATGTGCCGAACTCATCCGGTGGCGGCTCCACCGTGTACCTCAGCGCGTTCGCCCAGAACCGGGCCATGAGGTCGGGCGAGGCGCAGTCGATGACCAACTGGTAGGAAACCATGGCGACCATCCTGCCCGGGTGCCATGGCCGCACAGGTCACCGGGTCAGGCGATTTTGAGCAGCAGTTCGGTGAGTTCGGCGGGCATGGTGATCATGCAGTCGTGGCCCGTCGGCAGCTTCCACACCTGTGCCGGGCTGCCGTTGGGCTGGGTCGCCGGGACGGGCCGCCGCGTGATGCCCTCCGGTACGCCCGCGACGCAGTGGATGTGCGTCCGCGGGATCGTGTGCGTGGCGGGGTTGTCCAGCCGGACCGGCTGCTGGAGGCAGAGCGCCGGCTGGTCCGACAACATCGCCCGCAGCCAGGCCACGTCCGCCGGGTCGGTGACCCCGAACAGGCCCAGGGGCGGCGGCAGCTCGGGCATCGGCGGGATCCGCCAGCCGGTCCCGGACTGCGCGGCGCGGTCGATGAGGGCCTGGGTGACGGGGTGCACGTCCACCGCGCTCTCGCCGTCCTCCGGGACCATCGCGTCGAGGTAGACCAGGTGGGCGATGCGGTCCGGGATGCGGTTGGCGGCGGAGGAGATGACCAGCCCGGCGTAGCTGTGGCCGACCAGGATCACGTCGGTGAGGTCGTTCGCGGTGATCAGCTCGACGATGTCGCCGGCGTGGGTGTCCAGTCCCACCTCGGGGCCCAGCAGATGGGCCTTGTCGCCGTAGCCGGTCAGCGACGGCGCGGCCGCCTGGTGCCCGGCCGAGGTCAGGAGCGGCACCACCCGCTCCCAGCATCGTCCGCTGTGCCAGGCCCCGTGTACCAGCACGTACGTTGACATGTGCGGCTCCTTGCTCATCAAAGGGGGTTCGTTCCCGAGTGAGGTTTCCGCTCGTCCGCCGGCGCAGCCAGAGCCCTCGCGATCCTGGGGGTGAGGGGGCCAGGCACGCGCCGAGGTGCGCCGTTACCGTGGGAAGCATGGGCGGATCCAACCTTCTGGGCGCATACGTACGCGCCCGCCGGGAGCTCGTCACTCCCGATCAGGCCGGCATCCCTTCCGTGGGCGTACGGCGGGTGCCGGGCCTGCGCCGGGAGGAGGTCGCGATGCTCGCCGGCATCAGCGCCGACTACTACCTGCGCCTGGAGCAGGGCCGCGACCGCAACCCGTCCGCGCAGGTGCTGGTGTCCCTCGCGCGCGTGCTGCGGCTCGACGACGACGCGACGGCCTATCTGCTGCGCCTCGGGACGGGCGATCCCCGGCGGCGACGGCGGCGGCCCCGCAAGGAGAGCGTTCCCGCGGGCATCGCCAAGCTCGTCGCCGCGCTCGCGCTGCCCGCGTACGTGGAGGGCCGCTCCTTCGACGTCCTGGCCGCCAACGCGCCGGCGACCGCCCTGTCGCCGCGGCTCGTGGCGGGGCGCAACCGCCTGCGGGACGTGTTCCTCGACCCCGCCGAGCAGGCTCTCTACCCGGACTGGGAGAACGCCGCGCAGGGCATGGTCGCCGGCTTCCGCGAGTCCGTCGGCGCCGACGTCGACGATCCCCGGTTCGTCGAACTCGTCGGCGAGCTCTCCCTCGCCAGCCCGCTGTTCAGCAGGCTCTGGGCCCGCCACGACGTGGACACGTGCGAAGGCGCGGCCAAGCGCCTCGACCATCCCCAGGTCGGTGAGCTGTGGCTGAACCGGGAGAGGCTGGGCGTGAGCGGCGCGGCGGGCCAGACGCTCATCGTCCTGCACCCGGACCCCGGCACCGGCAGCGCCGAGAAGCTGGCGCTCCTCGCCTCCCTCATGCCTTCCTCGTGAAATCACCCAGGGCGTGACTCAGGCGGAGGGGCGCAGGCGGCGCTCGGCCGGTGGGATCAGCAGCACCTCCAGCGCGCGGGCGCAGGCCCGCGCGTGCGCGGCGAACCAGTCGATCCGCGCGTCGCTGATGACCAGCGGCGTGGAGCGCACGGCCAGCGCGTAGCGGACGTGGTTGTGCCGGTCGAGCACCGGCACCGCGACGGTGCGGATGCCGTCGCCCGACTCGCCGTCGTTGAGCGCGTACCCGGACTCGCGCACGCGGACCAGTTCCTCGCGCAGTTCGGCGTGGTCCACGATGGTGCGGCCGGTCAGCGCCGGCAGCGGGCCGAGCGCCGCCAGGTCGGCGCTGCCCTCCGGGTCCCAGGCCAGCAGCACCTTGCCCAGCGCCGTGGAGTGCAGGGGGCGGCGCAGCCCGGCGCCGCTGTCGGGGTTGAGCGAGCCGCCGCTCAGGATGACCGCGTGCCGGTCGTTGCGGACGGCCAGGTCCACGGTGGCGGAGGTGATGCGGGCCAGCTCGGCCAGTTCGGGGGCGATGCGGTGCAGGCCGCGCCGGTGGAAGGAGAGCTGCCCCAGCTCCGTGATGGACGGCCCCAGCCGGTAGCGGCCGGTGCGCGCCTCCTGCTCCAGGAAGCCCGTGGCGGCCAGCGTCCTGGCCAGGCGGTGGGTGGTCGAGGTGGACAGCCCCATCCTGCGCGCCAGGTCGGACAGGCCGAGCGAGGCGTCACCGCCCCCGAAGCAGCCGAGCAGGCCGATCGCCCTGCGCACCGACTGGACGCTGTCGTCTGTTGCCATGCGGGAAACTCCGTCTTCCGAGTAGGGAGATCGGGGACCAGGTAGGAGCCGGTCCGGCCGGGAACGCTTCCCGCATCGCGGGACAATCTTTGCATTCCCTACCAATTTACTTGCAAACTCTGCCCATGACCACAGCCGCACTCGACGCCATCTGGTTCACCCGCTGTCCCGTCCCCACCGCCACAGGCATCGCGGCCGACCAGGGCTGGCTGGCGGAAGAGTTCGCCGGCGACGGGATCGAGGTCCGCTCGCTGCAGGACGCCGGCCCCGGCGTGCCCCGCGAGACCCACTACACCCACGCTCTGACCGGCCTGTTCCGCGAGGGCGGCAACGTGCCGGCGCTGTGGGCGCGCTCGCGCGGCGAGGCGACCAGGCTCATCGGGCTCACCTGGATCGAGGAGCGGCAGGTCGTGCTGGTGCGCGGCGGCACCGCCCTGGAGAGCCCCGAGCAGCTCAAGGGCCTGCGGCTGGCGGCGCCCCGGCATCGCATCGCCATCGACTTCTGGCGGGCCATGGCCCTGCGCGGCTTCCACGGCGCGCTCTCCCTGGCCGGGCTCGGCCTCGGTGACGCCGAACTGGTGGACGTCGAGGCCGAGCCGGGCGGCGGCCAGTGGGAGGCGGAGCTGGCCGCGCTGGCCGCCGGCCGGGTGGACGCGGTCTACGTCAAGGGCGCGCTCGCCGTCGAGGCCGCCCTGCGCCACGGCGCGGAGGTGGGCATCGACCTGGACGCCGTGCCGGACCGGCGCGCCCGGATCAACAACGGCACCCCCCGCCCGATCACCGTCCACCAGCGCCTGCTGGACGAGCATCCGCAGGTGGTCACCCGCTTCCTGGCCGTCCTGCTGCGCGCCGCGGACTGGGCCGCCGCGCACCCGTCCGAGGTGGCCAGGATCCTGGGCGCGGAGACCGGCGCCGGCGCGACCGGCGTGGCCGCGGCCTACCGCCCCGGCGCCTCGCTCCACCTCGACCTGTCCGCCGAACGCCTCGACCTGCTGGCCGAGCAGGAGCGCTTCCTGCGCGGCCACGGCTTCCTCGAATCACCCGTGGACGTCGCCGCCTGGGCCGACCACACCCCGCTCCAAGGAGTCACCCATGCGTAAGCTGCTGCTCGCCCTTCCGCTCGCCCTCCTGGCCACGGCCTGCGGCGGCCCGGACACCACCACCACCGCCGCCGGCCAGGAGCAGGTCGTCGTGCGCATCTCCGACCCCGGCAACAGCGGCTTCCTGGCCGTCGCGAAGAAGGACGGCAGCCTGGACGCGGCCCTGGCCAAGGTCAACGCCAAGGTCAAGTGGGCCGGTGACTTCTCCGTGTTCGCCCCGGCCGCCCAGGCCATCAACGCGGGCTCGCTCGACATCGCCACCGGCTCGATCACCTCCGGCGTCACCGCGCTGGCCGTCAAGCCCAGTTTCAAGATCTTCGCAACCGTCCCGCCCGACCTGGCCGGGGAGGGCATCGTGGTGAAGAAGGACTCGCCGATCAGGTCCGTGGCCGATCTGGCCGGGCGCAGCGTGGCCGTCGGGCACGGCGGGACCAGCGAGTACCTGCTGCTCAAGGCGTTGCAGACGTTCGACGTGCCGGTCGAGAAGGTCAAGCGGGTCTATCTGCCGCCGCCGCAGACCGCGCCGGTCTTCGGCTCGGGCGAGGTGGACGCCTGGTCCACCTTCTCCACCTTCCTCATCCCCGCCGTCACCCAGCTGGGCGCGCGGGTCCTGGCCGACGGCGAGGCGATCAAGTCGGACAACTACGTGATCTACGTGGCCGCCAACAAGCTGCTGCAGGAGCATCCCGAGGTGGTCAAGGCGCTGTTCGCGTTCATCGAGGAGGGCAGCGCCAAGGAGATCGCCGATCCGGCGGCGTACCTGAACGTCTTCACTCAGACCGGCCCGCAGGCGGTGCAGGGCGAGCAGAAGGAGCTCGTGGTCGGCATCCAGAAGAAGGGCAGGCCCGTCCAGGCGGTCACCGCCTCCGAAATCGCGAAATATCAGGACGTGGCGAGGTTCTTTCTCGACCAGAAGGTGCTCACCGCGCCGCTGGACGTCTCCCAGCACGTCGTGGACGTGAACACGCTCGGGAACGCGCGGTCATGAGCGTGACCACGCACACGGAGGCCAGCGTCGAAGGGCTCGTCGCGCCCCAGCCGCCGCGCTCGTCCGGCCGCCACCCGGCCGTCACGCTCGCGCTGCGCGCCACCGGCCCCGTCCTGCTGCTCGCCGCCTGGTACGCGGCCACCGCCACCGGCGCCCTCACCCAGGACGTGCTGGCCGGCCCTCAGGACGTCGTCAACACCTTCGGCGAGCTGTGGGCCGACGGCCAGCTCCCCGAGGCACTGCGCGTGTCGGTCACCAGGGCCGGGCTCGGCCTGCTGCTGGGCGCCTCCACGGGGCTGGCGCTGGGCGTCGTGTCCGGCTTCACCCGGCTCGGCGAGGAGCTCGTCGACTCCTCGATGCAGGCCCTGCGCGCCATCCCGTTCCTGGCGCTGACCTCGCTGTTCATCGTCTGGTTCGGGATCGAGGAGGCGTCCAAGATCCTGCTGATCGGGGTGGCCTGCACGTTCCCCATGTACATCAACGTCTCCAGCGGGGTGCGCAACGTGGACCGCAAGGTCGTCGAGGCGGCCCGCTCGTTCGGACTGGGCCGGCTGGCCGTCGCCCGCGAGGTCGTGCTGCCGGGCGCGCTGCCGTCGATCTTCGCCGGGCTGCGGCTGTCCACCACGCTCAGCGTGATCGCGCTCATCGCCGCCGAGGAGATCAACGTGACGGCCGGGCTCGGCTACCTCATGGCCCGGGCCACCGACTACCTGCGCACCGACATCCTCGCTCTGTGCGTGCTGCTGTACGCGGTGATCGGGCTCGCCGCCGACCTGGCCCTGCGGCTGGCCGAGCGGGTCACGATGCCCTGGCGCAGGGCGGTGACGATCCGATGAGCCTCGCCGTACGCACCCGGGGGCTGCGCAAGGTCTTCGGCGAGCGGGCCGTGCTCGACGGGGTGGACCTGGACGTGCGGCGCGGCGAGTTCCTGGCGCTGCTCGGCGCGAGCGGCACCGGCAAGACCACGCTCCTGCGCATCCTGGCCGGGCTGGACGCGGCCGGCGGCGGGAGCGTGCTGGTGCCGCCGGTGCGCACCGTCGTCTTCCAGGAGCCGCGGCTCGTCCCGTCCAAGCGCGCCCTCGCCAACGTGATCATCGGGCAGGGCCGCGCCGCCCGCGCCAAGGGCCTGGCGGCCCTGGCCGAGGTGGGGCTGAGCAGCCATGCCGACGCCTGGCCCGCGACGCTGTCCGGCGGCGAGGCCCAGCGGGTCGCGCTGGCCAGGGCCCTGGTACGCGAGCCGGAGCTGCTGCTGCTCGACGAGCCGTTCGCCGCGCTGGACGCCCTGACCCGGCTGCACATGCAGGACCTGATCGCCGAGCTGTGCGCCCGGCACCGCCCGGCCGTGGTGCTGGTCACGCACGACGTGGAGGAGGCGATCCTGCTCGCCGACCGGATCGCGGTGCTGCGCGCGGGCACGTTCGTCACCGACGTGCGGGTCGAGCTCGACCGGCCGCGCGACCGCACCGACCCCGACTTCGTCGAGCTGCGCCGCCGGCTCCTCGCCGACCTCGGCGTGGACGCCCACGCGGGAGCGGCGTCATGACGGCGCCCGGGAGCGGTGCCGTGAGCAGGGCCATGACGGCGGCGGGCTGGATCGCCGGGAACGCCGCCGCGCTGACCGGGCTCGCCGACCGGATCTGGGCCTACGCCGAGCCGTCGCTGCGCGAATGGCGCTCGGCCCTGGCCACCGCCGCGCTCCTGCGCGCGCACGGCTTCACGATCGCGTGGGGCACGGCCGGCCTGCCTGCCGCGTTCGTCGCCACCCACGGCGACCGCGGGCCGGTGCTGGGCTTCAACGTCGAGTACGACGCCCTGCCCGGCCTGTCCCAGCGGGCCGGCGCGGCCCGGCACGAGCCGGTCGCGTTCGAGGGCGACGAGTACGCCCCCGCCTACGGCCCCGGCCACGGCTGCGGCCACAACGCCCTGGCGGCGGCGTCGGCAGGCGCGGCCATCGCCGCCGCCACGGCACTGGGGAGCCGGGCCACGATCAAGGTGTTCGCGTCCACCGGCGAGGAGCACCTGGTCGGGAAGGCGTACGCGGTGCGCGACGGCGCCTACGACGGGCTGGACGCCTTCCTCGACTGGCACCCCGCCCCCGTCACCGGCACCGGCTGGGACGTCACCAGCGCCCTGTACTCGGCCACGTTCTCCTTCCTCGGCTCGCCCGGCCACGGCTCGAACCCGCTGGGCACCCGCAGCGGCCTGGACGGCGCGCTGCTGCTGACCGAGATGGTCGAGCGCCTGCGCGCCGGCCACGTCTCCCCCTCCGGCCGCGTCAGCTACACGATCAGCGGCGGCGGCGCCCCCAACGTCACCCCCGACCTGCAGACGGTCTGGGTCTACGTCCGCGAGTCCACGGCCGCCGCCGCCAGGACCCTCTACGACCAGGTCGTGACCTGCGCCCACGCCGCCGCCGCCGGCAGCGGGACCCGGCTGGAGCACCGCCTGGTCACCGCCATCAGGCAGGGGCTCGGCAACCGGGCGGGCGCCGAGCTGCTGCACCGCACGATGAGCGAGCTGGGACCGCCGGCGTTCACCGACGCCGACCACGCGTTCGCGCGGCGGCTGCAGGCGGCGATCGGCCGCCCGCCCGCCGGCCTGGCCGGCGAGGTGCTGCCGCTGCGCCCGCCCGCCGGTCCCGACCTCGGCGGCCCGTCCAGCGACACCTCCGAGGTGAGCTGGACGGCGCCGCACCTCAGCCTGGTCTCGGCCGTGGTGCCGCTCGGGGTGCCCCTGCACTCGTGGGCGGCCACCGCGGCGACCGGCACCCCGATCGCACACGCCGGGCTGCTGGCCGCCGCCCGCTACCTGGCCACGGCGGCGGTCACGCTGGTCGAGCAGCCCGAGACGCTGGCGGCGGTCAGGGCGGAGTTCGACTCCCGCGAACGGGAACCCGCGCTCCTGCCGGCCGGCGCCGAGCCGCCGTACCACCTGCCGCCGCCCGGCTTCCTCGACGAGACGGGCCAGTCGCCGCGGCCGACCCGGACGCCGCCCGTTTCCGCTGAACCCCTAGGAAAGATCTGACATGTCCGTCCTGCTCATCTCCGGCAGCCCATCGGCCGCCTCGCGCACCGTACGTCTGCTCGACCACCTGGCCGGACGGCTGGGCCGGCCCGCCACCGTACTGCGCCTTCGTGACCTGCCCGCCGAGGCCCTGCTGCGCGGCGACACCGCCCATCCCGAGCTGGCCCACGCCACCGCGCAGGTGGCCGCGGCCGACACGCTCGTCGTCGCCACCCCGATCTACAAGGCGTCCTACACCGGCCTGCTGAAGGCGTTCCTGGACGTCCTGCCGCAGGGCGCGTTCGCCGGCAAGACGGTCGTGCCGATCGCCACCGGCGGCACCCCGGCCCACCTGCTGGCCGTGGACTACGCCCTGCGCCCGGTGCTGAGCGTGCTCGGCGCGCGGCACGTCACGCGCGGCCTGTTCGTGCTCGACACCCAGATCGAGCCGCTGGCCGGGGAGCTGCTCCCGCGCATCGACGCCCTGCTGGAAGAGGTCCCGCTGGGGGCGGCGGCATGACGGCGCACCGCACCGGCCGCTTCCACCTGGCCCTGCCCACCCGGAGCCCCGACCCCGCCCCGTTGCCGGCCTTCGTCACCGACGTGCGGCCGGCGCTCACCGACCCCGCCGGGCGGGCCGCCGTGGCCGCGGACCTGTCCGGGTGGGCGGGCGCGCTCTCGCCCTTCGACCCCGCCGGCCAGGAATCTCTCACCGTCGCCGCCAACGCCCTGCGCCGCACCCGCCACCTGCGGGTCGTCGCCGAGTTCCACCCGGCCGTGGCCACCCCGGTCTACGCGGCCAAGCTCTCGGCGTCCCTGCAGCGTTTCTCGGCCGGACGGCTCGGCTGGCGGCTCGCGGTGGATCTGGATCCGGCCGTGGCCAGGGCGCAGGGCGACTTCCTGACCGGCGCCGCCCGGTTCGCCCGCGCCGGCGAGTTCCTCACGGTGGCGAAGGGCGTCTGGGGCGGCGGCCCGTTCGACTTCGCCGGGGACTTCTACGAGGTGGTCAAGGGCGGCTTCGGCGCGCCGCTGTCGTCCCCGCCCTTCCCCGAGGTGCACCTGTCAGGCGTCTCGCCCGAGGCCCTGGAGCTGTCGCGCCGCCACGCCGACGTGCACGTCTTCGCCGCCGGTGACGACCTGGCGGCCCTCATCCCCGAGCTGCCCGGCCTGCGCTACGGCGTGCACCTGCCCTCGATCGAGGCCGCCGGCGAGTACGCCGCGCTCGGCGTCACCGAGTTCTTCCTCCAGACCGAGGACGTCTACCGCCTCGGCGAGCACGTGAAGGAGCGGTCTGTTGACCGTTGACATCTACTGGCGCATTCACATGGAGGGCGACCAGCCCTCGCTGCGCCGCCGCGTCCGCAGCCGAGGCGGTTTCGCCCCCGGCGGCACCGCCCCCGGCACCAGGGACGGCCGGGACGACGGCTACAGCCACGCCGACTACATGGCCGAAGTCGCCAGGGCCGCCGAGGACAGCGGCTTCACCGGCGGGCTGCTGCCGAACTTCCCGCACACCGACGACCCGTGGGCCGCCGCCGCGACGCTGGCCCGCGAGACCACGTCGTACCGCTTCATGGTGGCCTTCCAGCCCGGCTTCCTGCACCCCGTCCAGGCCGCCCGGATGACGGCCACGCTGCAACGGGCCACCGGCGGCCGGATCGTCTACAACGTCATCTCCGGCGGCGGCGGCCCGGCGCAGCTGTGGTGGGGCGACAAGGTGGACCACGACGACCGCTACGCCCGCACCTCGGAGTTCCTGGACGTGCTCAAGGGCGTCTGGCAGGGCGGCCACACCCACCGGGGCCGCTTCTACCAGGTGGAGAACGCCGGGCTGCCGGAGGAGCTGGCCGGGCAGCCGTTCCCCGAGATCTTCTTCTCCGGCTCCTCCCCCGCCGCCATCGACGCCGCCGGCCGGCACGCCGACTACTACCTGTCCTGGCTGGAGCCGTTCGAGGCGCTGGAGGAGAAGTTCGACGCCGTGCGCGCGCACAGTGCCACGCCGCCCCGGTTCGCCGTGCGGGTGGACCTGCTGGCCCGGGAGAGCGAGGAGGAGGCGTGGGCGGAGATCGAGGCCGGCTGGCGGGCCCGGCCGCGCGAGAGCGACGCCGGCGAGGGCGACTCCGTCGGCGTGCGCCGCAGCCGCGCCTTCCTCGCCGGAGCCGGTGACGACCCCCGCGCCCTGGAGGTCGCCCCGCACGTGTGGGGCGGCTTCAGCCAGCTGCGCGACGGCCCGGCCTTCGGCCTGGTCGGCGACTACCACCAGGTCGCCGACCGCCTCGACCGGCTGCTGGACCTCGGGGTGGACGCCCTCATCCTGGCCGGGATCCCCCATCTCGAAGAGGCCCGCCGCGTGGGCCGCCACGTTTTGCCGCTACTGAAAGGACGCTCCTGATGACCACCAAGGTCGGCTTCTTCCCGCAGAACAACACGCTCTGGGTGGCCCGCCACCGGGACCTGCTGCCCGGCGTCGAATGGGTGGACCTGAACGCCCTCGGCCGGGACGGACGCGTCGATCCCACCCGGGCCCTGCCGTCCGCCCACGGCGACCACCTGTTCGACGGCGGATACGACTTCATCGGCACCGGCTCCACGCCCCCGGTCACCGCCCAGGCCAAGGGCCACGACATCGTGTACGTGGCGATCTCGGGGCCGCGGGTCGAGAACGGCCGCCTGGTGGTGCGGGACGACTCCCCGATCGGCTCGGTGGCGGAGCTGAAGGGCAGGCGGGTGGCGCTCGGGCACGGCTCCTGGCAGACCACCCTGCTGCTGCTGGCGCTGGAGCGGGCCGGGCTCGGGTGGGGCGACATCGTCCCGGTGGACGCCTACGGCAACGCCGCCGAGCTGCTGGTGAACGGCGACGTGGACGCCTGGGTGGGCTCCTACCCGTACCTGACGCCGGTCGAGTCGCGCACCCGGACGCTGGTGGAGACCGAGGGCCTGTTCAGCCACCGCTCGCTCTGGTTCACCCGCCGCGACTTCGCCCGGGAACGGCCGGAGGAGCTGGCCAGGATCGTCACCGCGCTCCAGCGGGCGGACCGCTGGACGGAGGAGCACCCGCGCGAGGCCGCGGCCCTGTTCGACGGCGACCTCGACGCGTGGGAGCACGCGCTGCGCACCCGCCCGTGGGGGCTGCACCCGGTCAGCGCGGAGTTCGTCGCCGAGCAGCAGCACGCCGCCGACCTGTTCCACGCCAACGAGCTCATCCAGCGGAAGATCACGGTCGCGGACGCCGTCCTCCCCGAGATCGGCGAGCTGGTGACGCGAACCCGGTGACCCCTGTCCTCTCCGCCGCCCACGCGGCAGCGGAGAGGTTTCCTGGATCAGCCGCGTGCTTCGGGCGGCACGTAGGCGAAGGTGGGACCGGCGCCGCCGGGCAGCGCCATCAGGGCCCGCGCCTGGGCCCTGAGCGCGAACATGGTGCGGGTGGCGTCCGTGAGCCGGTCCGGGTCGCCGTTGAATGCCTGTTCCAGCAGGTTCAGCAGGGTGCTGTAGGTGGTGTCGAACAGAGCCTGCGCCGCCCGCACGGCACTGCCCGGCTCGGCGGGCCGCGGGTTGGGGGTCATCGGCAGCACGCCGTCCGGGTCGACGCCGACCTTCTCGCCGGTCGGGCCGGTTCTCGGGGTGTCGCCCCGCTGGTAACGGCGGCCGAGCTTGAGCTCCATGAAACGGTAGTAGTGGGCGACCTCTTTCCGCTCGGGGTGCAGGACGTCACGGTCGCCGTCCCAGACCTCGCCGCGGGCGTTGCCCTCCCCCTGCTCGACGATCTCCTTCAGCGCGCCGAGCGCGGACTCCAGATCCTCGACGGCGAACAGCGATCCGGCAGTGTGGCGGAAGTGGGCGCCGCTCACCTGCCGGGCCGGGTCGCCGCAGAACACCTCCTTCTCACCGAGCGTCTCGCACAGGTGGCGCAACCCCTGCTCGATCGCGGCGTAGAACTGCCCGATGGTCTCGTAGCCGTCGTCCTCCGGCGGCGCGCCGGGCGGCGCGGGCCGTTCCAGGCGCAGGAACATCTCCAGCGCCTGCGCGCCGAACGGCACCAGCGACACCTCCAGATCGCTGTGCGGCAGCCTGCGCGGATGCGGCGGCAGCATCTGCGGCATGTCCAGACGCGGCCTGCCGCCGACGGCGTTCAGCAGGTTCGCCGCCAGCGCCAGATGCAGCATCTCCTCCACGAAGACGCCGCTCACCACCTCCACAGCCACCGGATTACGCTCCGGATCAAGCGAGTACAACGCCGTCAAGTACGGCGGCAGCGTCGCGTGCTCCAGCTCGATCGCCCACTGCAGGTGCTCACGCAGACTGCCGAGCGTGCCGATCCGGACCGGTCGTTCGTGGTTCATTCGTGTCATACCTCGGGTTGTCGGCAGGGCGGATCGGACCGCCGGCCAGTGGGCCGGCGGCCTGGTTAGATCCTGGGATCAGGCAGCGACGACGGCAGCCGGTGCCGTCACGCTGCGGATACTTCGCCGAGGGTTCAGGACAGGCGTGGCGCGCGGCGGTCCTTGCGCTGGGCCAGCTCGGCCTCTTCCACCAGCGTGAACATCGGCTTGCCCGGCTCGCACAGCATGGTGACCGTGAACCGTACCGGGACATCGTCGCGATTGTTGCCGT
Source organism: Nonomuraea sp. NPDC001636 (assembly GCF_040298265.1). Classification (NCBI taxonomy): domain Bacteria; kingdom Bacillati; phylum Actinomycetota; class Actinomycetes; order Streptosporangiales; family Streptosporangiaceae; genus Nonomuraea; species Nonomuraea sp. NPDC001636. The sequence goes on from NZ_JBEOZT010000011.1 coordinate 204,675, forward strand.
CCTGGTAGTGGATGACGTCGCCACCCGGCTCCCAGAACGCCTCGCCGGCGCGGATCACCCGCTCCGGCTCTCCTTCCAGCTCCATCAGCATCTCGCCCTCCAGGACGACGCCGAAGGCGGGACCCGGGTGGCGATGCGGCGGCGCGCCGGGGTCTCCGGGCGGGTACTCGATGACCACGGTCATCACGTGCGCGCCCTCGGGGATGAACGGAGGCTGCGCCTCCTGCAGCACGGTCAACGCCGTCTGCCACGCGGTCGATCGCGGCTTGTCCATCGCCCCGCCTACTTCGCGCCGGACCGGTCGAGCCAGTCCTTGTAGGTGATGGTGCCGAGCTGCGCGCCGTCAGCGGGCACCAGCGACCGCTCGCCGAGCACGCTGCCGAAGTAGCGCGCCTGCGGGTCGACGACGACCTCGCGGGTGTCGCCCCAGGCGGCCAACGCCTTGCGGAAGAACTCGTCCATCTTGTACTGGGTCGGTCCGGCGATCTCGATCCGGCCGTTCAGCGGCGTCCCCACCGCGGTCCTGCCGACCGCCTGGGCCACGTCGTCGCCCGCGATCGGCTGGAACAGCACCGGCGCGATGTGCACCTTGCCGTCGACGGTACCCTCGTCGGCGATGCCGCGAGCGAACTCGAAGAACTGGGTGGAGTGCACCAGCGAGAACGGGATGCCCGACTTCTCGATCAGCTGCTCCTGGGCGATCTTCGCCGCGAAGTAGCCGTTCTCCGGCATCCGCTCGGTCCCCACGATCGACACCGCCACGTGATGGCCCACGCCCGCGGCCGCCTCCGCCGCCAGCAGGTTGCCGGTGGAGGTCTGGAAGAACTTCATGACGGCCTCGCGCTCGAACGAGGGCGAGTTCGACACGTCGATCACGACCTGTGCGCCCTTCAGCACCTCGGCCAGGCCCTCCCCGGTCAGCGTGTCGACGCCGGTGTTCGGCGACGCGGCCACGGCCTCGTGGCCGTGCTCGCCCAGCTTCTTCACCAGCTTCGACCCGATGAGCCCGGTCCCGCCGATCACCACGATTTTCATTGTTGACGCCCTTCTGGCTCTCTGGGCGCTGTGGTGCGCCCCTGTCGTCAGCTAAGACAAGGCAGCCCCCTCGGTTGTGACAGGGCTGCCGCCGGGGCGGCCTGAAACCCGTTGCAGTTGGGTCAGTGGAGAGGATCTGGTCGTGCACCGGCATGCCCTTCAGTGCCAACGCTGGAGTTTGTCGGGGTTCAGGATGATCCACACCGCCGTGACCTCGGCTCCGGCCACGCTCACGCTGACCACCGCCACGGCCTTGCCCGCCCGCCGCAGCACGAGCCCCGTCCTGCCGTTCACCGATCCGATGGCCGGCTCGGTTCCCGGCTGGTCGATCAGCAACGCCGTGACGACCCGCGCGACCGCGTCCGCACCGTGAGTCGGCCGTACGGCGACGCGCATCTTGCCGCCGCCATCGCTGACGACGATCGCGTCGGCGGCCAGGACTTCCCGCAGCGCCTCGGTGTCGCCCGCCTGGCAGGCCGCGGCGAACCGGCGGGCTACCCGCTCGTGCCTGGCGAGCATCTCCGGGCCGTACCCGGCCTGGTGCGAGACCGGGTACGGCACAGGCTGGGCCCGCGTCACCCGGCCGCCGGGCACGTGGTCGGGGTCGGGGTCGGCGACGAGCTCCAGGCAGATGCTGCCCGCTGTCCGCGTCAGCCAGGCGCGCGGCACCGCGATGGCGGCGCGCTCCTCCTCGTCGAGGGCGTACCAGCGGCGATAGGTCTCCTGGACGACGTGGTCGGCCGTGGTGTCCGAGCCGGACATGCACAGAGCGATCCCGAGCAGGTGCTGCCGTTCGTCGAGCATCTCCGCCAGCGACTCGGCGCCCGCCTCGGTCATGGTCTGCCGCCTCCTTCATTGTTGGCAGATAAGACCGGACAGCCCGTTACGTTGTGACAATGCGGCTGCGAGACCGCTCGAAGGCCTCGATCTTGGCCGGATTGAGGATCCACAACAGGTGGTGGATCCCCTCCCTGGATGCCTCCATGGCGAGCAGGGCGACGCCGCTGCCGTCCCGGGTGACGAGCACACCTGGCAGCCCGTTCATCTCGACCCACGTGATGGCGGTGCCCGGCCAGAACCGCGGTGAGAACGCGGCCACGAACCTGGCCACCCGCTCGTTGCCCAGCACGGGGAACTTGGCCGATCCCCTGATGCCGTCGCCGTCGGAGGAGCTGACGACGTCAGCGGCGAAGAGCTTCTCCAGGGCGCCGACATTTCCCGTCTGGGCGGCGTTGAGGAACGTCTCCAGGAGGCGCCGGTGCTGGAGCCTGTCGATGGGCTCGTGGCGGACGGCGGTCACGCGCCTGCGGGCGCGGCTCACGATCTGCCTGACATTGACCGGGGTGAGCCGCAGGATCTCCGCTATCTGCGGATAGGGGTAGTCGAAGGCCTCGCGCAGGACGTAAGCGGCGCGCTCGGTGGGATTGAGCCTCTCCAGCAGGAGCAGAAAGGCCAGCTCCAGCGCTTCGCCGCGTTCGGCGCCGACAGTGGGGTCAAGACTTGTGTCCACGGGTTCCGGCAGCCAGGGGCCGATGTAGGACTCCCGCCGCACGCGCGCCGACTGCGCCAGGTTGATGGCCAGCCGGGTGGTGACCAGCGCCAGGAAGGCCGGCGGGTTCGCGATGGTCTCGCGGTCGGTGTCCTGCCAGCGCAGCCACACCTCCTGGACGATGTCCTCGGCCTCGGCCGCGCTGCCCAGCATCCGGTAGGCGATGCCGAACAGCCGCGGGCGCAGCTCGATGAAGGCGGACGCCGCCCGATCGAGAGCGTCCGCCTGTTCCAGAGATTCCGTGTTCATGTGCCCCACATCGATTCGCCCGTCGGCCTGGACAGGGGTTCGTCAGCCTCGCACGTGGTCCGCGGCGTCGAGGATAGTGGCTGTCACGGCGTCGGGCTGGGAGGCCGCGAGCGCGTGAGAGGCGCCGGCGACCTCGCGGGTGCCGCGCGAGTCCGCGCGCTCGGCCATGAAGCGCACTGCGGCGGCCGGAATGTTGAGGTCCTCGTCGCCGTGGACGAACCAGGACGGGACGGTGCGCCAGGGCGCCTCGTCGACGGCGAGCCCGTCGGACAGGGCGCGCTCGGTCACCGGCCGCTGGGTCGCGGCCATCAGCGCGGCCTCCTCGGTGTCGAGGTCGGCGCAGAACTGGTGGTGGAACTTGGCGGGGTCGATGCGGAACTCGTTGCCGCCGGAAGCCACCGGGTAGGCCTGCAGCGCCTGGCCGAGCGTACTGCCCTCGAACTTGCTCGACAGCAGCAGCGCGCTCTCGCCGGGCTCGGGGGCGAAGGCGGCGACGTAGACCAGAGCACGCACGGCCGGGTTGCCCGCCGCCGCCTGGCTGATCACCATGCCGCCGTAGGAATGGCCGACCAGGACGACAGGGCGGCCGATGCCGTCGATCACATCACGCAGATAGGTGGCGTCGCCCTCCACGCTGCGCAGTGGGTTGGCGACGGCGACCGTGGTGAGCTGGTGGCCGCGCAGGCGCTGGATGACGCGGTTCCAGCTGGCCGACTCGGCGAAGGCGCCGTGGACAAGGAGAACGACTGGCTGGTTCATGGGATTGCCTCTCTGGTTGTTCACTCGTGAAAGCCGATCTCGCGATGGGTGCCGTCGCAGAGCGGTTTGTTGCCGGAGTGGCCGCAACGGCACAGGGTCATCCGGTTCCTGGTCTCCAGCGGTAGGCCGTCGGATCGGGTGACGGGGATTCCACCGGTCACCCACAGCGCGCCGGCCAGCCCGTCCTCCTCCTCCAGCACCGAGACCGCGCGCGGGAGGTCGGCCTCGATCGTCTCGCCGCCGCGTTCGAGGGCATAGCTGTACGAGCCGGAGGGGCAGTGGTCGATGCGGCCCATGACGTCGGAGCGCACGTCGCTGTCGGCGGTGTCGTCGAGCATCCTGGCGATGGGCCTGGTCCGGCCGATGCAGAAGGCGGCGTGCACGCACAGCTCGCCCACCCGCCGCGCGGAGATGCCGACGCCGTCGTGCACGTGCTGCAACTCCTGGTAGGGCCGCATCGGCGCGGCCTCCGTGCCGTCGAAACCGATCAGGGCGTGCGTCCCGTCGCAGAACGGCTTGGCGCCCGAACGACCGCAGCGGCACAGCGCATAGGTTTCCTCGGTCTCCAGCGGCTCGCCGGTCTTCCAGGTGAGCGCGTTCCTCTGCCCGGCGGAGACGATCTTCCGCTTGCGCCGCAGGGGGACGCGACCGTACACGACGTACGGCCCGTCCCGGAGCACGACGATCCGCTGGTGGTCGCCCACGCTCCAGCGGCGCAGCTCAGGCGGGACATACTCGAAGGTGAGGCCGCCCCGCCGCATCAGCTCCTGCGCCTGGGCCTTGAGCGCGTACATCTCCCCGGTGGCGACGGCGAGCATCCTCGGGCTGCCGTTGAAGGCCAGCTCCAGCAGATGGAGGATGGCGCAGTAGGTGTGGTCGAACTCCTCCTGCGCGGCGCGGTCCGCAGGGTTGGGCGTCATGGGGAACACCCCGGTGAGATCCACCGAGAGCCTTTCACCGGTGGGACCGGACTCAGGGGTGTCCCCGCGCCGGTAGCGGCGGCCGAGCTTCAGCTCCATGAAGCGGTAGTAATGGGCGACCTCGTCCTGGTCACCGTCCCAGACCTCGCCGCGGGCGGTACCCTCCCCCTGCTCGACGATCTCCTCAAGCGCTTCCAGCGCGGAGGCGAGGTCGGTGACGGCGACGAGCCTGCCGCCGGTGTGGCGGAAGTGGGCGCCGCTCACCTGACGGGCCGGGTCGCCGCAGAACACCTCCTTCTCACCGAGCGTCTCGCACAGGTGGCGCAACCCCTGCTCGATCGCGGCGTAGAACTGCCCGATGGTCTCGTAGCCGTCGTCCTCCGGCGGCGCGCCGGGCGGCGCGGGCCGTTCCAGGCGCAGGAACATCTCCAGCGCCTGCGCGCCGAACGGCACCAGCGACACCTCCAGATCGCCGTGCGGCAGCCTGCGCGGATGCGGCGGCAGCATCTGCGGCATGTCCAGACGCGGCGTGCCACCGACGGCGTTCAGCAGGTTCGCCGCCAGCGCCAGATGCAGCATCTCCTCCACGAAGACGCCGCTCACCACCTCCACAGCCGCCGGATTACGCTCCGGATCCAGCGAGTACAACGCCGTCAAGTACGGCGGCAGCGTCGCGTGCTCCAGCTCGATCGCCCACTGCAGGTGCTCACGCAGGCTGCCGAGCGTGCCGATCCGCGGCTCAGGCAACGTCGTCACCCGGCCGCGGGCCGGCCTCCAGCACCTCGACCGCGTCGCGCAGCCCCCGCAGAGCGATCTTCTCGCGCTCGACGTCCGTCGGGTCGTACAGCCACTCGGTGACCGGCTGCCCCACCTCCTCCTCCGGGTGGCTGGCCTCGGCGATGATCAGCTCCTCCTCGATCTCGACGTGGAGCTCGTACAGGAACTCGTTCTCACTGTTCGGGGTGCTCATGTCTCCTCCAAGGGATGTACAGTCGGCCGGCATCGACTCGATCAGGATTGGCCGGCCCCCGAACCGCTCAGCCCGCCGGCCCGCCGCGCCCCTGTGGTCCGATCGCCAGCTAAGACAGGGCAGCCTCGGCGTTTGTGACAAGATCCGGCTATTCGACGAGCTTTCCCGCGGTTGAGACCTCGCGCATGAGGGCCGCGATCTCGGCGGGAATCGGCGGGATGCCCTCCCGCTCCACCGATCCGGGGCCGGACCACACGAGGTTGACCTGCAGTGCGGGGTCGAGTTCCGGGTAGTCGGAGCGGTTGTGGCAGCCGCGGGTCTCGCGGCGCTCGATCGCGGTTTCGATGGTCGCGCGCGCGGCGAGCGCCGCGGACTTCAGGTCGAAGGCGTGGGCCAGGTCCTGGAAGCCTGCGATGTCCGGGTGCACGCCCAGCCCGCCGATGCGCGCCTCGACCGCGGCCAGCTCGGCGAGGCCCTTTCGCAGGCCGCCCTCGTCGCGTACCACTCCGGCGTGCTCCGTCATGATGTCGCGGAGCGCTCGCTGCAGCGACCGCACGTTCTCCGGGCCGTCGGCGGACAGGAGCTCGTCCACTTCCTCCCGCGCCGCGGCGAGCGCCTCGGCGGAGCGGCGCTGCGCGCCGAGACCCGCGGAATACTCCGCCGCCGCCCGGCCGACGATGCGGCCGAAGACGAGGAGCTCGATGAGGGAGTTGCCGCCCAGGCGGTTGGCGCCGTGCAGGCCGCTGGCCGCCTCCCCGATCGCGTACAGGCCGTCGACGTCCGTGCCGTGGTCCTCGGGACGTACCCAGACGCCGCCCATCGAGTAGTGCGCGGTCGGCGCGACCTCGATCGGCTCCTTGGTGATGTCGAGCATCTGCAGCTCCAGGAGCGTCTGGTAGACGCGAGGCAGCCGCGTCATGATCGTCTCGCGCGGCAGGTGCGACACGTCCAGCCACACGCCGCCGTCCGGGGTGCCGCGACCTTCCTTGATCTCTGTGTACGCGGCCAGCGCGACCCGATCGCGCGTGGACAACTCCATCCGCTCCGGGTCATACCGGGACATGAACCGCTCGCCGAGCCGGTTGCGCAGGACCCCGCCCTCGCCCCGTGCCGCCTCGGAGACGAGCGTGCCCGCCGCGTTCTCCGGCGCGATGAGACCAGAGGGGTGGAACTGCACCAGCTCGGGGTCGCGGATGCGGCAGCCGGCCAGGACGGCCAGGCGGAAGGAGTCGCCGGTGTTCTCGTCGCGCCGGGACGAGGTGCGCCGCCAGATCCGGGTGTGGCCGCCCGCGGCCAGGATCACCGCATCGGCATGGATGACGTAGCGGCTGCCGTCGGTCAGGTCGAACCCGTACGCGCCGAAGACCGCGTTGTCGCGCACGAGAATCCGGGTGATGTACACCGTGTCGAGGACGCGGACGTCGAGCTGGTCCGCCCGGTTGATCAGCGTGCGCTGGATCTCCAGTCCGGTGTAGTCCCCCGCGTACGAGGTGCGCCGGAAGGTGTGGGCGCCGAAGAAGCGCTGGGAGATCCGCCCGTCCTGCTCGCGGGCGAACGGCATGCCGTACCGCACGAGGTCCTCGATGCCACGCGCGGCCCCCTCGGTGACGATGCGCACCGTCTCGGGGTCGGCCAGCAGGTAACTCTCCTTGAGAGTGTCGGCCGCGTGCTGCTGCCAGGTGTCCTCGGGGTCCATCGTGGCGAGGGCCGCGTTGATGCCGCCTGCCGCGAGCGCGGTGTGTGCGTCCGCCTTCGGACGTTTGCCGACCGCGAGGACGTCCACCCCGCGCTCGGCGAGTTCGACGGCCGCTCGCAGCCCGGCCCCTCCCGTCCCGATGACCAGGACGGACGTGGCGACTCTGTTCTCTGACGCGTACATGATGCTCCTTCAGCTACGTGCCGCCCAGATGGCGACGGCGACCAGCGCGACGCAGGCGGCCGCGATCAGCGCGACCACGGCGGCCACCCCGATCCACGGCGCCGCGAGCGGCGACGACACGACGGCGCCGACGCACCCCGCCACGGCAGCGCGGGGGACGGCGGAGTCCGCGTCGACCAGCGCATGCACCGTCCGGAGCAGGATGAGATACACCCCGACCGGGACGGCGACCGCGTAGCCGATCGCCGTCGGCGATGCCGCCACCTGGCGCCCGCTCTGCTCCACCGCCACCTCCAGCCCGGCGCCGAGAGCCGCCAGCGCGGCGAAGACGCCGAAGTGGCCGTACCCCCACCAGTACGACCGGTGACGCCGCTCGCTGAGCCCCTCCCCCGCCTCGACCAGGAAGTACAGCCACCACAGAGCGAACAGCAGGACGAGACCGGATCCGGCGATGACGACGAGGGGAGCCGCTTCGAGCGCCCCTTCAACCCCTCTGCTCGCGGCCAGGACGCTCTCGCCCAGCAGAATGATCGTGAACAGGCCGTAGCGCTCGGCGATGTGCCGCGGGTGCCAGGTGGTCGCCCTGGCCCGCTCCGCCCACCACGGCACCGCCAGCTCCAGGACGACCAGGCAGGCGAAGAACAGCAGCTGGAGTGAGGCCGGCAGGAGGCCGGCGTCCAGGAGAGCGAGCCGGAGCAACCAGCCCAGCTCGACCAGACCGATGCCCGCGGCGTAGCGGAGCCCCGTACGGCGGCTCGCTGGATCTTCGAACGCGGCCCTCAGCCATTGGGCGACGAGCCCGATCCTCATGATGAGGTAGCCCAGGGTGATGATCCCGTAATCGGAGTGGCCGGCCGCGGCGGGCACGCCGACGGCGAGGACCAGCACCCCCGCCATCTGCACCATGGTCAGCAGCCGGTAGGGAATGTCGTCGGTGTCGTACGACGAGGCGAACCAGGTGAAGTTCATCCACGCCCACCAGATGGCGAAGAACACCTGGAGGAACGGGACCAGCCCGGTCAGGCCATGACCTTCGGCGATGACGTGCGCGAACTGCGCCGTGACGGCCGCGACCGCGACCACGAAGGTGAGATCGAAGAGGAGTTCGAGCTGGCTCGACGCGCGATGCGGCTCGTCGACGGGCCGTGAGCTCATCCTGACCCGGATCCGGATGGTGGTCATGGTCGGGGGCACGCTCACGCTCCTGTCGCTCTTTCGGCGTCCGATTCACCCCGAAAGACCGGACGGCGTCTGGATCTGTGACAGATCGCCGCAACAGCGATCGAACTCAGCGGACGATGTCGGCGGCGAGCACTTCTTCCAGCTCGGCGAGGTCGCCGGACTGGGCGGCGGCGACGAACGTCCGCACGAGGCGCCGGTGCGCGGTGGTGCTCACCTGGTGGCGTCGCCCGGTGGCGAGGTGGTTGCGGGCGCGTCGCAGGAGTTGCCGCGCATGGTCTTCGCCGAGATGGAGGAGCTCGGAGAGCTGGCGGTAGGGGTAGTCGAAGGCCGTGCGCAGGAGATAGACGGCCCGTTCGGCGGGTGTCAGCCTCTCCAGCAGCAGCCGGATCGCAGTGTCGACCGCCTCTCGTCGTTCGGCCGCCGTCTCGGGCCCGGCGGAGAGGTCCGCCGTCTCGGGGAGCCAGGTGCCGGCGGAGGTCTCTCGGCGCCTGCGGGCGGACTGGGCGACATTGATGGCGAGCCTTGTGGTGGTCAGCGCGAGGAACGCCGGCGGGCTGATGACGACCGACCGATCGGCACGGGCCCAACGCAACCACGTCTCCTGCACCACGTCCTCGGCTTCGCCCACGTCCTGCAGGACGCGCAGACCGATCGTGAGGAGCCGGGGCGCGGCGCTGACGAACGCCGAATCGTCCCCGTCCCCCTGTGTGATCGACCGGTCGTGGGTCTGCTCCGCGTGGTCTTCGTACGACTCCAACAGGCTCATGGTCACGATGGCGGCTCCGTTCGACAGCTGGCATCCGGTGATGCCACTGCGATCACGGTCGCTGCCCGTGCCGCTCCATCGCGCCCTGGGAACACCGTGGTCGGTACCCTGGCCCGCACCGTGGGGGGCGTCGGGTCAGCGGAGACGCCTCGGACAGGGGGATGCTCCGCGACCGCCCGGCTCACCCCCGGCGGCCGGTGTCACCAGCAGATTGCTGGGCTTAATGGCAGAACGGTAGGTTACGTCTCCATCTAAGATGTAGCGCCGGTTTCTCCCCATGTTCAGCGGTCGTGGGGCAACGAACAGATGATCGTCGGGGGCAGTGCCATGGCAAGCAGAGGTCCCGGGTCGCGACTTCGCGGGCGGCAGCTGGAGTGCGAGACGCTGGATCAGCTCGTGGCGACGGTGCAGGACGGCCACAGCTCGGTCCTGGTTCTGCGCGGCGAGGCCGGCATCGGCAAGACGGCGCTGCTGGAGTACGCGCGCGACAGCGCGTCCGGCTGCCGGATCAGCAGAGCGACCGGCGTGGAATCCGAGATGGAGCTGGCCTTCGGCGGGCTGCATCAGCTGTGCTCCCCGTTCCTGGAGCATCTGGGTCGCCTGCCGGGCCCGCAACGCGACGCGCTCGGGACGGCGTTCGGCCTGAGCACGGGAACTCCTCCGGACCGCTTCCTGGTCGGGCTCGCGGTGCTCAGCCTGCTCGCCGACGTAGCCGAGAAAGGGCCGCTGGTCTGCCTCGTCGATGACGCCCAGTGGCTCGACCAGGTCTCCGCGCAGACCCTCGCCTTCGTCGCGCGGCGCCTGCTCGCGGAGCCGATCGGGCTGGTCTTCGCGGTGCGCGAGCACCACCTCGGACCGGAGCTGAAGGGGCTGCCCCAGCTCGACGTGGGACGGTTGAGCGACAGCGACGCCCGCGCCCTGCTGGACTCCGTGACTCCTGGACGACTCGACGAGCAGGTCCGGGACCGGATCGTCGTCGAGACGCAGGGCAACCCGCTGGCCCTGCTCGAACTGCCCCGGGGGCTGGCGCCGGCCGAGCTGGCGGGTGGATTCGGGCGGCCCGACGCGCGACCGCTGGCCAGTCAGATCGAGCAGGGCTTCCTGCGGCGGGTCCGGGCGTTGCCGGCCGAGACACAGCGGCTGCTGCTCGTCGCGGCGGCCGAGCCGGTCGGGGATGTGACCCTGCTGACTCGCGCGGCGGAGTTGCTGGGCATCGAGGTGTCCGCCGCGTCACCGGCCGAGGCGGCGGGGCTGATCGCCATCGGTACGCGGGTGCGTTTCCGTCATCCCCTCATGCGCTCGGCGGCCTACCGCGTCGCGTCCCCGCAGGACCGGCAGGACGTCCACCGGGCGCTGGCCGACGCGACCGATCCCCGAGCGGACCCCGATCGCCGGGCGTGGCACCTCGCCAACGCGACGGCCGGCCCCGACGAGACGGTGGCCGCCGAGTTGGAGCGCTCGGCCGACCGGGCGCAGGCGCGCGGCGGAGTCGCCGCGGCGGCGGCGTTCCACGAGCGGGCAGCCGAGCTGACCCCCGATCCCGCGCGCCGCGGCGCCAGGGCCTTGGCGGCGGCACGGGCCAAATACCAGGCCGGCGGGTACGACGCCGCGCTCGAACTGCTGGACGCAGCCGAACTCAGCACCCTGGACGAACGCGAACTCGCCCAGGCCGACCTGCTGCGCGGCCAGATCGCGTTCGCCTCCAGGAGCGCCGGTTCGGCCTTCCCGCTGCTGCTCAGAGCCGGTGAGCGCCTGGCGCCGCTGGACGCCGGGCTGGCCCGCGAGACCTACCGCGACACGTTGAACGCGGCCATGAACGCGGGCCGGCTGCCGAGCGGCGCCCAGGTGGCGGACATCGCCGAGGCGCTGCTCGCCGCACCGCCGGGGCCGCCGCCGGAGCACAACGACCTGCTGCTGAACGGCGTGGGCGTGGCGCTCACCGAGGGTTCCGCCGCGGGCGTGCCGATGGTGCTGCGGGCCCTGGAGTCCTTCCGCGCCGAAGGGGTCTCCAGGGAACAGGGCCTTGGCTGGCTGCCGTTCGCGTCCCGGATGGCCCATAACGTCTGGGACTTCGACAGTTGGTCGGTGCTCTCCGCGAGACTGGTCGAGCTGGCACGGGAGGCGGGCGCACTGTCGGTGCTGCCCTCAGCCCTCCACATGCTCGTGTCGAACAGGGTCCTCGCCGGTGAGTTCGCCCTGGCCGACGCGCTGGTCGCCGAGGCGGTGACGATCGGCGAGGTGACGGGCAGCCGCTACCTGGCCCAGTACGCGGCCCTGATCCTCGAACCGTGGAGAGGACGAGAGGCCGCGACCCGTCAGGTGAGCGCAGCGATCGCGCGGGACCCGGCCATTCAGGGGGAAGGCAAGGTGGTGACCGCCACCCAATGGGCGAGCGCGGTGCTCTGCAACGGCCTCGGCCGGTACGAGGAGGCGTACGTCGCCGCCGAGCGAGCCTTCGAGCACCCGCAGGAGCTCGGCGGGACGGCCATCAGGTCCACGGTCGAACTCGTCGAGGCCGCCGTCCGGAGCGGCCGGCCCGCCCGCGCGGCCGAGGTCGCCTGGCGACTCGACGAGATGGCCCGAGCCAGCGGCACCGACTGGGCCCTCGGGACCTCGGCGTGCGTACGGGCCCAGGTGAGCGACGGAGCGGACGCCGACGTTCTCTACCGCGAGGCGATCGAGCGGCTCGGCCGCACCGAGGTCCGCACGACGCTCGCCCGCACCCGGCTGCTCTACGGCGAGTGGCTGCGCCGGGAGAACCGCCGTCTCGACGCACGCGAGCAGCTGGGCATCGCGTACGAGCTGCTCGGCGACATGGGGGCCGAGGCGTTCGCGGAACGCGCCCGGCGCGAGCTCCAGGCCACCGGTGAGACGGTACGCAGGCGCACCGTCGAGGCCCGCGCCACTCTCACCGCTCAGGAGGCGCAGATAGCGCGCCTGGCCGGCGACGGGCTGACGAACCCCGAGATCGGCGCTCAGCTCTTCATCAGCCCGCACACCGTCGAATGGCACCTGCGCAAGGTCTTCGCGAAGCTCGGCATCTCGTCACGCAAGCAGATCCGCACCACGCTGCTCGAAGGCGCGGCGCTCACGGCCTGAGGATCCGCGGCCCGCCGCCTGATGTGACGAGTGTCATGTCACGAGCGGCCAGCCGCACCTTGTCTCTGTAACGACGGTCCATGAGTCACCGCCGGGCCAACGGCGCGACGGCCGTCGATTCGAGAGACGACGCGGGAGAAGAGATGTTCGTCAAGAAGAGGTTGTTCATCGCGGCCGTGGCGCTGATCGCCTCCGCCGGTGGAATGACGGCGCCGGCCTCGGCCGACGACGGCGGCGCCTCGATCAGCTCCTGGGGCTTCCCCGGTGAGGGGTCCGACTGGCAGCCGGTGACCTACGCCGGCGGGCAGATCACCAGCAGGTCCACGCCGGGAGAGGCGCGCGACGACCGCGGCAACGTCCTGCACGCCTGGCGCGGCGCGGACAACGACTCCATCTGGATCTCGTTGAACAACGGGCCCGCGTACTCGCTGCCCAACGCGCAGACCTGGACGCCTCCGCGGGTGATCTGGACCGACGACGGGGGCCGCGGCAACTTCCGGATCTTCCACACCGGCACCGAGGGCCACGTCTACCAGCACCGCGTCCAGCTCACCCCGAGCTACCAGCTGCCCGCCACCCTGCCCAGCTGGACCAGGATCCCCAACGACACGCGCACCACCGACACCGAGCCCGTGGCGGCTGCCGCGCTCCCCGGCAACTCCTTCATGCTCGCCTGGAACAGCCAGTCCACCGACGACATCTGGACGATGTACTACAACGGCGACACCGGCACCTACAGCTCACCCGGCGTCGTGCCGGGCGCGCGGAGCAAGGACGCGCCGGGGCTGGCTGCCCAGGTTGGCGCCAACGGCGACCCCGCTCCCTGGAACCAGGTCGTGCTCGCCTTCACGGGCACCGACAACTACGTGTACATGTCGCGGCAGCGGTACGGGACCGGCACCTGGACGAATCCGTTCCGGGTCTACGCGACAGGCACCCCGGGCTACACGAGGAACGGCCCGTCCGTCGCGCTCTCCCGGAGCGGCTACGGCGTCATCACCATCACCGAGGACCGTGACAACACCATCGGCAGCTACATGATCTCGCGCGACGGCGGGTGGAGCGGCTACTACGAGGAGAACAGCTTCGCGCTCTCCCCCGGCAGAACCCCGCTGGCCGTGGTGGCCGGCACCGATCTCTACTACGTCATCAACGGTACGGCCGGCGGCAAGAGCGGCGTGCTGTGGAAGAAGGTCTACGACTTCGCGGCGATGCCCACGCCGTCGGCCCCGCAGTGGTGAAGCCGGCGAACGCCCAGCCGCACGACGTCATCGTCACCGGCGCCGGATCCCGGCGTCCGCGTCCTTCTCGGAGAGATCACGTGAGAATGGTCCGACCAGCGGCGGCCATGGTGGGCGTCCTGCTGCTCTCGTTGTCGTCACCGGGCAACACCCCGGCGGCGTGGGGGGCGTCCGCCTCCCCGGCGTCCGTGACCGCACCTGCCACGGCGGAGGATCCGCCGGGGGCCGGGCCTGGAGCGTCCGGCCCTGACCTGAGTCACGACAACCGCACGGCCCCGCCGGCCGGACTGCCGGACTGGTCCCGCGCCGGGTACCGGGGCGGCCAGGAGCTGCCTGAGGGCGATGCGGATCTGACCGACGACGCCTCCTGCCGTATCTCGCCGGAGAAGCTCGCCTCCTCCTACGGGGTGACGGCGGACGACGGGACCGACGACACCGCCGGACTGCAGAAGGCGATCGACCACGTCAAGAGCGACTGCTCACCGAACGCCAACTTCGACCGGCTCTCGCTCATCGAGTTACCGGCAGGCCGCATCGACATCACCCGGCAGATCTACGTAGACGCCGGATTTCTGATCGTACGGGGCAAGGGCTCCGGCGACGGCGGCACCCGGCTGGTGTTCAGGCCCGGCCTCCAGACCCGCTACGACCAGGTGATCAACGGCCGGTGGGACCAGGAGAGCATGATCGCCGGCACCGCTCCCGACATCGGCAACGGCGGCTGGATCTGGCCCGGGCGTGGCATGTTCCGCGTCCAGACCCGGGAGGTGGCGACCCGGTACAAGGACGACTGGGAGCTGGCCTCCAGCCTGCCCATGCGCAAGGACCTCTACGAGGGCAGCGTCAACCAGCACTGGGCCGCCGGCTTCAAGGTGGCCGCCGCGGCCGATGACCCGGGCTTCTCGGCACGAGCGGGAGGCACGGTCGTGCGCCTGGACGCGAAGGCCGACATGACCAGGTTCAGGCCGGGCGGCTATGTCTGGGTGGGCGCGGCCAACAGCAGGAAGTTCTACGCGCAGCAGGGCATCACCGAGCAGAGCATGATCGAGTCGCTCCACATGCGGCAGGAGATGTTCCGGCTCAGCCGCATGGACGCCACGGCCAAGACGATCACGCTGGACCGGCCGCTGAGGTGGGACCTGCCGGTGAACTCCGAATCGGACGGCTCCGAACCGCTGAACGGCAACGGCACCCCGTACGCCAGCAAGGTCACGCCGCTGAAGGTGGTCGAGGGCGTCGGGTTCGAGGACTTCTCCTTCACCCAGGACATGAACGGCCTGCCGAAGATCGGCGGACAGGAGACGTACTCGCTCACTCCCGAGCAGGCCGTGCACAACTACGGCAACCTGGCGCCCGAGTACGCCATGCACGGCATCGTCTTCAAGTGGGCGGCCAACAGCTGGGCGCGCGGGCTCAGGGCCACGATGACCGGCTCACACCCGATCGTCACCGAGGTGGCGCGCAACCTGCAGATCGAGCGCAACAGCTTCGACGGCGCCTGGAACAAGGGCAAGGGCGGCAACGGCTACCTGCGCGGCAGCCGCGTGTGGGACTCGTTGTGGGCGCACAACCTCAGCCGCAACCTGCGCCACTTCACCTTCCAGTGGTCGGCGGGCGGCAACGTCGCCTTCCGCAACGACCTCGACTCCGACCTGAACCTGCACGGCGGCTGGGAGCACGACAACCTGTTCGAGCAGAACACGGTGCGAGTCCCCTACGAGCACCGCTCGGCCAGTTGCTCCGCCAACTGCGGTGGCGAGGGCGGCGAGATGGACGCGGGCACCTGGTACCCGATCTGGTGGGCGGCCGGGCCCAAGGCGGGCAAGTGGGCCGGCTCCTCCGGGCCGCAGAACGTCTTCTACGACAACACGCTGAGCAAGCAGACCACCGCCGGCGGCCCGTTCGAGCCGTACAGGCCGTACGGCGCCCAGGCCGGCACCGCTTTCCAGTTCGGATCGGACGGCTCCGACCCACGCGCGTTCCTGCCCCTGAGCCAGAACGGGCAGGCGATCACGGACTGGACCGGACGGGAGACCCTGAACTACCAGGGCAACGGAGTGGCCGCCCTCGACGTGGGACACCGGCAGTCGCTGTTCCTCCGCGACACCGGCGGCGAGCTTCCCCCACGTGACCCGAGGCTCGTCGAGATCAAGGCGGCCACCTGGAACATGGCCGGCGCGTCCTCGCCGCAACAGGGCGACAGGTACGCGACCGCGCTGCCCGCCTTGCACACCCAGGAGAGTCCTCCCAGGGAGAACGACATCCTGGCCCTGCAGGAGACCGGCTATCCCGCCGACCGGCACTCTTGGGGCAAGGACACGATCGCGCAGGCCGACTACGTCAAGAGGATGCGCGACGGCAGCACGAACGCGCCTCCCGTCGAGGAGATCTGGCTCAGCCGAACCAGTGGAGGCCGCGGCGGAGGTTTCCTCTACTGGCTGAACACGAACGTCGACACCGGTTCCGGCAACCCGGAGAAGATCAATCTGGCCGTCTGGACGCGGCGAAGTGTCCGGAGGGACGAGATATTCGTCGTCCCCGGAGCGACCCGGAACGGCGTTCACGAGGGCAAGTCCCGTCCCGCGCTCGGCGTCAACTATTGCGGGGTCGTCTACTTCACCTGGCACGGGGCCGCGGCAGGCGGCACGGACAACGTCACGATGCTGAGGAACATCAAGAGTCGTATGGAGAACGCCGGCCCGAACGGGCAACCGCTGCGCTGGGTGGTCCTCGGCGACTACAACATGGAGGTCTACGGGCAGGCGGGACTGCTGAACGCCCTCGGCGGCGACGCCCCTCAGTTCGACGCACTGCCCTCCAGCGGGCCCACCCGGCCCGTCTCGGGACGCACCATCGACTACGCCGTCACCCAGAACGGCGTCACCCCGGCGCTCTACAGGGGGTACGGGTTCGGAACGCCGATGACCGACTTCGAAATGTCGGACCACCTTCCCGTCGAATACGACTTCTCCTATCTCACCGAGGACCCGCGGTGCACAACGTCCCAACCGGCGCGGCAGGCGAAGGCCGTTCCGCGAACAACGCAGAACCTCAGAAGCGCCTCCAGCACCCGCTCCCCCTACCCTTCGGGCGCGGGGACGCGGCCCGGCAGCAGTCGCCTCAAGACCAGGACGTTCGTCCGGTCCGAGCAGAGCGCGCACAATTTCCGGTTCCTGGCCGCCGGTGACGACCCGGGACACTATCGCGTCCTGCACAGCTTCACACGTACCTATCTGGGCCAGGAATCCGGACTCGCCGACGCGCCGGCGATTCTCCAGGGCACCGACGACGGCGACTCCCAGCTGTGGCGATTGCTCGACATGGGAGACGGCACCTGGATATTGCTGAACAAGGCCACCGGCCAGGCGTTGACCGCCCTGGACCGCGCGGACGGCGAAGAACTGGTGGGTCGTGACCTCGCCGACGAATTCGATCCCGACCAGCGCTGGTTCCTCCAAGACGCCGAGAACGAGGCGCTGGACGTCGATGAGATCGTCACCGGCGCGGGATCGGCCATGACCGTACAGGACTCCGATCCGGAACCGGGCACGCCGGTGGCGCTCGAACCCGACAGCGACGATTCCGCAGAAGAATTCATGCCCATATACGCCGACAAGACCGAGGATTATTACTGCTATTACCTGGTCCACAAGGGACTGTATGTCAATTCGACGGCCACCAACCCCGCGGTCGGCGACGGCAACCTGCTCACGCTGAACGAATTCCGTCCCAATGACGGCGGCTACATGTTCTGCACTCCGCCGGCCGACAGGCACGCCTCACAACTGACGACGGTGGGCCAGTACGACGCGCAAGGCCGCTTCCTCAACCTCGGCGCCGTCGGCCCGGGTCTGCTGGCGCTGAGCGCGTCCTACGGGCTCACCTGGAACTGGAAGGCCATCGCGAGCTGACCGCCGGCGCTCCACCGGCGGCATCGCGCCCGCCGATCACCACACCGGATCACGACCCATGACGAACGCCTTCGCCGGGCCGCGGAAACGGCCCCGCCAGTGCCGTACGCGCCCCGGCGAATTCTCCCGCCACGCCCTGGCTCCGGAGCGTGATCACAACGAGCAGTCCCGCTCCCGGTGCTCGTCGAGCGCGCGGAGCACGTCGGCGCACGCCTGCGCGAAACCGGCCATCCGCTCGGGACCCAGCACGTCGATGAACAGGGCGTGCACCAGCTCGGTGTGCTCGGGGACGGCCTTGTCGATCGCCGCGCGGCCCTTGTCGGTGAGCCGCACGTCGGGATAGCGGCGGTCGTCGGCGTCCACCCGCTCGACCAGCCCGCGCTGCGCCATCCGGGTGAGCTGGTGGGACAGGCGGCTCTTCTCCCACTGGGTCGCGGCGGCCACCTCCGCGACGGGCATCTCCCGCCGCTCCGACTCGGTGAGCCGGACCAGGACCTCGAAGTCGGCCGCGGACAGGTCGCACTCACGCTGCAGGTGCTGCTGCAGGTGTGAGCCGAGGTGCTTGGCCATTTCGATGTACGTGCGCCACATCCGGTCGGCCTCGCCGATGTCCTGCTCCCATCCCATGGCGCCCACCCTACCGGCTGCTTGACGTATCAACCTGGCGCTGTATGGTGGCCGGGTTGACACATCAACCTGAACACACGAGGAGACCGGTTCCGTGAGCGAGCAGCAGATCATCGCCGTGGTGGGCGCGACCGGAGCGCAAGGAGGCGGGCTGGTCCGCGCGATCCTCGACGACCGCGGCGGACGGTTCGCCGCGCGAGCCCTGACCCGGGACCCGGGTTCGGCGCGGGCCAGGGAGCTGGCCGCGCTGGGGGCCGAGGTCGTCCGGGCCGATCTCGACGACGCGGGCAGCCTGCGCAGGGCGTTCGACGGCGCGCACGGCGCCTTCGTGGTGACCGACTTCTGGGAGCAGCGCACACCCGAGGAGGAGCGGGCACGGCCCGCGACCACCAAGGAGCGGGAGCAGGCCGGCAACGCCGCGCGGGCGGGCCGGGAGGCCGGTGTCCGGCATTTCGTCTGGTCCACGCTGTCCGACACCCGCGGCTACTTCCGTCCGGACGACGGGACGCCGAGCTTCGAGGGCACGTACAAGGTGCCGCACGCCGACGGCAAGGCCGAGGCCGACCGGTTCTTCCTGGAGTCGGGCGTGCCGACCACCTTCCTGCAGGCGAACGTCTACTACGAGGCGTTCCGGGACATGTTCGCGCCCCGGCGTGACGAGACGGGCGCGCTGGTGCTGCCGCTCGGGTTCGGCGCGGCGAGGGTGGCCGCGCAGGCCGCGGAGGACGTCGGCAGGACCGCACTGGGGATCTTCCGCCAGGGGATCGGGATGGCCGGCAGGCGGGTGAGCGTCGCCGGGGCCGTGCTCACCGGCGCGCAGTACGCCGCCGCGCTGAGCCTGGCGCTCGGGGAGCCCGTCACGTACCAGGCGGTCAGCCCCGACATGCTCCGGGCCGCGGGGTTCCCGGGCGCGGGCGAGGTCGGCAACATGCTCCAGTACCTGATCGCGGCCGCGCCCGACATCGCCGAGCTCATCGACTTCGAGCTGCTGCGTGAACTCAACCCGCGGCTGCAGACGTTCGACGCGTGGCTGGCCACTCACCGGGACACCATCCCGCACTGACCGGCACCCGCCCCTCCCCACCAAGGCGTCGGCCATGGCCTGCGGACGGAGCTCTGGATGGAGAGTAGTCGAACGGTTACCATCGGTGAGAAAATTCACTGTGCCCGAAGGGGGCTCACATGCCGGCATTCCGCCGAACCCTCACCCTTTCCCTGGCGGCGGTTTCAGCGGGCACGCTTCTCACGGCCGCCTCACCCGCAGGCGCCATGGCGACCAGTTCCCCGTGCGGCACCGGACCCTGGCCCGAGTGGCACGATCCCACCATCAACGAGATGACCGACATCAGGGAGGTGGTGAACCAGACAACGCACGACGTACAGATCAACGACGGAGAGAACCAGGACATCCGTTTCACCGTCCCAGCCGGCCGTCAATGGACCGGTTCCATGTGGGTTCCCTGGGTCGGCCGTCAGGACGAGATGTGGAAGAGCATCACCGTCAAGTGGGGGAACCGGAATCGCTACTGGGTGTTCCAGAGATACGGCGGCTCCGACCACGGCGACATCAAGTGCAGCGCGGTGGGCGACTTCGACAACAGTGGCCGCGTGTCATCCAACGGCATCGAAGGCGGCAGGAAGAGGCTCGTCATCCGCAACAACGACACCCTCTTCCTCGAGTGGATCAGCTACCCCTGAACCCGCCCCTGAACGATCAGCCACAAGCCTGCGAACCGGCTTCGTCCCAGCCCACGCGCGATCGCTCTGGCCTGGATCGTCCTCCAGCGACTACGGCGAGCACCTGTGTCACCCTCGAACGGCTGCCTGGCGCTCACCGCCCTGCCGTCGAACAGCGCGCCGCCCTCGTCAGTAGGCGAACTTGCCCATGCGCTCGCCGGCGACGCGCGCCTGGCCCCGGTCGATCTCCTTGGTCATCCGGTCGACCAGGTCGGCGACGTACAGGTCGATCGTGGCCTCGGCCAGGTCGGCGAGCGCCCGAGTGGCGGTCCTGCCGCGCGCCCATCCGATCACGGCCAGAGCCGCGCCGACGCCGAGCGCGGGCCACCACCACGCGCCCACGGGAAGCAGCATCAGCCCCCACGCCTGGCAGCGGGCCGCGCCGTCGAGCCGGGCGTAGGCGGCGGTCAGCAGGACCCGTACCTCGGCGGGCAGGCTCAGCAGCAGTCTGGGCCAGGCCGCCTCCGGTTCGAGTCCGTAGGCGTTGCGTGTGCGGGTGGCCACGGCGGCGATCTGGGTGCCCATCCAGGTGGGACGTTCCGGCGCGGCCAGCGCCTGACGGTTGCGCCTGGCGACGGCGCGGACCAGATCAGGCCCCACGGCCTTCTCCGTGGCCTGGTCTGCGGCGGCCCAGCGCTTCGACCTGCGCTCGGTGCGGGCCCGCGCCATTCCGGACGGCCACGGCGGCCCGGCGCCGAGCCAGACCGGCAGCAGCCCCTTGGCCAGCACGCCGGCGATCGCGCCGAATCCCGCCGCCGCCAGCAGCCCCGCCGCGATCCGTACGGCGGCCATGGGCGCGTCGCCGGACCAGACGAACACGAGCCGGGCGAGCAGGAGGCCGAGATCGGCCCAGCGGGCGTGTCCGAGCAGGTGCGCGGCGGCCAGCGCGAGGAGAAAGCCGAGGCCGGGCAGGGTGATCGCGCTGAGCCAGCGGTCGGTAAGCTTGCCCGCCATCCCCTGGAGCAGGTTGATCAACGTGCGCTCCCCAGCCGGCGTAACGGGGCCTGACTCATCGCGCAATACGGCGTGCGCTCCCCGGGGCGCGGCCGCACCCGGCTGCCGCACCTGTCTTCAGGGCAGACGAAAACAGCGGGATCGGCCCCACTAATGCCAGCAAAAAGAGTATTTAACGACGTTCTAGTGGACGAAGGATCACCTATACCCATAAATCGATATAAGTTGCTGATACGTTCGGCGACCAGTTCGCCATCGACGATGGCCTTCCTGATCGCCTCCACTTCTGCCAGCCGTCCGGACTGCGCCGCCAGGGATTCCAGCCCGCTGTAGCTCCGGCAGAAATCCTCGCGAAACGAGAGCTCTTCCGCGTTCATGAACGAGTTAATACCACGGCTCACCGTTGCCACGGGCCTTCGGCCAGGCCATATATCCCTTTTCGGGTCCCATTCGCTGGAAGGCGCGAACCCAGAGGGATCATCTCGTCGTCACATGGGCATTCGATCGCCGAGGAGGGTCACATGGCCGAGCCGGGATACGACGAGTTCGCCGCCGGTCAGGAGCGCCTGGCCGCGGCGCTCCGTACGGACGACGTGGACGGCATGCGGGCGGCGATCGAGCTCTTCGAGCAGGCCCTGCGGCTGATGCCCGAGGGGCACCACGCCCGGCCCAAGGCCCTGACCAGCATGGCGAGCACGCTCAACAGCCTGGCCACCCTCCTGCACGACCCGGCGCTGCGCGACAGGGCCGCAGAGACCATCGAACAGGCCGTGAACGAGTCCGGAGGCGAGCCGTCCGAGCTGACCACGGCCACCGCCGACCTGATAGCCATGCGCCGCGCGGGCAGGTTCGACTTCTCCGTCATGAGGCGAGCCATGAAGTCGGCCCAGAACGAAGCCGGTGGTGCGGTGGCGCATCTTGTGGAGGCCACCCGGCGCACCGAGCGGTTCCTGGCCAGGCCACGCAGCGTCTGGCGCTACAGGAAAGCGGTAGCCGCCGCGGAGGCTGTCATCGCCCACGGATCTCCACAGGACGGCACGGACGCGCTGGAACGCCTGCTGATCATCCATCTGACCCGATACCGGGCCACCGGGCACGACGCCGCGATCGAGGCCGCCGAGGCGACCGCCGCCCGGCGGACCGGCCCCGACACCGAAGCCAGCCCGGTCCTGGCCACGATCGACTGGGCCAGGTACGAGAGGACGGGCGACCAGCGGTACCTGGACGCGACGATAACGGCCGCCAGGCGGCACCCGAAAGGCGCGGCGCTGCTCTCCGAGGCCCTGCGGCGGAGATTCGAGCTGCTCGGCGACAGCGCCGCGCGGGCCGAGCTCATGGACCTGGAAGCCGACGACCCCGGTGCCGCGCTGATGCGGGCCGTGACCTCGCTGGACGACGCTCCCGCCAGGACCGATATCGACGACGTCGCGCCCGTGCTGCGCGCCGTCATGGAGACGACGGAAGGCACGCCGTTCGAGGCGGCACTCCGCCGGCTGCTGCACGCCCTGGACGCGAACGAGGACGCGCGTCCGCTGATCAACGCTCTGGAGCACGAGCTGTCGGCCTATCCGGGCCTGAGCGAGATGATGGCCGCCCCGCTGGGCATGATGCGGGCCTTGACGGCCGCACGTCACGGCGATCAGGCCGCGGAGTTGTTGTTCGCCTCCGTCGCCGACCTGCCCGGCGCCACCTCGCGGAACCGGGCCGACGCGCTGGCCGGGGCCACGGCGGCCGCGCTCGACCGGGTCGTGCTCGGCGGCGGGGGTGAGAAGGCGCTGCAGGCGGCGGCGGCGAGAACCGACGCGCTCCTCGCCTTCCCGGGTTCGTCGCCCGCACAGCGCGTCAAGGCAGCCAGGCTCCTGGCTGACGCCGCCGCCGGGTCGCGGAAGTGGGCGCTGGCCGCGCGCATGTACGAAGGCGCCGTCCAGGTGCTGCCCGAACTGGCCGGGCGGCGCCTGGGAAGGACCGACCAGGAACGCCGCCTGCGTGACCACACCCACGGCCTGGCCGTCTCCGCCTGTGCGGCCGCACTGATGGCAGGCGATCCGGACCGGGCGCTCGGTTTGCTGGAATCCGCCCGCGGCATCCTGCTGGGTCAGGCGATGGAGACCAGGTTCGATCCGGCGGACCTGCCCGGGGAGCTCGCCAGCGAACTCGAGTCGGCCAGGCGGGACCTGGCCGCCGCCGATCTGACCGGAGCCGACAGGCATGCTCCCGCGGCGCGATGGGAACGCGCGGTGTCGGCCGTGCGTGCGGTCGAGGGATTCGAGCGGTTCGGCCTGCCGCCTGCCGCCGCCACCCTCATCGAGGCCGCCGCCGGCGGCCCGGTGGTGGCGCTCGCCGCCTCGCCCTGGCGGGCCGACGCGCTGATCTTACGCAAGGATGGGATCCAGGTCGTGCCGCTTCCCTCGCTGGACCACGACGAGGCCCGGGATCGGCAGCACGGGCTGATGACCGCGTTACGCGCGCTGCCCGCTCATCCCTCCGCGGTCGACCGCCACAGCGTCAACCAGCGGCTCGAAGAGGTGCTCGACTGGCTCTGGGACGCTGTCGTCGGTCCCGTGCTCGGCGAGCTCACTCCGGGTGAGCGGGTGTGGTGGGTGCCGTCGGGCGTACTGACCGGACTGCCGCTGCACGCGGCGGGTGCCGCGCCGGAGACGGTGATCTCCTCCTACTCGCCCACGATCTCGGCCCTCCTGCACGCCAGGTCGAGGGCGGCCTCGCAGTCGGAGGGGATGCTGCTCGTCGGCGCGGACGAGCCGGGTTTCCGCGAAGAGCTGACCGGCCTGGCGGGCAAGGGCGAACTGCTCGTCGGGGACGCCGAGACCGTCCTGGCACGCCTGCCCGAGTACGGTTCGGTGCACTTCGCCTGCCACGGCAGGCTCGACGACGATCATCCGTCGGCCGGCTACCTGGAGCTGGCCGGTGGCAGCCGGCTGACCGTGGCGGCGGTCGAGCGGGCGCGCGTTCGGGCCGGCGCCACCGCGTACCTGTCGGCCTGCGACACCGCCGCGGCCGGGGGCGGGCTGCTCGACGAGGGCCTGCACCTGGCTTCGGCGTTCCAGCTCGCCGGATACTCGCACGTCGTCGGCACGCTGTGGCCGATCTCCCACCTGGCCGGGCAGCGCATGACCAAGGCGTTCTACGCCGCCCGGCCGGGCGACCGGGCGCGAGCGCTGCACGAGGCCAGGCTGGAGGTACGGGCCGCCGCGCCCACGCCGTTCGACTGGGCGGCGCACATCCATCTGGGGCCGTGACTTCGTTGGGGGGCGCGTTCGTGCGGGCCCGCCGGGGAGACCGTTCACACAGGTGAGGCCACAGGAGGACGATGACCATGTCGGTGTTGCAGAGCTTCGTGGACACCTCGGTCTACCCCCAGATGGCCACGGCCGCGGCCGAGAAGACCGCCACCCTGCTGTTCGGCAAGGAAGATCGGGGCTGAGCCATGCCCGATCAGCGCTCTGAGGTCCGCTACCGCCCCGCGCCAAGAGGCGTGGTGATGTGGCCGCGCGGAAAGACTCTGCTCATTCCCGGAACTCGTCCGCCGACATTGAACACGACACTCCCGTTAAACAGGGAAACTGTCGGTATGGCATTCCCGTCTCAGGAGCATCAGCCCTTCGCTCACCTGAGCACGCCCAACTCGGCCTTCTACCGGGGGATCCTTCGAGCGTTCGCGCGCGCGAAGGAACGATTCATCGTGCATCTCCGGCCCGAGGACGTGGCGGCGGAGCTGCGGCGGGACAATGACGACGCGCTCGCGCAGGCACTGGACAAGCTGCGGGAATGGGGCAACCTGCGGGCCGACGCCGACACCGGCAGGGTCACGAGCGTGGAGGACTTCCACCGTAAGCGGTACCTGTTCCAGCTCACGCATGCCGGGCAGGCTGCCGAGCAGGCGATCTCGTTCTACGAAGACGCCATCGGGAAACGCGGGGCGCTGCAGTCCGTGGCGTTGGGAGACATCGCCGAGCAGTTGCAGTCGCTGGTCATTCTTGCTCGCGAGGCGGATCCCGACCCTGCGCGCGCGCACCTGCTGCTGCTGTCCCTGTCCGATCGGTTCTCGTCGCTGGCCGACAACGCGCAGGCGTTCATGGCCTCGTTGCGGCGCGCGATCGACTTCTCCGACGGTGACGTGGCGGGGTTCATCGCGTACAAGGAGCGGCTGATCGACTACATCAACCGTTTCATCGCCGACCTCGCCAACTCCGGCGCGCGGATCGCCACGCTCCTGGGTGAGCTGGACAAATTAGACCATGATCGGCTGCTCCGGCTGGCTGCGCGACGCGAGGCCGCTGACGCGGTGCCCGACGAGGAGGAGACGGCGGAGGCGTACGTCAGAGCCGAGGAAGCGGCGTTCGCCTCCTGGTCGAATCGCTGGCGTGGGCTGCGGGACTGGTTCGTCTCCACGGGCGCCGGTCGGCCGTCGCAGGCGCGACTGCTGCGCCAGGCGGCGATCACGGCGATCAAGCAGCTCATCGACACGGTGGGGCTGCTCAATGAGCGGCGTTCTGGGCGTTCCGATCGCAGTGCGGACTTCCGGGCGCTGGCGCGCTGGTTCGCCGAGGCTCCCGACGAAACGGCGGCGCATCGGTTGTGGCGGGCGGCGTTCGGGCTGACTCCATCCCGCCATCTGACAGTGACGGCCGTGACCCTGGAGGAATGGCACGAGGTCGACGCAGGAGTCCCCTGGCGTGAGGCGCCACCCATCAGGATCTCGCCGCAACTTCGCCGCACCGGCTCCTATGAGCGGCGCGGTAAGCCGAACAAGGTGGCTGACCGCTCCCAGGCCCGCAGGTTGCTGGTGGAGCAGGCCGAGCTGGAGGCGAGCGAGACGGCCGCGGCTCGGGCCGCGCTGCGGACCGACGGTCCGGTCCTGCTGTCAGAGCTGGACGGTCTCGATCCACGGGCCTTCCGGTTGTTCCTGGGACTGCTGGGCGACGCGCTCGCGACCCGTCGCCCAGGCGACACGGAGGTGAAGACGGTGAGTGCCGACGGATCGATGGAGATACGCTTGATGCTCGTTGCCGATGGCGGCGAGGTGCAGATCCGTACCGAGGACGGTGTGCTCACCGGGCCCGAGCACGTGATCGAGATCACCGACCTGACGGCCGGCCCGTGATCGGGGATGAGGAGCGGGCCCAGCGGCGTGCCGCGCTACGCGCGCTGCTGGCCAGGCCGCTGCTCACCGCCGAGCGTGATCCCGAGGCGCTCCTGCTGGTGCGCCGCCATGTGACCGAGCTGCGCGACTGGCTCGCACGCGAGACCGGCTGGCGGCTGATGGCGGACTCGGGCACGGCGCGACTGTTCAAGACCGCCCCCGACGCGCAAGACGCGACTCACCCGGCGCGGGGAAAGGCGGGAGAGCCGTACGGCCGGCGCCGTTACGTACTGTTCTGCCTGGCTCTGGCCACGCTCGAACGGGCGGACGCGCAGACCACGCTCGGCCGGCTGGCGGAAGAGGTGCTGTCGGCCGCGGCAGAGCCGGAACTGGACTTCGTCTTCACCCTCGACAGCCGTGCCGAGCGGGCCGATCTGGTAGCGGCGGTGCGAATGTTGCTGGACTGGGGCGTGCTGTGCAGGGTCGCCGGCGATGAGGAGGCGTACCTGTCGGAGACCGGTGATGTGCTGTACGACGTGCGCAGGCCAGTACTGGCCACGCTGCTCACCGGCGCGCGGGGCCCGTCCACGATCTCCGCGTCCTCGTTCGAGGAGCGGCTCACCGAGCTGATGGCCGAGCCGGTCGCAGACACCGACGACCTGCGCAACCAGGCGCTGCGTCGCCGGCTGACCCGCAAGCTCCTGGAGGATCCGGTGATCTATTTCGCCGACCTCGACGAAGCCGAGCGCGCGTACCTGGCCTCCCAGCGGCATGCCATCGTCCGTCGGCTGGAAGAGGCCACCGGGCTGGTGGCCGAAGTTCGAGCTGAGGGCATCGCGATGGTCGATCCCGAGGACCAGCTGACCGATGTACGCATGCCGGAGCAGTACACCGACGGCCACGTGACGCTGCTGGTGGCCGAGCAGCTGGCCGTCCACGGCGCGCTGACGCTCGAAGAGCTGAAGGCCTTCGTCCGGCAGGCGGCCCGCGAGCACACCTCCTTCTGGCGTAAGGGCGTGACCGAGCCGGGCGCCGAGACCGGTCTGCTCGCCACGGCCTTGGACAAGCTGACGGCGCTGCGGCTCGTGCGCGTCGCCGATGGCGCTGCCGTGGGGCTGCCCGCCATCGCCCGCTACGCACTGGCCGAACCCGTGATCAAAGGACAGTGATGCTGACTTCCCCCACCTCCGAACGCTGGAAGCCGCTGCGCGCCGGGCTCGTCGACCTGTTCTATTACGACATAGAGGAGTTCCACTTTCACGACGGCCGGCTGCTGCTGCGCGGCAACAACGGCACCGGCAAGTCCAAGGTGCTGGCCCTGACACTGCCGTTCCTGCTTGACGGAGAGCTGGCCCCGCATCGCGTTGAACCCGACGGCGACCGGCAGAAGCGCATGGAGTGGAACCTGCTGATGGGCGGCAGACACCCGCACTCCGAGCGGCTGGGTTACGCGTGGATGGAGTTCGGCCGACGCACGGCGGACGGTTCTGAGGAGTTCCGTACGATCGGATGCGGGCTGAAGGCGGTCAAGGACCGCGGCATCGTCCGGCACTGGTTCTTCCTCACCCCACAGCGCATCGGTGCGGAACTTCATCTGCTCTCCTCCACCGGCGTGGTGCTCACCAGGGAGAAGCTGCGCGAGGCCGTCGAGGGCCGCGGGATGGTGTACGACCGGGCCGCTGACTACCGCAGGGCCGTGGACGAGGCGCTTTTCGGGCTCGGCGAGCAGCGCTACGAGGCCTTGGTGAACTTGCTCATCCAGTTGCGCCAGCCGCAGTTGTCCAAGAAGCCGGACGAGAAGCTGCTGTCCCGCGCCCTCACCGAGGCGCTGCCACCGCTCAGTCCCGCTCTGATCGCCACGGTCGCCGAGGCGTTCCGCGGCCTCGACGAGGAGCGCGACGCCCTGCGGGGACTGGAGGAAGCGCGCGAGGCGGCGGCCGGCTTCCTGATCCACTACCGTCGCTACGCCGCCATCGCGGCCAAGCGCAAGGCCGCCGTGCCACGACTGGCACACAGCCGTTACGAGCATCTGGGCCGGGACCTCGGCGAGGCCGAGGGCCGCCACGCCGCAGCGGAGGCGAGTCTGGCGGCAGCGCAGCAGATGCTGGAAGAACTGGAGGAACAGCGGACTCTGCTGGAGGCACGCCGGGACGCGTTTCGAGAAAGCCCCGAGATGCGTGACGCGGAGCGGCTCAAGCAGTACGGCCAGGAGGCCAAGCGGCTGGCCGATCATGCTCGCCGCTGTGCGCAGGAACGCGACCGCCTCGCAGGCGAGGCGCAGCGGCGCGAGCAGCGAGCCCGTACGGCCCGGGACAAGGCCGACGCGGCAGGGCGCGACCTCGGCAGGGTGCACGATCTGACCGTGTCGGCCGCCCGTGAGGCGCGGTGCGAGCCCGGGACGGCCCGTACGGGGCCGGATGATCTCCTTGTGGCCGACCAGCCGGAGCTGGCGCGGATCAAGCGGGACACCGAGGCACTGGCGGATCGTCAGGAGCAGGCGATCGGCGAGCTGGAGCGGCTCATCGACCGCATCCGCCGGGCCCAGGAGCGGATGAGGGCCGCGCGCACCGAGGTGGAGCGGCTGACCGCGGAGACACAGGCCGCGGCTCAGCGCGTCGCCGACGCGGAAGAGGCGGTGGCCGGGGCCGTCACCGAGCTCGTTCGGAAGTACACCCTCTACTTGGCTGGTCTCGTCGAGCTGCGGCTGGACGATCCCGATGAGGTGATCGCGGCGCTGCAGTCCTGGGCTGCCTCCACCGACGGCCCCAACCCTGCCGCGAACGCCGTGGGCGACGCGACCAGAACGGCCACCGACGCGCTCGGCCGGTTGGGAGCAGCGCTGGACTCCGAGATCCAGGAGGCGACGCGGGCCGCCGCGGACCTGTCCGAAGAGATCGCCCGTTCGGAGGCCGGTGGCCACGAGGCGCCGCCCGTGCCGCACACGCGTGACCCCGCAACCCGCCTCGACCGTCCCGGCGCACCTCTGTGGAAGGTGGTGGACTTCGCCGAAGCGGTGCCCGCCGACCATCGGGCCGGGCTGGAAGCCGCCCTGGAGGCCGCCGGCATCCTGGACGCCTGGGTGACGCCGGGCGGGACGTTGCTGGCCGCGGACGACACCGTCATCGTCACCGGTGAGCCGCTGTCCGGCCCGTCCTGTGCCGCCGTCCTGCGTCCGGCTGTTGACCGGGCCGATCGGCAGGCCGCGACGCTGGCCGACAGCGCCGTGGACGCTGTGTTGTCCGCCATCGGGCTCGGGCCGGGTCACGACGGCCGGGCTTGGGTGGCAGCCGACGGCAGATGGGCGAACGGCGTGCTCACCGGCTCCTGGCGCAAGAGTGAGGCGCGCTACATCGGCGAGGGCGCCAGAGAGGCGGCGCGGAGGACCCGGCTGGCGACCCTCCGCGGGGAGTTGGACCAGGTCAATCGGCGGATCGAAGACCTGCGCGGCCGGCTTGAGCTGCTCGCCGCCCGCCGGGACAGGCTCGCCGCGGAACAGCGCGGCCTGCCTTCGGACGCTGAGTTGCGAGAGGCGAACGTCAAGCGCGCCACCGCCTACGAACGGCGTGACGAGGTCAACGCCGCGCACGCCTCGGCGGGCATGGCGCTTCGCGAGCGGCAGGACGAGCTCCGAGAGGCGGGCATCCGGGCTGAGGAGTTCGCTGCGGACGTCGGCCTGCCCGCGGATCCCGCGGCGCTCGATCAGGTCAAGGGTGCGCTCAACCGCTATCGGCTGGCCCTGGCCCAGTTGTGGCCCGCCGTACAAGTCCGGCGTGACGCGCACGAGACCGCCGCGGACGCCGCAGGGGAGCTCGGCAGGACGAAGGAACAGCTCGACGACGCCGCCGAACTGGCAGCGAAGGCGGATGAGGAGGCGGGCGCCGCAGCCGAGGCATACCGCACACTGGTCGAGACCGCCGGCTCCGCCGTGGAAGAGCTGTTCCGCCGGCTCGACCAGGTGCAGCACGAACTACGCGAGCGCGCCATCATCGAACGCTCCACTCGCCTGCGCGAGCAGCAGGCCCTGCAGGACCGCGGCAAGGCCGAGGGCGAACGCGACAACCTGCGCAAACAGATCGAGGATGCGATCACGGCACGCGACGCCGCCGTGCACGAGTTCCAGGTGTTCGCCGCCACTGGCCTGCTGAACGTGGCGCTGGCAGGCCTGGACGTGCCCGACACGGGCGGGGAGTGGGCGGCGACACCCGCGGTGCTTCTGGCCAGGACCGTCAACGCCGAGCTCGACGCGGTGGACGACGGCGACGGCCCGTGGGACCGGGTGCAGAAGAAGGTCGCTGAGGAGCACAAGCTGCTGTCGGACGCCATGGCCAGGCACGGGCACTCCGTCGGACTGACCCTGCACGACGGCGTCATGATCGTCGACGTGATCTTCCAGGGGCGCGCCAGGGACATGCCCGAGCTGGCCGCGGCGCTGGCCGAGGAGACCGGGCAGCGCGCACAGCTTCTGTCGGCCAAGGAACGCGAGATCTTGGAGAACCACCTTCTCAACGAAGTCGCCGGCACGCTGCACGAGCTGATCGCCGCGGCCGAGTCGGAGGTCCAGGAGATGAATGCCGAGTTGGAATCCCGCCCCACCTCCACCGGCATGCGGCTGCGCCTGATCTGGAAAACGGCCAAGAACGCCCCCGATGGGCTCGACCGGATCAGAGGCAAGCTCCGCCAGACCGTGGACGCCTGGTCCTCCACCGACCGGTCCGCTGTCGGGGCGTTCCTGCAGGAGCGAATCACCCGCGAGCACACCGACAATCCAGCCGCGGGCTGGACCGAGGCCCTGACCAGAGCGCTGGACTATCGTGCCTGGCACGAGTTCGCGATCCAGCGGCTTCAGGACGGCCAGTGGCGGGCCGCGACCGGTCCCGCCTCCGGCGGAGAACGGGTGCTGGCGGCGTCGGTCCCGTTGTTCGCCGCCGCCTCGGCCCACTACAAGTCCGCGGGCAACCCGTACGCGCCGCGCCTGGTCGCGCTGGACGAGGCGTTCGCCGGGGTGGATGACGACTCCCGGGCCAAGTGCTTGGGCCTGCTGGCCACGTTCGACATGGACGTGGTGATGACCAGCGAGCGTGAATGGGGTTGCTACCCACAGGTGCCCGGCCTGGCGATCTGCCAGCTCTCGCGACGCGATGGCATCGACGCCGTACTGGTGACGCCCTGGCGATGGGACGGGCGCGAGCGGCGGCGGGCAGAACGCCCCACCATCGCTGTGCCCGCGCCCTCCTCCGTACCCGCCGCACGGCAGGACGGTCTGTTCGGCATGGACGAGGGCGGCAGGGCCGGATGAGCGACAGCAACACGAACGGCTCCGTGGCGGGCAGCGGTGCGAGCGAGCGGCTGGGGCGGCTGCTGGGCGGCGACGAGACCGCCTGGCTGATCGACCGGGCACGCCGCCGCCTGGAACAGGGCAAACCGCTGACAGGAACGGTGACGCTCACGACGGCGACCCCCGCACAGCGCCGCGCGGCCGAGGTGCTGCTCGGCCGCCGCGCGGGAGCCGGGTCCTCCCTGTCGGTCTCCTTGGACGAGGTGGATCGCATCCTGCGAGTGGGCGGCATCGCCGCGGACGGGCTGAGCGAGGCCGTCATCCGGCTACGTGGCCCGATCCGGGACCTGACGGGGGAGAAGGCCGCGCAGGCAGCGGACTGGAAACGGGCCTTCGCCAAGCTCGACGCCCTCGTCTGCGAGCGGCCCGAACTGTGCGGGTGGCGATCGTGGCTGGAGTCCACCGGCGTGGTCAGAAGGCTCGCCACCACGGCCGGAGAGGCACGTACCCTGCTCGACCGGCTGAGCACCGTGCTGGAGCGACTGCCGTCACCGGGCACGCGCCTCGGCCGGCTCGCCGCCGAGACCTGCGCGGATGCCCACGCGCTGGACGAAGGACGCCCACTGGCGACCCTCGCCCTGTCTGCCGCGCGTGCCCTGTCCGGCCTGCCGTACGCGGGCGAAGGCGGCGCGGACGCCCGCCGCTCGGCCTGGGCCGCGGTAGGCGTGCACCTCGATGACCTGTCCTCCGTCGTGCTCTGCTTGGGGCTGCCTGGTGACGACCACTCCCCCACCGGACGCATGCTCAGCGCGGCCAGGGCGGCGGGCGAACCATGCGTGCTGACCCTGCGTCAGCTCCTCCGCCACGAAGCACCACTGCGCGCGAACCTGGTCAGGATCTGCGAGAACCCGGTGGTGGTCGCGGCGGCGGCCGACGAACTCGGCGCCTCGTGCCCACCCCTGGTATGCGGCGGCGGCCGGCCGTCGGCCGCTGTCTGGCGACTGCTGGACCTGCTCGCGGCCGGGGGTGCGACGTTCGCCTACCACGGGGACTTCGACGGGGGCGGGATCGCCATCGCCGCCGCGGTCCACGAACGGGTCGGATTCCTGCCGTGGCGCTTCGACGCCGCCTCCTACCGAGCCGTGCCCTCGTCGGCGCCGCTGGCCGGGCAGGTACGCCCGACCCCCTGGGATCCGGAGTTGTCCGTGGCGATGGAGCGACGAGGCGTACGCGTCGAGGAGGAGCTCGTGCTCGCTGAGCTGATGGCTGACCTGAAGTTGCGGACTTCCTTGTGATCATCCAGGTAGTCTCGACGCTCGTCCCGCATGTTGCCCGATCTACCGGACAGGGAAGCAGACGAATGTCCGTGGGCCGGCAACCGAACAAGCCCAAGGAAGAGACGGCGCCGTCATGGACGTCCTGCAGCAGGCCGCGGCCCTCAAGGGCCAGCTGATCGACTTCGCCATGTCACCCCGGTTCGCCCGAGAGCTCAGCCTAGCCTTCGAGCGGAGCGACCCCGAAGGCCTCGCCCGCAGCGAGGCAGCCGCGAGCATGATCATCGATCACTTCGTCCTGCAGCACCGGCTCGCCTCCGGCGACACGGTCATCGACCGCTTCCTGCGCGCCCGCCCCCGCCTGAGCGCCCAGGAGCGGGAAATGCTCCTCTGCTGGAGGGACGTGGTCGAAGGCATCTTCGAGGTCCAGGGCAAAGACCAGGACGCCGTGATCCTGTTCAACCTCATCGACGAGCTCACCTACCGCGCCCGGTCCAACATGGGCAAGTCCGCCTTCCGCCCGGTCAAGAAGGGCATGTTCCTCATCTGCCGCCTGGTGCCGTTCGGCAAGGACTGGCTGGTCAGCGCGAACATCAGCCTCTTCCCCGCCGACGCCCGCGACCAACTCCTCACCCAAGCGGCGGACTTCGGCCTGCGCAACCCCAAGCTGGTCTTCCGCAACCCCGACAAGCTCGCCACCGCACGCCGCATGCTCACCGAACAGCGAGAGGTCTTCATCGACCTGTACGGCGCCGAATACATCGTCGTCCAGGGAGAGGACGTGGCCCCGCGATACGACGCCTTCATGCGGGCCTGCATGGATCGAGCCGAGCCCGGCAACACCTCCCCTCTGCCCGGCCTCACCCTTCCCGATGACCTGCTGGAGGCCGAAACGGTGGCCATCCACTTCGACCCCGAAACAGGCATCAGCCTCTACCTCGATTTCGGCCTCCTGCAGGAGCTCTTCGCCAACCCGAAACTGATCAACCGGCGCCGCTACCGCGAGACCCTGACCTCCTACCTCCGCAGTGACGACATCTCCCCCGCCGCCATCAGGCTCCTGACCGAGCCCGACCCGGACAGCGCCGGCGTCGTCTTCGGCAAGCTCCTCAAGAAGAAGGACTTCTCCTGGCCCGAGCACGGGGAGTCACTGCTGCGCCGGTACAAGGCCCGATACTTCGACGAGCCCCAACTGCCCACCACCGTCCCGGTCAGCGACACGATGGCCGGACATCTACGCAACGCCCTGCGCGAGGAGTCGTCGGAGCCGTGATCTCCGCGCAAACCGCGACCCGCCGGCGGACAAGAAGCACTGCGGTCACCCTCGGTGGTGCGGCAGTCTCGCCGCACTACCGGTAGGACGCATATGGCCCTTGAGCCGACCGCGGAGCAGCAGGCCGCGAGGGAGGTTTCGTCACGGGCCGTG
The DNA here is from genome assembly GCF_040298265.1 of Nonomuraea sp. NPDC001636. Taxonomy (NCBI): domain Bacteria; kingdom Bacillati; phylum Actinomycetota; class Actinomycetes; order Streptosporangiales; family Streptosporangiaceae; genus Nonomuraea; species Nonomuraea sp. NPDC001636. The sequence continues at coordinate 238,629 of NZ_JBEOZT010000011.1, forward strand.
ATTTGGCCCTGGTCGCCGGCGCCGGATCTGGCAAGACCTCCACCCTGATCCTCAACCCGCAAGCGGGGCCTGTACATGGTGTCCCGCTCGAAAATATGGTCTCGTACTGTGAGCAGAGGATCTGCTGCGCGATCTGGGCAGCGGCTGCGACCATCACAAGGTGTTGTTATCGCTTGTCTACCGGTTGGTGAGAGGCTTGTCCGGCCTGCTGGTGATCCTGATCCGTGCCGGTCGGTGCAAGGGACGTTGAGCTGCTGGTCCTCCGTCACGAGAACCAAGTGCTATGCCGTCGACTCGGTGGCCCGGCTGCGGCGGGATCACGCCGACCGGCTCCGGCCTGCGGCATTGTCGAGTCTGCCCCCCGCCGCCGGTGGGCGGAAGCCTTCCCCGTCATCCCGGCGACGATCCTGCGCCGGCATCGTCACCTCGTGGCGCGTAAGTGGACCTTCACTGACAGGCAGCGCCCGGGGCGGCCCGGAACCCGCCGGCCGCTCAAGGCACTGATTGTGCGGATGGCACGGGAGAACCCGACCTGAGGGCACCGGACAATCCAAGGCGACTTGGCACGCCTTGGACGCACGATTGCGGCCTCCACGGTGTGGGAGATGCTCCACGGGGCTGGTATCGATCCGGCGCCTCGCCGGGCCGGGCCGACCTGGCGACAGTTCCTGGCAGCTCACGCCCACGCGATCACCGCGTGTGACTTCCTGTTGCTCGAGACGGTGCTGCTCAAACGGCTGTATGCACTGATCTTCATCGAGCACGGCACCCGACGACTGCACCTGGCCTGAGTAACCGCCCACCCGATCGGAGCATGCACCCTCAGCAGGCCCGCAACCTGGCAATGGACGTGAGTGACCGCATCGCCGGGAATCACCTTTGCCGATCAATGTCATATCGTCAGCGGTAATGCGTACGCGCATACTTATCCCGCACGCCTTGGCACACATGGATGGGCGAACGGGTCCGGCAATCCTCGTAGGCAGCCGTGGCCGCTACACAGACGTCGCCACTCACCGTGACCCCCCAGGCGTGCCGGCACTTTTGGTATTCGATGTTGCCCTCCATGCAGAAACTACGTGCGATGTCAGTGTCACCACGAGTGCGACAGGCTTGATAGGCAGGCTCGGAATCTCCACAGATCGCTCCGCCGCCACGATAGACGCATGCCTCGTGAACGGCGACGTTCTCGCACTGCAGCAGTGTCTTCCCCGCGGACCGGCAGGTCGAGAACGTCTCCGCTACCCGCTCCGCCACCTCGGCGCACGTGTTCGGCCAGAGTCCGACGACATCGGCGGCCACGCAGTCCGCGATGAAGGCTTCGCGCTCGTGTCGCCGAGGCTTCGCCTTTGCGCACACCTCATGCTCGTGCGCAGGGGCTTCGCAGGGCTTTCTGGATGGCTCATCCGGCGAGAAGGTCGTCTCCTCACCCGCGCGGCCATCGTGCTCGGAACTGCCGGAGGCGACGGTGAGGGCCTCGTTCGTCTGTGCCTGCACGGCGAACAAGGCCCCCGCGGCCAGCAGGAGAACCGCCGCGCCGGCGCGATAGAACATCCTCATCTTGGCTCACCGTTTCGAATGCCTGGAAGGATCAAGCGGGATTGTACGTCAAGGGACCACATCTCCAAGGCGCCTTCAGGCCGATCCCGTCGTCCTCCCTCATGCACTTTTCTCTGACGTTTATCCCGCGGCCGGGATACTTCGTGCGGAACTCATCCCATTTCTTGTTCATCGCGTCCACGTCCGGCCCCAGGGAGTCAAGAAGATCGATCCCGTCCTTGATCGCTCCGCACACCGTGTCCGCTGCCCCTTGCGCAGTTTTGGCCCCAGGTATGCGGCCCAGGAACTTCGAGAGGTCACAGATGCCCGGGGTGGTCATGCCCTTTTCTTTCCTGTAGATATTCGACATGAACCATGCTTGTACCGGCGAATAATAAGTCGTACATGTCCTGTAGGTGTGGCCGTTCTTTTCTGAGCGAACACAGTGTTTTCCGGGCGTGGAATCACAGTATGTCGACGTGGGGTGGTCGATGCACCAACGGATGGAGTCCCCCAGCTTTCCGCATGCGGCCATCTTGTGTTTCTTGGCCATGCAGTCGAGCTCCACCACGGCGGCGGCGAAGCAGTCACCCAGCGATCCCTTGATCTTGGTCAGGCACTGGGTCGCGTCGGCCGCTATTCCTTGGCAGTATTTTGCGCTGTTTCCGTTGCCGTGCCGTCCACCCAGCCCTTCCGGCAGGCCACCCTTGTAGGCACACACCGAGTATGTCTCGCTCACGACCTTGCATTGGTCGGTGTCGCCGCCATGTTCTCTGTCGCCACGACACTTCGCATACTCGATGGCCGATCCCCTACACACCTTCGTAGTGTTCGAGTACCGATGCATGCACTCTTGGTACTCAGGACCCGCTTCGATGCAGCCTACGCGATCGGAGTTTTTCCCCGCCATGCACTGCGCGTACACCTTCTTCTGTCCCGAGCAGGTGCCGCCGCCCCCGCCGGTGACACACGCGGAGTACACCGCTCTCTCCTCGCACGTCTTCGCCTTGGTGCCGGCGAATCGGCAATCGTTATACTTCTCATTCGCGGACTTGCATCCCTTGTCCTTCGTCAAGCCGGCCGTGCAGTCGTTGTAGAAGGACTCGTACGGATCACACTTCTTGCCCTTGAAGCCATTGTCGACGCACTTGTCGTATTGCTTCTCGCATTTCTTCTGGTATGGCTTCTTCGCACAGGAGGCGTGGCCATCGGGATCGACGTTCGTGAGCGGGTTGTCGTTGGCGTAGGTGTAACGGTTGAGCTGGACAGAGGGGTCGGCGCTCTGGGTGAGGGTGTCTCGGCTGATGAAGCTGCCGGTGGTGGGCTGGTACCAGCGGGCGGCCATGTTGACCTTGCCGGTGCTCGGGTCGGTGTAGGCGCCCTGATAGCCAAGGCTGTGGACTGCTCCGGTGCGGGTGACGACCTCCCCGAAGGGGTTGTAGGCGACCGAGTCGATCAGCGAGGTGCCCGTGGCGGTGAAAACTCCGATGAGATCGCCGCGCAGATCGCAGAACGCGAGCTGGGCGCCGGCGCCGTCCGACAGGCCCAGGGTGCGGCCGAGCGCGTCCCGGCCGAACATCGCGGTGTTGACGCCGGTGGCGGTGTCGGTGACGGCGACGAGGTTGTTGGTGGTGCCGTCGTAGGTCATGCGCTGGGTCTTGCCGCCCTGGGTGCGGGTCTCGACCCGGTCGAGGGCGTCGTAGTCGTACTGCACGCCGTCGTCGTTGACGAGGCGGTCGAAGGCGTCGGACTTGGTGAGGCGGACCATTCCGTTGCCTTCTTCGGCGAGGGTTCCGCGAGCAGTGTAGGTGTACGTCTTGCCGTCGCCCGCAGTCAGCCTGTCGCGTTCGTCGTAGGTGTAGGTCTTGTCGCCTGCCTTGACGCGGTTGCCCGCGGCGTCCCAGCCGTAGTCGGTCTTGGCTCCGTCGGGCGCGGTCCAGGAGGTGAGCCGGTTGGCCCAGTCGTAGGTGTAGGTGTTCTTCCCGGCCCCGGCGGTCCCGGTGGTGGTCTTGGACGTCATGTTGTCGTCCAGGTCGTAGCCGTACTCGATGGACGCGATCGGCCCGGCGGCCGAGGTGGTGAGCGTGTCCTTGGTGAGCCGGTTCAGGTCGTCGTAGCCGTAGGTGCGGCGGGCGCCGCCCGCGCCGTAGGCCATGCCGGTCAGGCGGTTCGCCTTGTCGTAGCTGTAGCCGATCGTGGTACCCGAGACCGGGTCCGCGGACTCGGTCAGCCGGTCGGCGTCGTCCCAGGTGAAGGCGGAGGTGCCGGTGCCGTCGGTGCGCTGCACGACGCGGTTGTCGCCGTCGTAGGCGTAGACGTTGAGGTCACCGGCCGTGGCGCTGCTGGACTTGAGCAGCTGGCCGCGGTCGTTGAGAGTGAAGGACAGGTCGTTGGCGGTGATCAAGCGGCCGACCTGGTCGTAGCCGAACGTCTTGGCCTCGGTGTCGGCCTCGGCTCCCGCCCCGGTCTGCTTGATCAGCCGGTTGAGCTCGTCGAAGGTGCGTTCGACCCGTACCCCGCCCGGAGCCAGGCTGACGGCGGGGTTGCCGGCCACGTCATAGGCGACGGTCCAGGTGCGGTCCTTCAGGTCCGGGTGCTGCGCGGTGGCCGGCTCGATCACGGTCTCGACCAGGCCGAGGCTGTTGTAGGTGGTGTAGGTGGAGTGGCCGCGGCCGTTGGTGGTGCGAGTCTGCGCGCCGGCGGCGTCGTAGCCGAAGGTGCTGGTGATCTGCTCGGACGCGGAGACAGGCTCGACCAGCGAGGTCATCCGGTTGGCGGCGTCGTAGGCGCGGCTGACGGTGTGCCCCTCGCCCGACGTGCTGCTGATCGGGTTGCCGGCCAGGTCGTAGCCGGCCCTCGTGGTGCGCAGCACCCTCCCTGTCGCGTCCAGCTCGCGGGTCTCGGTCTTGCGGCCCGCCAGGTCGTACACGGCGGTCGAGGTGAGCCCGAGCGCGTTGGTGGTCGAGGTGGGCCGTCCGGCCAGGTCGTAGCCGAAGGTGGTGGCGTTGCCCAGCGCGTCGGTCTGCTTGGTCAGCGCGCCGGTCGCGTCATAGGCGCGGGTGGAGGCGTCTCCGGTGGGACGGGTCGTCTTGACCACCCGTCCCGCGTCGTCGTACTCCAGCTTGGTCACGTAGACGGCCGGCGTCGGCTTGCGCTCGACGGTGGAGAGCGCGATCTGCCGTCCGAGGTCGTCGTAGGTCGCCTCGGAGCGGGCCCCGGTCGGGTCCACCGTCCATGACGACTCGCCGAGCAGGTCGTAGCCGAACGTCCACGTCCCGGCCGCCGCTCCGCCTGCGGGCGGGTCGGTGACCTTCACCTTGCGGCCCAGCACGTCGTAGACGGCGGTGGTCACCTGGCCGCGCACGCCGGTCGCCTTGATTACCTGGCCGGCCGCGTCGTACTCCGCCGTCGTGGTCGGAGTGATCGGCTGCCCGCCGGGCGGGGTGTAGGCCGGGAGGGTCTGCGTGGTGACGCGCCCGGCCCGGTCGTAGACGGCCGTGGTGGTACGGCCTTCGGGATCGACCTGGTGCGTACGCTCGCCGAAGGTGTTGTAGCCCAGCTTGGATGTGGGCCGCTCGGTGACGGCGGCGGCACCGCCGTTGCGTTCCACCTGGACGGCGGGCATTTGCAGGCGCATCGGCTGCCCGGCCGTGCTGTAGGTCACGCTGGTGGTGAAGGCGGCAGGGTCGGCCCCCGCGGCGTTGCCGCGCGGGTCGGTCATCGCCGTCACCAGCCCGCGGTCGTCCACCGTGAGCGTGGTGACCAGGTCGGCGCCGTTGTTGCGGATGGTCTGCCGGACCGGCTGGTCGAGCACGTCGTACTCGAACTCCGAGACCTCGCTCCGGTCGGTACCCGCCGCGGTGCGCGTCACCTTGGTCACGTTGTTGTTCGCGTCGTAGGCGAAGCTGGTCCTGCGCGCCAGCGTCCCCGGGTCCACCACCTGAGAGCTGACGCGCCCGGCGGCGTCGTAGGCGGCCTCGACACGCAGCGTGCCGCCGTTGCTCGTCTGCCGGGTCATCTGGCCGGCCGCGTCGTAGACCCGGGAGTCCAGGACGACGTCACGTCCGGTGGCGGAGCCGTTCAGCTTGGCTCCCTTGGCGGTCGCCTCGAACGGCAGGTTGTCGGCGTAGTAGGTGTAGGTGGTGGTGCGGCCCATCGCGTCGGTCTTGGACGCGATGCGGCCGGCGGGGTCGTAGGCGATGGACTCCATCACCACGTCGGTGGCCGGCTGCGGGTCGAGCGGGCTGCCCGTCCATCCCTTCAGCACCGTGGTGGCCAGCTCTCCGCGCGGCGTGTAGGTGTAGGCCAGGGTGGCGCCGCGCGGGTCGGTGGACGTGGTCTTCTGTCCCTTGCCGTCGTACCTGGACCGCGTGACCGCGCCTTCAGGATCGGTCACCGTTTCCTGCCGGCCGTTGGCGTCGTAGGTGTAGGTGGTGGTCCGCGCCGCGTCCCCGCCCGTCAGGTCCGCGCTGGTCTCGGTCAGCAGCAGCCCGTCGGCGTCGTACGTGGCCGACCACTTCAGCGTGTGGGTCTTGCCGTCGACGTCGTTCTTGATCCCGGGCCCTGCCTTGGTCAGCGGCTTGCCCATGCCGTCGTAGCTGGTCGTGGTGGTCACGCCCTCGGGGTTCGCCTCGGAGATCTCGGTGGTCGAGATCACCCGGCCGAGCGCGTCATGGGTGTACTTCTTCACCAGCCCCGACGGCAGAGTCTCAGTGACGAGGTCACCGGCAGCGTTGTAGGCGTAGGTGGTCTCGTTGCCCTTGAAGTCCTTCTCCGTCTTCGTCAGGCCCGCCGGCATGGTGCCGCCACCGGCTGCGGGTTCTGTGCCGTCGGTGTAGGTGTTGCTCGTGCTGCGACCGGCCGGAAAATCTTCCGTGGCCGGAGTGGTGGTCTTGATCTCCTCACCGAAGGAGTTGTGCGTCCAGGAGGTCATGTAGGACTCATCGGTGGGCGAGGCCGATCGGCCGTCCCGATGGGCGATCTTCACGTCGTTGCGCGGGTCGAACGGCTTCTCGGTGTCGTTGAAGTAGTTGTAGTACTCCGTCGAGCAGTTCACACCCGCCGTCCGGCAGGTCTTTCTCGACAGCAGGTTTCCCCGGCCGTTGTACGCCAGCTCGACCACGTTGCCGTTCGGATCGATCGCCTTGGCCGGATATCCGCCCACGTCATAGGTGTACTTCGTGGTCGCGCCGACCTGGTCGGTCACCGCCACGTCCCGGTAGCCACGCTGCGCGTCGGAGACGTAGGTGACGACCCCGTTGTCCGGATCGGTCACTGTCACGGTGGCGAAGGTCGAGATGGTGGTCTGCTTGCCGTACACCGGATCCGACAGCTTCCACGTGCCGCCGTTGGCGTCGGTGTACGTCACCAACCGGCCGCCGTCCGGGTTGTAGGCGTTGACCGCCCATACCCGACCCGACGGCTGAGTCACCTTGGTCAGCTGCGGCTGTGGCTTTCCGGCTGCGAAATGCCGCTGTACGGCCGCCGCGCCCATGGGCCTGGCGTAGATCGCGACCTCGTCGATGTCGCCGTTGAATGGGAACAGCGTGGTGGTGGTCGTGCTGGACGGCCAGGCCGTGGAGCCGTACCCGGAGCCGATCCGGGTCTCCGCCATGTCGCCATGCTGGATCTCCCCGGCCAGCGTGCCCATCGCGGCCCCGTCCAGGTACAACGTCTGCGTGTGCTCGGCGGGCGCCGAGCTGGAGGCGGGCTTGGTCTCCACCGACGAGAGCACCGCATGGTGCCAGCTGCCGTCGTTCACGGCGCCGGTGGAGGTGATCGGGGTCTGCGCGACGGTGGAGGAGCCGGTGAAGAACTGGCCGCGCAGCTTTCCGTCGGTGCCCACGTATACCACCGGCGTGAATGCCGACGGGCCGTTGGTCCCCGTGTTCTGCATTCCGATGATCGTTCCGGACGCGGTGGTCTTGAACCACGCCTCCACGGCCAGATCGCCGCCCTGGCCGCTGATCGCGTTGGGCGGCAGTTGCACGTAGGTGGAGGTCGCCGCTCCCTTGAAGCGCATCGCAGTGTCCGGCGACCCGGCCAGCGCGCCCGGAACCCGGGGGCCGAGGTCGGCCGGGGTGGTGCCGTTCAGCTTGGCCTGCTCCTCGGTGATGTTCCAGCCCGCCGCGCTCGTGACGGAGGTGCCGGTACGGGTCTCGGCCTCGTTCAGCCGGTAGTAGTACTCCGGCCCGGAATCGGTGATCACACTCTTGTACCGCGAGGCCGTGCCGTACTCGTACGTCGTGCAGGCCGTCACCGAGGTCGGCGGGCACACCTTGACCAGTTGATCACCTGTGTAGGTGTAGGTCCAGGTCAGCGGTTTGCCGTCCACGGGATCGGTAGACACGCTCGCCACGTGGTTCCCCGCCCAGGTGAACGTCAGCGACCTGCCACCCGTCGCGGTCACCTTGGTCAGCTTGCCGTCGGTGCCGCGGGTCAGTTCCTGAGCCCGCCCCCGACGATCGGTGATCTTGGTGAGGCTGCCGGCTGTGTCGAACCAGTAGGACGTGGCCGACTTGTCCATCAACCGCCAGCCACCCGTCTGCTCGGCGGCCATCGTCGCGAACGTCCCCGACGGGGGCGCGTACGTGCCGTTGCCCGCCAGGGCGAACCGCAGCTGCTCTCCGCTGGGATAGGTCACCAGCAGGCTCCCGGTCGGCTCCTCCTCGATCCGCATGTCCCATCGGGTGGTCCACCCGGCACCGAAGATCCCGTCGGTGCGTGGGTCCAGGCTGTTGTAGGTGCGGCTCACCGACAAGGGCGGGCCGAGGACCGCCACCGAGGCGTCCGTCGTCGTGGGCGCGTAGTTGCCCGACATGTGGTTGAACTCCTGGTCCTGCGTGCCGCCTGCCAGCAGACCGTTTATGTTCGCCTGTTCCGGCACCAGCGTGAAGGTCCGCCAGGAGGAGGTCACCGTAGTGTAGGTGGTGGCGGCCTTCGCCATCCACGAGTACGTCTCGCCCCACTTCAGCCGCTCGTCGACGACCTGCCAGGTGCCTTCCTTGGTCCAGTCCTCGGTCTTCTCCGCCGAGTCCTTGCACCAGCGCCAGTTCGGCGCGCTGCCCGCGCAGATCTGGAACCAGTACTTGACTTCACCCTTGTTGAAGGGCCGCGCGTTCGCCGACAGCACCGGCGCCAGCGAGCCCACCTGGCTGTTGTTCGCCGGGGAGAACGACTCGAACGGCAGCGCCGTCACGCTCGCGTACACCCAGTCCGACCACGGCCCCGACACCCCGGAGGTGGTCGTGGCTCTGGCTCGCCAGCGGATGTGCCAGCCGTCGGTCAGCTTGTCGGCCGGTACGGCGGTCCAGGCGTTGGTACCGGAGGCGTACTCCTTGTCCGACGAACCCGACCAGATCAGGCCCGTGCCCTCGTCCCCGGTGGCCGGGTCGTGCTCCACCTCGACGTCGAGCTTGCTCGGCCGGTTCTCAGGATCGGTCACCTTGGCGTACATCCACGGCGTCAGCGACTCGGCCGTCCACGACGTCGTGCCGCGGATCGCCGGGTTCATCCCAAGGCCGTCGATGCTGGGCTTACGCAGGTCCACGGCACCGCTCTGCCAGGCAGACCATGCGCCTTCCGTGCCGGCGGTCGTGATGCCGCGTACCCGCCAGCGCACCTTCATGCCGTCGCTCAGCTTCCCGGCCGGAACCTGCACCCAGGCGTTTCCGCCCGAGGCGTAGGAGGCGGTGCCCTTGCCGGACCAGATCAGCCCCGTGCCCTGCGCGGGCGTGGCCGGGTCGTGCTCGATCTCGGCGCCCAGCACCAGCTTCGAGCCGCCGGCGTCGGTCACCTTCGCGTACAACCACGGTGTAACGGAGGCGACCGTCCACGAGTCCGCGCCACGGGTGGCCGGCACCGCGCCCAGGCCGTCACCCACCGTGCCGCTCACCGCGACGGTGGACGCCTGCCACTCCGACCATGGGCCGGCGAGCCCCTCCGAGGTGGACACCCGTACGCGCCAGCGGACCAGCCAGCCGTCCTGCAACTTGCCCGCCGCCACAGCGGGGGTCTGCAACCAGCACCTGCTGGTCGTGTAACAACCGCCGCTCGACAGGTCGCCCGAGCCGGACCAGATCAGGCCCGTGCCCTGCGTGGTCACCGACGGGTCGTGCTCGACCTGAGCCTCCAGGCGCAACGGCCGCGAGTCCGGGTCGCCGCCGTACGCGTAGAAGGTGGGCTGCGTCGAGGTCACCGTCCACAACCCGGACGTCTGCTGTCCCGGGGAGGCCAGCGGCTCCGACACCACGGGCCTGGAGACGTCCACCCGCGTGGCCTGCCACTCCGACCACGGGCCGGCGACTCCCTCGGCGGTGGACACCCGTACGCGCCAGCGCACCTGCCAGCCGTCCTTCAGCTTGCCGGCCGTCACCGCGGGGGTCTGCAACCAGCACCTGCTGGTCGTGTAACAACCGCCGCTGGACACCGTCCCGGTGCCGGACCAGATCAGCCCTGAGCCCTGCCCGGCGGCCGACGGATTGTGCTCGACCTGCGCCTCCAGGCGCAACGGCCGCGAGTCCGGGTCGCCGCCGTACGCATAGAAGGTCGGCTGCGTGGACGGCAACGTCCACAAGCCCGCGACCTGCTGGCCAGGCGAGGCCAGCGGCTCCGACACCACCGGCTTGCTGGTGTCCACGCGCCCGGCCTGCCACTCCGTCCACTGGCTGGCGACCGAGGCCGCCGTGGACACGCGCACGCGCCAGCGGATCAGCCAGCCGTCCTTGAGCTTGCCGGTCGTCACCGCAGGGGTCTGCAACCAGCACTTGCTGGTCGTGTAACAACCACTGCTCGACACCGTCCCGGTGCCGGACCAGATCAGCCCTGAGCCCTGCCCGGCGGCCGACGGGTCGTGCTCGACCTGCGCCTCCAGGCGCAACGGCCGCGAGTCCGGGTCGCCGCCGTACGCATAGAAGGTCGGCTGCGTGGACGGCAACGTCCACGAACCTGCCGCCTCCTGCCCCGGCGTGAGCAGCGGCTCCGACACCACCGGCTTGGAGGTGTCCACCCGCCCGGCCTGCCAGTCCGACCACTGACTGGCCACCGAACCTGACGTGCTCACCCGTACGCGCCAGCGGATCAGCCAGCCGTCCTTTAGCTTGCCGGCCGTCACCACGGGGGTCTGCAACCAGCACCTGCTGGTCGTGTAACAACCGCCGCTCGACAGCGTGCCGGTGCCGGACCAGATCAAGCCTGTGCCCTGGGTGGTGGCCGACGGGTCGTGCTCGATCTGCGCCTCCAGGCGCAACGCCCGGGCGTCCGGGTCGCCGCCGTACGCGTAGAAGCTCGGCTGCGTGGACGGCAACGTCCACAGACCTGCCACCTGCTGACCGGGCGAGGCCAGGAGGTCCGACGTCACCGGCTTGGAGGTGTCCACCCGGCCGAACTGCCACTCCGACCACGGGCCAGGCACCAGCGCGCCGGGAGCGGCGGTGGACTGCACCACCGCGCGCACCCGCCACCGGATCTGCCAGCCGTTCTGCAGCCCCGTCACCTCGGGCGACTCGTGGGAGGCCGAACACGTCTGGTTCGTGAAACAGGTGTCACCGAACGTCGTGCCCTGCCCGGTCCAGATCAGGCCAGTGCCCTGACCGGTCGCCGCCGGGTCGTGCTCGACCTCCGCCTGCAGCACGCCGGGCCGCCGGTCGGCGTCCGCGATCGCGGCGGTGAAGAACGGGCTGGTGCTCGGCAGGATCCACTTGCCGGACACCAACTGCCCGACCGGCGCCGACACCGTGCTCACGACCGGACCGGGCGGGATCGTCTTGGCGATCGCCGTGTCCACCCTCGCCGACACCCACGCCGACCACGGCCCGGACGCCCCTGACGTGGTGGTGGCGCGGGCGCGCCAGCGGATCTGCCAGCCGTCGGTCAGCTTCCCGGCCGGTACGGCCGCCCAGGCGATCGTTGCCGTCGCGTAGTCCTGGTCCGATGAGCCCGACCAGATGAGCCCGGTCCCCTGCCCGGTGGCGGCCGGGTCGTGCTCGACCTCCACGTCGAGCTTGCTCGACCGGTTGTCAGGATCGGTGACCTTCGCGAACAGCCACGGCGTCACCGTTCCGGCCGTCCACGACGCGCTGCCCTGAAGCGCCGGGTCCATGCCCAGCGACTCGACCGACGGCTTGTTGAGGTCCACGCGTGCCTGGGTCCAGTCCGACCACGGGCTGATGGCGCCGCTGGTGGTCTCGGCACGGGCCCGCCAGCGGATCCTCATCCCGTCGGTCAGCTTCCCGCCCGGCACCTGCACCAGCGCGTTGTCACCCGAGTGGTACGCCTGAGCGCTCTTGCCCGTCCAGATCAGGCCGCTGCCCTGCCCGGTCGCGGCCGGGTCGTGCTCGATCTCCACGGCGAGCAGGGAATCCCTGGTCTCCGGGTCGGTCACCTTCGCATAGAGCCACGGCGAGGTCGCCGCCGCCGTCCAGGTTCCCGCGTCCCAGGTCGCGGGCGTCATCGACAGGCCGGACACCGACGGTTTGCGCAGGTCGAAGCTGGTCGCGGTCCAGTCGGTCCATGGGCCAAGCGCGCCGGTGGTGGTCTCACCGCGTACGCGCCAGCGTATCTTCATGCCGTCCGTCAGCTTGCCCGCGGGGACCTGCGCCCAGGCGTTGCCGCCGGAGGCGTAGGCGGTGGTTCCCTTGCCTTCCCAGATCAGGCCGCTGCCCTGCCCGGTCGCGGTGGGGTCGTGCTCGACCTGTACCGACAGTTTCGAAGCCCGCGAGTCAGGGTCGCTGACCTTGGCGTACAACCACGGCGTCACCGACGACGCCGTCCACGAGGTCGCGCCCTTAGTCGCCGGGGTCAGACCCGCGTCGGACGCGGCGGGTTTGGTCACGTCGACGGTAGCGCTCTGCCAAGGCGACCACTCGCCCTCGGCGCCGGCGGTGGTGACGCCGCGTACCCGCCAGCGGACCTTCATACCGTCGGTCAGTTGCCCGGCCGGGACCTGCAGCCAGGCGTTGCCGCCCGAGGCGTAGGAGGTGGTGGCCTTGCCGGACCAGATCAGACCCGTGCCCTGCGCCGGAACGGCGGGGTCGTGCTCGACCTCGGCGCCCAGCACCAGCTTGGAGCCGCCGGCGTCGGTGACCTTGGCGTACAACCACGGTGTGACGGACGCCAGCGTCCACGAGTCGGTGCCACGCGTCGCGGGCACCGCACCCAGACCGTTACCGGCCGTGCCGCTGACCGCGACCGTCGACTCCTGCCACTCCGACCACGGACCGGCCACACCGTCCGAGGCCGACACGCGCACCCGCCAGCGAACCAGCCAACCGTCCTTGAGCTTGCCCGACGTCACCGCAGGTGACTGCAAATAGCATCGGCTGGTCGTGTAACAACCACTGGGCGACAAGGAACCAGAACCCGACCAGATCAGGCCCGTACCCTGCGTGGTCACCGACGGGTCGTGCTCGACCTGCGCTTCCAGACGCAAGGTCCGTGAGTCCGGGTCGCCGCCGTACGCGTAGAAGGTCGGCTGCGTGGACGACAACGTCCACAACCCCGCCACCTGCTGGCCAGGGGAGGCCAGTTGTTCCGACACCACCGGCTTGCTGGTGTCCACGCGGCCGGCCTGCCACTCCGACCACTGACTGGCGATGCCGTCGGCGGTGGACACGCGCACCCGCCAGCGAACCAGCCAGCCGTCCTTGAGCTTGCCCGACGCCACGGCGGGAGACTGCAACCAGCACCTGCTGGTCGTGTAACAACCGCCGCTCGACACCGTGCCGGTGCCGGACCAGATCAGGCCCGTACCCTGCGCGGCGGCCGACGGGTCGTGCTCGACCTGCGTCTCCAGGCGTAACGGCCGCGAGTCCGGGTCGCCGCCGTACGCGTAGAAGGTCGGCTGCGTGGACGACAACGTCCACAACCCCGCCACCTGCTGACCCGGCGAGGCCAGTTGCTCCGACACCACCGGCTTGGAGGCGTCGATCCGCGCGGACTGCCACTCCGACCACGGGCCCGCCTCCCCTTCAGCAGTGGAGGCCCGCACGCGCCAGCGGATCAGCCAGCCGTCCTTGAGCTCGCCCGGCGCCACCGTCGGGGTCTGCAACCAGCACCTGCTGGTCGTGTAACAACCGCCGCTCGACACCGCGCCGCCGGCCGCCCAGATCAGCCCGGAGCCCTGGCTCGCCGCCGACGGGTCGTGCTCGATCTGCGCCTCCAGGCGCAACGGCCGCGAGTCCGGGTCGCCGCCGTACGCGTAGAAGCTCGGCTGCGTGGACGGCAACATCCACAGTCCTGACGCCTGCTGACCTGGGGAGGCCAGCGGCTCCGAGACCACCGGCTTGCTGGTGTCCACGCGCCCGGACTGCCATTCGGACCACGGGCCCGCGATCTGGTCGGCGGTGGACACCCGCACCCGCCAGCGAACCAGCCAGCCGTCCTTCAACTTGCCCGACGCCACGGTGGGAGACTGCAACCAGCACCTGCTGGTCGTGTAACAACCACTGCTCGACAGCGTGCCGGTGTCGGACCAGATCAGCCCGGAGCCCTGGCCGGCGGCCGACGGGTCGTGCTCGACCTGCGCCTCCAGGCGCAGCTTGCGCGAGTCGGGGTCGCCGCCGTACGCGTAGAAGGTCGGCTGCGTGGACGGCAACGTCCACAGGCCCGCCACCTGCTGACCTGGGGAGGCCAGCTGCTCCGACACCACCGGCTTGGAGGCGTCGATCCGCGCGGACTGCCACTCCGACCACGGGCCGGACACCAGCGCGCCCGCTGTGGCGGTGGACTGCACCATCGCGCGCACCCGCCACCGCACGTGCCAGCCATTCTGCAAGCCCGTCACCGCAGGCGACTCGTGCGAGGCCCAGCACGTTTGTCCCTTGAAACACGTCTCATCGAACGTCGTGCTCTGCCCGGACCAGATCAGCCCCGTACCCTGCGCCGGTACGGCCGGGTCGTGCTCGACCTCCGCCTCCAGCGCGCCGGGCCGCCGGTCCACGTCCGAGATCGCGGCGGTGAAGGACGGACTGGTGGTCGGCAGGATCCACTTGCCCGTCACCAACTGGCCGGTGGGCGCCGACACCTCGCTCACGGCGGGCCCGGGCGGGATCGTCTTGAACACCGTCGTGTCCACGCGCGCCGACACCCACTCCGACCACGGCCCCGACACGCCAGACGTGGTGGTGGCGCGGGCGCGCCAGCGGATCTGCCAGCCGTCGGTCAGCTTGCCCGACGGCACGACCGCCCACGCGTTGGTGCCCGGCGCGTACGCCTTGTCCGAGGAGCCCGACCAGATCAGCCCCGCACCCTGCGCGGGAACGGCCGGGTCGTGCTCGACCTCCACGTTGAGCTTGCTCGACCGGTTCTCCGGGTCGCTCACCTTGGCGAACAGCCACGGCGTCACCGTCCCCGCCGTCCAAGACGCGGAGCCGGGAATGGCGGGGTCCATGCCGAGCGACTGGATCGCCGGCTTGTTGAGGTCGATCGCGGTGGCGGACCAGTCGGTCCATGGGCCGAGCGCGCCGGTGGTCGTCTCACCGCGTACGCGCCAGCGCACCTTCATGCCGTCCATCAGCTTCGCGGCCGGGACCTGGACCCACGCGTTGCCGTCCGAGGCGTAGGCGGTGGCGCCCTTGCCCTCCCAGATCAGGCCCGTACCCTGCGCCGGCACGGCCGGATCATGCTCGACCTGCGCCCACAGCTTCGACGCACGCGAATCAGGGTCTCTGACCTTGGCGTACACCCACGGCGTCACTGACGACGCCGTCCACGACGTCGCCCCCTTGGTCGCCGGGGTCAAACCGGCGTCGGAGGCGGCGGGCTTCGTCACGTCGACGGTGGCGCTCTGCCAGGGCGACCAGATGCCCTCCGCGCCGGCGGTGGTGACGCCGCGTACCCGCCAGCGGACCTTCATCCCGTCCGACAGCTGCCCCGCCGGGACCTGCAGCCAGGCATTGCCGCCCGAGGCGTAGGAAGTGGTGGCCTTGCCGGACCAGATCAGCCCCGTACCCTGCGCCGGTACGGCCGGATCATGCTCGACCTCCGCAGCCAGCATCAGCTTCGAACCGCCGGCGTCGATCACCTTCGCGTACAACCACGGCGTGACGGACGCCAACGTCCACGAATCCGTTCCCCGCGTGGCGGGCACCGCACCCAGACCACTGCCCGCCGTGCCGCTCACCGCGACCGTCGACTCCTGCCACTCCGACCACGGACCGGCCACACCGTCGGAGGCCGACACGCGCACCCGCCAGCGAACCAGCCAGCCATCCTTCAACTTGCCCGACGACACGACGGGCGACTGCAGATAGCACCTGCTCGTCGTGTAACAACCACTCGACGACAACGAACCAGAACCCGACCAGATCAACCCCGTACCCTGCGCCACGACCGACGGATCATGCTCGACCTGCGCCTCCAGACGCAACGCCCGCGAATCCGGATCAGCGCCATAGGCGTAGAAGGTCGGCTGCGCAGCCGACAACGTCCACAGGCCCGCCACCTGCTGCCCCGGGGAAGCCGTCACCTCCGACACCACCGGCTTGGAGGTGTCCACCCGTCCGCCCTGCCACTCCGACCACGGGCCGGCCACACCGTCGGAGGCCGACACGCGCACCCGCCAGCGAACCAGCCAGCCATCCTTCAACTTGCCCGACGACACGACGGGCGACTGCAGATAGCACCTGCTCGTCGTGTAACAACCACTGGGCGACAAGGATCCGGAACCCGACCAGATCAGGCCCGTACCCTGCGTCGCCACCGACGGGTCGTGCTCGACTTGGGCCTCCAGGCGCAATGTCCGCGACTCCGGGTCGCCGCCGTACGCGTAGAAGCTCGGCTGCGTGGACGGCAGGCTCCAGATCCCGGACGTCACCTGTCCGGGCGAGGCGATCGCCTCCGACACGACCGGCTTGGAGGTGTCCACCCGCCCGGCCTGCCACGCCGACCAGGCGCTCACCACGCCGCCGGACGTGGACACTCGCACCCGCCAGCGAACCAGCCAGCCGTCCTGCAACTTGCCTGACGCCACGGCCGGAGTCTGCAACCAGCACTTGCTGGTCGTGTAACAACCGCTGCTGGACAGCGAGCCGGTGTCGGACCAGATCAGGCCCGTGCCCTGCGCGGCGACCGACGGGTCGTGCTCGACCTGGGCCTCCAGGCGCAGGGTCCGCGAGTCCGCGTCCCCGCCGTACGCGTAGAAGGTCGGCTGCGTGGACGGGAACGTCCACAGCCCCGACGTCTGCTGGCCCGGCGAGGCCGACATACCCGACACCGCCGGCAGCGCGGCGGCCATCACGGCCTCCGTCCGGGGGGCCTTCGCCTCGTCCTGCGTCGCGCTCTCCAAGGACACCCTGTGCATGGCGGCGCTCTCGGCGCGAACATGGGTCTGTCGTCCGTCGTTCTTCGCTGGTGCAGATACGGCGGGATCGGAGGACGAGTCCCAGGTCAGTGGCGGCGGGCTGTTGAGCCCGTCCGTGGCCGGCTCGTCGAGCACCTCGTGCGCCTTCTCCAGCGGGAGCGAGCCCTTGGGCCGCTCCGCACCGGCGCTTTTCGTCTTGTCCTCACTCTTTGGCTTTGGCTTCGGCTGCGTGGCGGCCGGGTCGACGAGATGCGGCAGGTTCGCCGCGGTTCCGGACTGCTGGACGGGGACCGCCCGGGCTGAGCCTGAAGCCGGGGAGCCGGGGATCGCCAGCCGGTTCGGCACCGGATCCACGACGACCGCCTGCGCCTGCAGCGCGAGAATTCCCGGCATGAGGACCATGGTCACGACCACGACGAGGCGGCCCAGCCACCGCGACGGTCCATTTCGTCCGATGCTGAACCGAGTCCGGCCCAACACACCCGCACCTGTCCGAGCACGCCGCATGGCCACGCCCACGCTCCCCGCAGACCAGGCGCATCCCCGTAAGCGCCACATAAAGAACACCACAGATATACCCAGACAAGTCGAACCAGGAATAGACCTTGACAAGGTGATCACTGTTGGTACAGCGGGCCGGAATAGTCTCAGCGCAAGGAATTCAGCCAGCTCATGCGCAGGAGGCCAAAAACGCAGAGTGACATAGATCACACAGGAAGTCTTGATTTCCCAAAGCGAGAGGGCGAATTCTGTAGCGTTCCCGTCACCATGCGTCCCACATGATCGGCACTCGCGTCCGCACAAGGGACTCCGGGGCCGGGCGACCAGGCAAAAGTGCGGCGGGTCATTCTGACGGGAAGCGACTGAACGGTCGCTTAAAATTCGCAGCATTCGCCCCCCGCTCTATCCAGGGGCTCGCAGGCAAGGGCGGGGACAGATTTTCACTACGACATCAAGGATGATATGAGCAGGTCAGAGCCATTGGCGAATTGCAGTGTCGCCGCGCCCGTTTATTGCCCAGCCAGAAGAACAACACAGGAAATCAGCTACTTGGGTCGACTAAACTAGTGGCTGCCCTCAGCCTGATGGCCCCCAGTCGGACGGTTCGCCATCGCGACCGAGGAGTGGCGCGGCGACGCCACGCACATGGCGGGCGCGAGTGTGGTCAGTTCGGGACAGGCGGCAGTGAGTTCCAGCCCCAGCTGGTGTCGCTGTCGCGTCGCCGGTCAGGGGGGATGAGCAGGAGGCGTGCCAGGCGGGGGACGGTGACAGGTCGTTCTCCTTCGGCTCGGCCTTGGATGATGAAGCGGTAGAGCAGGTTAAGGCTGCAGGTGTAGCCGAACTCTTGATCTTCCGGGAAAGCTGCTGCAAGTGCTCGTTAAGGATGCCGCCCAACCCGTCTCGTCAGACGTATGTCCGGGTCGGTGATTCGCTCGGGATCGATGATCGGATCGGGAGCAGTGCGCGGCGGAGCCGCCTGGCCCAAGGCCCGCGCCGGTGTCTCCCGAACTCCGCGGCGGCAGGCTGTGACCCTGCTGATCGGCTCGGACTCGTTCGACGACGGCAGGGGCCGCTCCGTCATCGTCCGGCTCGTCCGCGACCTGCGCTGTCCCCGTCAGCGCGACAACGACTGCAGTGACCCGGCGATCCGGTGCCCGGCCCAGCGCTTGATCTTGCGCAGCGCCTCCGGCCGGCTCGCCGCCCGGTCGAGCCGGTAGTACAGCCGCGGCGGCAAGTACGACAGCAGCGGCGAGTGCCGCTGGCCGAGCAGCGCGAACATCTGCGCGGGCTCCAGGCGCAGGTAGCGCGGCAGGTCCTCGTAGAACCGCGCGCTGTAGCGGGCGGCGCTCTGGACCGGCAACAGCGCGGCCTTGCGCTCCCGCTCGTAGACCGCGAGCGCGGGCGCCAGGGCGGGGTGGCGCTCGATCGCGCCGGCCAACGCGATGGCGTCCTCGATCGCGAGCGTGGTCCCGGCGCCGATGGAGTAGTGCGTGGTGTGCGCGGCGTCGCCGAGCAGGACGAGGTTGCCGTGGTGCCAGGAGCGGTTCGTCACGGTCTGGAAGCGCAGCCACCGCGCGACGCCCTGCCCGCGGCCGATGAGCCGGTGCCCGTCGAGCAAGTCGACGAACAGCTTGTCCAGCAGCTCCAGGTTGCCCGCCTCGTCGGCGCGGTCGAGCCCGAGCCCGCGCCACGTGGCGGGCGCGCACTCGATCACGCAGGTGCTGCGCTCGTCGTCGAAGGGGTAGCCGTAGCACCAGATCCAGCCGTGCTCGGTCTCCACGAAGGCGAAGGTGAAGGCGTCGAAGACCCTGGTGGTCCCGAGCCAGATGTAGGTGTTGCCCCCGGTGGCGACCTCGGTGCCGAAGTCGTGGCGCCCGCGCAGCAGACTGTTCACCCCGTCGGCGGCCACCACCAGGTCGGCGTCCGGGACCTCGCTGACGATCTCGCGCTCGAACTCCACCCGCACGCCGAGTGCGATCGCCCGGTCGGCCAGGATGCCGAGCAGCCGGTGGCGGCCGATGCCGAAGCCCTCGTCGCCGCGGTGCGTGGTGGTGCGGCCGCCGACGAGGGCCATCCCGTCATGCCACCGCACGGACGCCTCGCCGATGGCGCGGGCCGACTCGGGATCGCTCTCGTACAGCCGGTCGAGCAGGCTGCCCCAGTACGTCACGCCCCAGCCGTACGTCGAACCCGCTGGATCGCGCTCGAAAACGGATATGTCACACGAAGGATCGCGCAGCTTCATCAGGATCGCGAAATACAGGCCAGCGGGTCCGCCACCGACACAAATCACCTTCTGAACTTCATTCGGCACAGCGTAGTTATACGCGCACGGTACGCCACTACGCGCGCTACGCCACGCCGGACCTGAGCCGGCTGTTCGCACGCCTCGACGAGCGTCGGTCGGGGGTGGTGGCGTTCTACCCTGAAAATTGCATCCATGCAGTTCAAGCGGCATGGGAGTACTCGCGGAGGACGCCGCCGAGCCTGTCTCGTCGGCGTGTGTTCAGGTCGGTGATTCGCTCTGGGTCCGTGATCGGATCGGGGTCAGTGCGCAGCGGCGCCGCGACTGCACCCTCCGCTCTATGATCGAGTTCATGCGGGGCATCCGGATACCGGTGAGCACCGTCTTGATGCCGGCCTCGGCGAGAATCTCGTCCATGAGGGCCGGGAACTTCTCATCCCTGTCTCGAATCAGAAGGCGTGCCCGACTGCCCTGTACTGCTTCATAACATCGCGTGGTGCTTGGTCCGCTGGGCCGGCAGCCGACTCATGCGCAAGATCGGGCCGGGTAACTGCACCGCCCGGCCCGATCTCTTCAGCACTCTTGCCGACAGCCCAGAAGCCTTGGCTGCCTGGCCTTGGGCGAGCCCCGATCCGCTGTTACCGGAATCGTCTGCCGTTCCGTCCCGACCGGCGATCGACGACCGGTGTGGTGATGGTCACGGGGATGCCTGAGGGAGCCTGGGCGCCGGTGATGCGCCTCAGTTCGGCCTCGCCTGAACGGACCTCGCTGGTCTGCGGGACGATACCGGCGTCGGCCATCAAGCGGGTCATGTCACGGCGCTGATGGGGCAGCACCAGGGTGACGACGCTGCCGGACTCGCCGGCGCGGGCGGTGCGGCCGCCGCGGTGCAGGTAGTCCTTGTGGTCGCTCGGCGGGTCGACGTTGACGACGAGGTCCAGGTCGTCGACGTGGATGCCGCGGGCCGCGACGTTGGTGGCCACCAGCGCCGTGACGTGGCCGCTCTTGAACTGGGCCAGGGTGCGGGTGCGCTGGGGCTGGGACTTGCCTCCGTGCAGCGCGGCGGCGCGCACTCCGCTGTTCAGCAGCTGTTCGGTGAGCCGGTCCACAGCGTGTTTGGTGTCCAGGAACATGATCACCCGGCCGTCGCGAGCAGCGATCTCCACAGTGGTGGCCTGCTTGTCGGCGCCCTGGACGTGCAGCACGTGGTGCTCCATCGTGGTGACCGCGCCCGCCGAGGGGTCGACCGAATGGACGACCGGGTCGCTCAGATAGCGGCGGACCAGCAGATCGACGTTGCGGTCCAAGGTGGCGGAGAACAGCATTCGCTGGCCATCTGGGCGTACCTGGTCGAGCAGGTGGGTGATCTGCGGCATGAAGCCCATGTCGGCCATCTGGTCGGCTTCGTCCAGCACGGTGATGCCGACCTGGTCCAGGCGGCAGTCGCCGCGTTCGATGAGGTCTCTGAGCCGTCCGGGGGTGGCGATGACGACTTCGGCGCCGTTGCGTAGTGCGTGGGCCTGGCGGCTGATCGACATGCCGCCGACGACCGTGGCCGGCCGTAGCTTCAGTGCTTGGGCGTACGGTGTGAGCGCGTCGGTGACCTGCTGGGCCAGTTCCCGGGTGGGGACAAGGATCAGGGCGAGCGGTCGGCGTGGTTGAGCCCGCTGTCCGAAGGTGCGGGCGAGCAGGGCCAGGCCGAAGGCGAGGGTTTTGCCCGATCCGGTGCGTCCCCGGCCCAGGACGTCGCGGCCGGCCAGGGAGTTGGGCAGCGTGGCCGCCTGGATCGGGAACGGTTCGTGCACGCCCAGGCTGGTGAGCACCTTCAGCAGTGCGGGCGGCATACTCAGCTCGGCGAATGTCGCGGCCGCCGGCAGGGCCGG
>NZ_JBEOZT010000012.1:0-257413 GCF_040298265.1 Nonomuraea sp. NPDC001636
CGCGGGCCGCCCCGCTTGGTCCCCTGCCCCCACGACCAACCACCGCCCGGGGGGGGGGGGGGGGGGGGGGGGGCGGGCCCCCCCCCCCCCCACGCTGCTCGGGGCTGCTACGGCTTGCGTGAGGCGGCCGCGGTCTCCAGCTCGCTGCCGACCTTCACCTTCACGCTCCACCGGGCCTCCCGCTGGACCTCGTCGCCCGTTTTGGGGTTGCGGAAGGTGCGCGCAGGCAGCAGGTGCGGCTTAATGCTGAGAAGCCCGGTGATCCGCACCTCCCGGCCGGCGGCGGCCTGCTGGGTGATGACGCCGACGAGGGCGGCGACCGCGTCGGCGGCCATCTCCCGGTTGCCGATCAGCTCGCCGATGGCGGCGATCAGCTCGGTCTTGCCCATGGGCTTGTTCGTGGTGGTGGCCATGTGTGATCCCTTCACGTTGTTGATCGGAATGTACGCTAGCGATTTCGCTAGCAACTAGCGCCAGACCTCAGCCCAGCGTTCGGCTGAGTCGAGCGCGGCGCGATGCCTGGCGGGTACGGGGGCGACGGGGTGGCCAAGGTGGTCGGCGCCCATCGCGGCGCGGTTCAGGGCCGCGGCCTGGCCGCTGGTCAGCCTGCGCTCTTGGCCGTAGCGGTCGGTCAGCCGCGCCAAGACGGTGTCCTCGAAGGGCAGCTGGTCTGTGGCCCGGTTGACGCCGGTGGCGTACGTGAACGCCGTGTCGTCGTCGATCACCGAGATCGGCCGCATGTCACCGACCAGGTCCTTGACGACGTGCCACCACAGGCCGTGGCTGTCCCACCGATTGCTGCCGTCCTGCTCGTCGGGCTGGTTGACCACGACGAGGACGGGGTTGAACTGGGCAACGGTGAGCCCGATGTCGCGCGCCATCCAGGAGTGGCGGCGGATCAGCTCAGGCGTCGACGGGCCGTAGCCCGCCGAGGGGGTGCAGCGGTGGACGGTGATGCCGTAGTCGGTGGTGATGGCGACGTGGGAGGTCGGCAGACCGAGGTGCATGCCGATCACGTGGCCTCTCACGGCCGCTCCTGAGCGGCGAACAGGCGCTCGGCGAAGTCGGGCAGGTCACCCCACGGCGTGCCGCGGTGGTTGGCCTGGTGCAGGCGTTTGAGCAGCCAGCGCGCGCCGGGCGTGAACATGTGCCTGACACGGTTGGGTGCGTTCTGGATGTCGCAGCCGGACGGCAGGTCCTCGACGGTGAGGCCCCGCGTCTGCAGCAGGGCGACCGCGATGCAGGCGTGCGGCTCCTGCTGCCTGCGGTGGGGGGAGGCGCCGGTGCGGCCGGGATGCTCGGCGGCGATCCCGACGAGGGCCCGGATCAGCATGCCGTGGCTGATGGGGTTGTTCCTGCGTCGCCGGCGTCGCGCCGGTGGAGGGCTGTCAGGCGGCGTGGAGTCGGGCATGAGGGGTTCTTCCTTCGAGGGCGGGGATGAGGGGCGAGGCTGTGGGTGAGGGGGCGGGGGTGGCGGGCACGGACGCGTGCGCGGGAGGGAGAGCGGGCAGGTCGTATCCGCGGCCGCCGGGCGCCCTGTGGGGCAGCGGCATGCGGTCGGCGCGGTCAGCGCGGATGGTCAGGATCGGACCGCCGCGGGCGAACCAGCCTGCCGGGTAGGCGGCTGTGACCTGTCTGATCCACTGCTTGGCAGGCCCTGACTTCGGGCGGGGGTGCACGGCGGGCAGCGCCCGCCACCCGGGGTGGGTGTGATCGTGGGCGGCCTCGACGGCCAGGAGCACGTGCCCGAATTCCCGCTCGCTCTCCCAAGTGCAGCCCAGGCACGCTCCGAGGAAGCGGCGCGGGGAGACGCCGGACTGGAACAGCACGGTCGGCAGGTGCTCCTCGGCGCGGATCAGCGGCGCGTGGGCTTGGCCGAGCACGTTGCCGGGATGGGTGATGTAGATGGCCCACACCCCGGTGGGCCGGTGGGTGAGGGAGCGGTAGTGCAGGTGGCGGGCGACTGCGCCGCGCGGCTCGTGGTCGTGGTCGGTCATGCCGGGCCGTCCGGCACGCTGTGCTGGCGGTCCTGCGTGGCGGTCGCCCATGGGTCGTCGGGGAAGGGCGGCTCGTCGGCGAACAGGCCGCCGTGGTCGGCGTTCTCCTCGGCCGGTGGCGGCGTGTACCGGTCGTCAGGGAAGGACTGACAGGCCGGGATGCAGGCGACCCCGGCCGGGTTGCCGCAGTCCATCAGGCACTCGTACGGGTACAGCGTCTGCGAGCAGATCCAGGAGACGGCCTCATCCGCGTGGTGGGTGACGCGGGACGGGCCGGCGTCGCGTCCGGGCAACGGCGGCGGCGCGATCACGTACGCGGGCCCCAGCGGCGTGGTCTCGATGGTGACGTGCGTGATGGGCCCCGAGTGGAACTCTCTCGCACGGCCTGACCGCACGTCGACCGTGCCGTCGGTGTGGAGACGGGTGAACAGCTCCTGCTGGTCCAGGAGGAGGCGGAGGGCGGTGGCTGCCTCCAGCGGAGTCTTGGTCATCGAGGTCCTTCCGAGGGGCTGGTCAAGAGGTGGCTGTTGGCGTCCAGCCAGTCCGTGGCGCGGAAGCGCTGCGCGGTGCTGGGGATGATGGCGACGAGGTAGGCCAGGACGCCTCCGGAGATCGCGCCGAGGAGGGGCGGCAGCATGTGGCGGACGAGTGTCCGGTCAGGGTTCACGCCGAGGATGCGGTCTTCCATGAGGGTGTAGCGGTCCATGACCACGAGCCCGGCCCGGCCGCCCGCATGCGCGAGTCTTGGGCAGGCCAGCAGGGAGAAGACCGCGCAGTCGAGGTGCAGGCCCGGTTCGACGCTGTAGGGCATGTCGCGCGTGCCGACCATGGCCATGGCGCCGGTGATCGCTGTGCCGCAGGTTCCGCACAGGCGGTCACGCATGGCTTCGCGCTGCCGGACGACACAGTTGACGCCGAGGGTGGCTCGTCCCTGGCCGGCGGCGCAGTCGCAGGCCAGCATCCGGCCGAACTGCTCGTCAACGGCGACGGTCTCGGTGCGGCTGTTCCACTCGGCGACCCACGGGACAGGGAATCCGCGATCTTGGGGCAGTGCCGCGATCTGCGGCGGCATGGGAGGCAGGTTGCGCTCCATTGGTCTCCTCGAAGGGTGAGGGGGCATGCGGCGGCGGGTCGGCCGCCGCACGCCGGTGGTTGGTCAGAGGGGTGAGGGCAGCCCGAGCCGGGCGATGATCTTCAGGTTGTCGGGGTCGGGCCTGCCGGGGGTGACGAGCCGGATGTGCGGGCTGCGCGGGTAGGTGAGCGACACGCCGGTCATGACAGACCCGCCGGGGAGCGCGATGGTGTCCATGCGGTAGTCCGCCATCGGGAACCGCACTGCATACCAGGGGTCGGCCGGTTGGCCAGCTCGCAGCGCCATCGGGAGCGGATCCCAGGTGGCGCAGTGGCAGCGCGGGTCACCGCACCGATCCCGATCGGAGCGTGCCACGGTCCGGTACTGGTCCAGGCGGCCCGACAGCATCGGGCACACCTGGACGCTGTAGTCGGCGCACCATCGGTGCTGGGCGGGCTCGTTGACCAGGCCGCGGTCGAAGTCCGCCGGGCGGGCCATCACCACGGCGGTGCCGCGTGGACTGCTGATTTCCTTGCCGCAGAGCTGGCACTGCTGGCCCGCGAGGAAGTCGCCCACGATGCTGTGGTCGACCTCGCCGAGGATCGGTGTGCCGTCGAGGTGGCGCAGGGTGATCTTCGGGACGATGACGCCTCGCCACAGCGGTTCGTCGGCGAGCTGCGGGGGACGGGCCACGTTCACGCCTCCTCCCCCGCGGCCTTGACGAGCGCGGCCTGGGCGGCGGCGGCTTCCTCCTGCTCGGCCAGCTCGGCGGCGAGCTGGCCGACCTGCTCACGCAGCCGCTCCGCGCGCCGGTCGTGGCCGGCCTTGCGGGAAGGGGCGTGGTGGCGGTCGTGCGCGGCGCGCAGCTCGTCCAGGCCGGGCTGCCCCAGCCAGTGCTGGGTGAGCTTGAAGATGATGCGGCGGGTGGCCTGCTCGGTCTTCTCGGGCACCCTGTTGGAGGAGTAGCGTCCGGGGCGGCCGACCCACGGGCCCGACTTGCCGTCCTTGGTGATGTCGTCGGCGTTGTAAGTGCCGTCACCCGCCAGGGTGATGCCGTTGATGGTGGGGGCGCCGGGTCTTGTCAGGCTGCCGTCGCGGTAGTGGTAGTCCTCGCCGTCGCGGGCGTCGCCGTATTGGACGCGCAGGGCGTTGCGGCGGCGGCCTCCCCCGTGGGCGGCGCGGTCGTATTCGAGGCTGTCGGGGCCGATCCAGAACACGCCGACGCGGATGACGGCGTACCGGGTGCGGCCGTGGTCGTCGTGGGAGACGTGGACCCGCAGCGCCTTCGTCCCCTTGCCGCCGGGGCGGGGGACGCTGATAACGAAGCTGTTGGTGCCCTCGACGTGGTCGCCATCGCGGTAGGGGTCGGCGCCGAGCTGGCTGAGGACTTCCTCGATGTCGAGGCCGCCGGCCTCCTTCAGCTGGGTGGCCGCCTCGATGAGGACGTCGCTGCGCGAGGGGATGCGGCCGGACTCGGGCAGGTAGACGGGGCAGGTGGGCGGGCAGTCCTTCGGTCCTTCGGTGCGGCACAGGATGCAGGTGACGCCGTCCTTGGGGACGGTCTGGGAGACGTCGTAGACGGCCGTGCCGACCATCGCGCCACGGCGGCGGCGGGTCACCTCCTCGGTCTCGCCGGTGTCCGGGTTCTCCCGCTGCTCGCGGCGGGTGCCCTTGTAGAGGGATTCGACCCAGAGCGGGACGGCGCCCTCGCGGAGCTGGCGGCCTTCGCCGCCCCACCACTTCTCGCCCTGCACGCGGGTCGCGCCCGGGTCCTGCGCCCACAGCCGCATGCTGTTTGCGAAGGTGTGCCGGTTGTAGTGCGGGAATTGGGCGGCGTACAGCCGGAACTCGTCCAGGACGGCCGGGTTGTCGCGGATCTCGGCGGCGGTCACCTGGCAGGAGGCGGCGGCCCAGGAGTTGCCCATGAGCTGCTGGGCGCGCCAGGCCGCCCACTCCTCGTCGGTCATCTCGGCGGAGCGGCCGGTCTTGGGCCGTTCGATCGGAGGAAGGATCATGCGTGGTGCCTTTCGTGCTGTGTTTCGGGGCGGGGCGAGCCGGCCCAGTGACGCTGGTCCAGCTCGCCCCATGGCGTGCTAGCGGTGTCGCTAGCGGAAAAGAGCGATCACGTCGGGGTGGCGTGTGATCACCCGGTGGTCCAGGCAGCACTCGTCGTGCCGCTGGATGCGCTCGCGCGTCCGTACTGCGCTGCGCCAGGTGGTGCACGGCAGCTCCACGTGGCTGCCGTCGCAGACGACGTGCCACCAGTTGGGGAGCGGCCGTCCAGCGGGGTCGGCGCTGGACAGCCCGCCACGGCGCAGCTCGACCACGACGACGTCGCTGCCCATGACCGCGGCGAGAGTCTCGGGGCGACTGTCGAACAGGCCGGGCAGAGGGGTGACCTCCAGATCGTCGCCGGTCGGCCCGTATGGGCGGACGTCGGCGAGGCGGTAGCCGGTGATCTTCGACCCGGTGCTCACGGCGTCGCCTGTCCGAGCAGGGTCTCGGGGCAGCCGCTCTCGCGTGCGCTGGCCTCGCACAGCCCGTACCGCCAGTCGGGGTTGTGGCTGATGAGCGCCACGACGGACATGTCGGGGCAATTCGGGGAGCAGCCGCACGCCCAGTCCTTCTCACGGGGCAGGATGAGCGGCCCCCATGACCACGACTGATCAGCCGCGGGCGGGTGTCTCTCGGGCGAGGATTCGAGGAGGCTCATGCGGCAGTCGCCTTCCTGAGGTTCTTCTTGCAGACGGGCCCGATCGCCTCGGCGATCGAGTTCGCGGCGGTGAGCTTTCTGCCGCACATGCAGCAGAAGTGGTGCCTCTCGCCGAAGGCGACGGCGTCCTCCAGGGTGATGTGGAGGTCGGGCGTTAGCCGGTCGATCGTGGTGGGGGTGACCGGGCGGCGGTGCAGCTTGCCGTTGCGGACTTCGAGCCGCTTGACGTCCTGCTTGCCGCTGTAGCGGCGGCTGTCCTTGACCGCGTATAGGCGGCCGTCGAGCTTGTAGACGCCCGGGGGGAGCGTCGTGGACGCGATGGTCACAGAAGGTGCCCTTTTCGTGGAGGGCGCGGACCGTTGTGCGGGCCGCGCGGTGCCAGGTGTCAGGCCGCCGGGGCGGCGGCGAGGTGGGTCTTGTAGGTGTCGAGCGCGTCGACGATGGGCCAGGGGGCGTCGATGCCGCGCCAGTTCGGGTGCCGTCGGAAGGTGGTCACCCACCGCTCGAACGGCTCGGGCGCGTAGTGGCCGTCCGTCATCGACAGCCCGTAGGCGATATGGCCCCGGTAGGCGTGCCGCTCGAACGCGTCCGGGTCGAACGTGATGGCCAGGCGCTCGTGGGTGCCGTCGAGCCGGATCAGCGTGACGGGCCGGTGCTGGGCGGCGGCCAGGTCGAGCGCCGCGGCCTCGGTGTAGTAGAGGTGCGCGCCGCGCGGGTCGGTGCGTATCTCCTCGATGACGAACTGGCCGGCGCCTGCGGCGATGGTGCGGACGATCGTGGACATGCTGGTCTCCCTGTTCTCTGCGTTGGTGTCGGGCGACCGGGGTCAGCGGGGCTGGAGGGAGAGCGTGCAGGCGTTGACGGCCTCGACGCTGACGCCGGGCGGGAGCTCGCACGCCGGGATCTCCCAGCCCGATTCAGGAAAGGTGCCGCCTTCGGGCACGTAGAAAGCCCACTCGTGCGGGCCGTCCCAGAAGATCGACCACTGGCGGCCGTCCCACCATTCCTCCATCAGCTTCGGCTCGTCGGCGGCCACTCCGAACTGTCGGGCGATCGCGGCCACCACCTGCTCGGCCTGGGCGCGAGAGACGGTCGTCGGTCCCGCTGTGCCCTCCTGGCGGTCGAGTAGCGCGCGGCCGAGAGTGCAGTCGCGGATGCGGGCGTCAGCGATTGCCTCCGCCGCTTGTGCGGGCCCCCAGCCCTGGGTGCCCAGGAGCGCGATCAGCGCGGCGTGCAGATGGTCGGCCACGGTGTCGCCGCCGCCACTGATGCGAGGGTCGGAATGTGTGTCGGCGCGCCGCAGGAGGGTGAGAAGCCCCTCGCCGAGTTCGACGGGGGTGGCGGTCGTTGTCATGACGGCTCCGTTCGGGCTGCTTCGGTTTCGGATGGCGAGGGCCCGCCTCCTCGGGGTGAAGGAGGCGAGCGGTGTGGTCAGGGGTTGGTCAGGGAGCGACGGGCCATGCCGGAGACATGGCTAGCTCTTCAGCTAGCGCCTAATGGCTGGTGTTCGCGCACGTCGGCAGGCCGTCCGCGGTGCGGCAGACCGCACGGTCGTCGCAGGTACGGCACGTGGCCCGCTGGCGGAGGAGGTCGAGCGCGGTGCCGATCGCGTCGCACGCCAGAGCGAACAGCCGCTGTTTGCAGGCGATGTCGGCGGCGCCGAGCTCGGTCCGCTCGAACGCCAGCCTCTCGTCCACGGCGGCCCGGGCGGCACCGACCAGCAGCAGTTCGATCGTCAGGTGGTCGATGCCGCACACGTTGGGATTCTCGGCGTGGGCGGCAGTGAACGTGGCGATGAGGAGCGCATCGCGGATCGACCCGGTCGTATTCAGGCGCTCGCGGCCGGCGAGGTAGTACGACAGCGGGTTCCCGTCCCGGTAGGTGACGGCGGGCGGCACAGCGTCGGCGTCGGAGGGGACGACCTCGTGTACGTCTTCACCGGCGCTGTCGTCGCCGGTGACCTTCCAACCGTGGCGGTCCAGCAGCTCGTCCAGGTTCGGGGCGTCGTCGTCGAGCTGCACGCCGGTGTCGATGACGGCGACGATGCGCGGGAGCGCCACGAGCATGGTCGTCCCGTCCTCCTCGATGTGCTCCTGGGCTTCGGCCACGACGACCAGGTGGTTCGCGGGCAGGGGGGCGCCGTCGAGGTCCCGCTCGAAGGTGGAGTCGTCGATGGCGATCGCCTGGTAGCAGGTGCTCATGTGGTCCTCTTTTCGGGATGCGGTATCGCTAGTGGGTAGGGGGCGTAGCCAGCTCGTAGGAGCGGGCGATGATGCAGGCTGCGGTTTGCGAGATGCCGAAGTCGTGCGGCAGCAAGACCCAGCCGTCTTCGATCAGATACTGATGCTCGGCCTCCAAGAAGTCCTCGAAGCTCTGATCCGAGGCCGGGCCGTCGTCGCCTTCGTGCAGCTCGTTCTCGCCGTAGTGGTCGAGGGCGTCAGGGGCGAAGAAGTCCTTGTCGGCCTGGTCGCCGCTGAAGTGCAGCATCCAGACATCGCCTCTGGGAGTGATGTCGCCCATGTAGTTCGTCTGGCCGGGCAGGTGGATGGTGAGGTGGTAGACCTCGATGCCGACCGCGAGCTGGGGTGCGTTGCGGGTGTAGAGCC
The DNA here is from genome assembly GCF_040298265.1 of Nonomuraea sp. NPDC001636. Taxonomy (NCBI): domain Bacteria; kingdom Bacillati; phylum Actinomycetota; class Actinomycetes; order Streptosporangiales; family Streptosporangiaceae; genus Nonomuraea; species Nonomuraea sp. NPDC001636. Next base: position 8,389 of record NZ_JBEOZT010000012.1, read on the forward strand.
GAGTGATCATTGCCGCTCCCTGGGAGGCGTTTTCCCTGGTCAGTGTGGGTTTTGGTTGGTGCGGGTGATCAGATTTGCAGACTCAGCGCGAGAGTGCAATGAGTCTGAGAGACATTACGGAACTTCACCGCAGAAACGCGTCTAACGCACGCGGAGCGCGTGCGACGCACCCCCCGATATCGGGGGTCGATCTTGGGGACATGCGCTCAGCGACGCACACAGGAGCGCGGAGGGGGTATCGGGAGGGGATCGGTCGGAGTCTCCCCCCGGTGATGGAGAGGGTGTTTCTGGCGCCCGCTCAGGCGGCGCGCTCGCGCGCCCTCTGTCGCTGCCCGGAAATGAGGGCGACCAGTTCCTCCACACTCGGGCCGCCGGGCGCAAATGCAGCCCGTGCGGCCTCCTCAGAGGACAGGGAATCTCGGCGCGCCCTCGCTTCGGCCAGGACGCGGCCAGCAGCGGCGAGCGCTTCGGCGCGGGTTCTCATGATCATTACCGTTCTGTGTGAGCCACACGATCGACACAAAACTACACAAGACCGTGTGGTGCAGGGCTGCCGGGGGCGCGTGCGGCTCCCCCGGTCCTTGTCTGCCTGCTGCTCTACCCTTGCCTTCAAAACAGGCGTGAGAGGGGTTTGCGTGAAGCCTGACGGCGATGGTTCACTCGTTTCATCCCTCGATGCGGTCCTGGAGCGCATCACCTTCGCCAGTGAGGAGACGGGGTACACGATCGCGCGGGTGGCCACCGAGCGGTCGGGGGCGGAGTTGCTGACGGTGGTGGGGCCGTTGCTGGGGGCGCAGGTCGGGGAGTCGTTGCGGTTGCGGGGGCGGTGGACGTCGCATCCGCGCTACGGCAGGCAGTTCGAGGTGTGGTCCTACACCACGGTGTTGCCGGCCACGGTTCAGGGCATCCGGCGTTATCTGGGGTCGGGGCTGATCAAGGGGATCGGTCCGAAGATGGCCGAGCGGATCGTCGATCATTTCGGTACGGGGACGCTGGAGGTGATCGAGCAGGAGCCGCAGCGGCTGGTGGAGGTTCCGGGGCTGGGGCCCAAGCGGACGAAGATGATCGCGGCGGCGTGGGAGGAGCAGAAGATCATCAAGGAGGTGATGATCTTTCTGCAGGGGGTCGGGGTGTCCACGTCGATCGCGGTGCGGATCTTCAAGCAGTACGGGGAGTCGTCGATCTCGGTGGTGCGCGGGCAGCCGTACCGGCTGGCCGATGAGGTGTGGGGCATCGGGTTCAAGACGGCCGACACCATCGCCCAGGCGGTGGGGATCCCCCATGACAGTCCGGAGCGGGTGAAGGCGGGGCTGCGGTACACGTTGTCGCAGGCGGCCGACGACGGCCACTGTTATCTGCCGGCGCCGAACCTGGTGGCCGACGCGGTCAAGATCCTCGACGTGCCGGCCGAGCTGGCCACGCGGTGCATGGAGGAGCTGGCGGCCGAGGAGGGGGTGGTGCGTGAGCAGGTGCCCGCCGGGGACAACAGCGTGCCGGCGGTGTATCTGCCGCCCTTCCACCGGGCCGAGCTGTCGCTGGCCGGCGGGTTGTTGTCGTTGCTGAACAGCGGTCATGACCGGTTGCGGTCTTTCGCCGACGTCGACTGGGAGCGGGCCGAGTCGTGGCTGGCGGCCCAGACGGGCGCCGAGCTGGCGCCGGAGCAGCGTCAGGCGGTACGGCTGGCGCTGACGTGCAAGGTGGCGGTGCTGACGGGCGGGCCGGGGTGCGGCAAGAGTTTCACCGTGCGGTCGATCGTGACGCTGGCCAGGGCCAAGCGGGCCAAGGTGATCCTGGCCGCGCCGACCGGGCGGGCGGCCAAGAGGTTGTCGGAGCTGACCGGGCACGAGGCCACCACGGTGCACCGGTTGTTGCAGCTGAGGCCGGGCGGGGAGGCCACCTTCGACCGTGACAACCCGCTGGACGCCGATCTGGTGGTGGTGGACGAGGCGTCGATGCTGGATCTGCTGCTGGCCAACAAGCTGTTGAAGGCGGTGGCGCCGGGCACGCATCTGCTGCTGGTGGGCGACGTGGACCAGCTTCCCTCGGTGGGGGCCGGGGAGGTGCTGAAGGATCTGCTGGCCGCCGTGGACGTGCCGCGGGTGCGGCTGACGCAGATCTTCCGTCAGGCGCAGGAGTCGGGGGTGGTGACCAACGCGCACCGGGTCAACACGGGCCACCATCCGGTGCTGGCCGGCATGTCGGACTTCTTTCTGTTCCCGTGCGAGGAGCCGGAGGAGATCGCGGCGATGACGGTGGACGTCGTCGCGCGGCGTATCCCGGCCAGGTTCGGGCTGGACGCCCGGCGTGAGGTGCAGGTGCTGGCGCCGATGCACCGCGGCGCGGCCGGGGCCGGGGCGCTCAACATCGCGTTGCAGGAGGCGCTGACGCCGGCCCGGGAGGGCATGCCCGAACGCCGTTACGGCGGGCGGGTGTTCCGGGTGGGCGACAAGGTCACCCAGTTGCGCAACAACTACGACAAGGGTGCGGCGGGGGTGTTCAACGGCACGGTGGGGATCGTCACCGGGATCCGTCCCGACGACCACAGCCTGACCGTGCGCACCGACGAGGACGAGGAGGTCGACTACGCCTTCGACGAGCTGGACGAGCTGGCCCACGCCTATGCCGTCTCCATCCACCGCAGTCAGGGCAGTGAGTATCCGGCGGTGGTGATCCCGCTGGCCACCAGCGCGTGGATGATGCTGCAGCGCAATCTGCTCTACACCGCGATCACGCGGGCCAAGAGGCTGGTGGTGATCGTGGGGTCGCGGCGGGCGCTGGCCCAGGCCGTACGGACCAAGGGCGCCGGTCGGCGGCACACGAGCCTGACCCACCGCCTGGAGCGGCGCTGAACCCTCGCGGGGCAGGAGCGTTGATCGTCGCGTTGACGCAGGTTGACCTGGGGTTGACAGCAATTAGTGATGCAAATGTGACCGAACTCTCCTAAATGCTTCTGCGTCATACATGCAGGAGCATTAAAGTCTTTGGGGTGGGTTTGCCGCCCTGGGGGAGAGGACAGTCTTGAACGTTGCGCCCGCATGGACGAAGTCTGCCGCCGGCCTCGCGCTGCTGGCGGTGGCGGCCCTGACGGCATCCTGCTCGAGCGGGAACGCCGCCTCGCGCGGGCCGGAGGCGCCCGACGCCACCACGGTGGCCACCCCGCAGGCGCCCACCGTCACCATCAGCCCCGCCGAAGGCAGCGCCAAGGTCAGCCCCGACAAGAAGGTCGTGGTCACCGCCGCCGGCGGCGCGCTGGAGGAGGTGACCGTCGACGGCGGCGGCCACACGGTCGAGGGCAGGTTCAACGCCGACAAGACCAAATGGGTCTCCCGGACGCCGCTGAGGCCCTCCACCAACTACAACGTCTCGGCCAAGGCCGGGACCACCGCCGCCACCAGCACCTTCACCACGGTCAAGCCCGAGCGGGAGCTGCAGGTCGCCGACGTCACGCCCAACGCCAAGGGCGAGACCGTCGGCGTCGGCGCCCCGATCATCGTCACCTTCAACCAGCCCGTCACCGGTAAGGCGGCCGTCGAGCGCGCCCTGGAGGTGGAGGCCGAGAAGCCCGTCACCGGCGCCTGGCGGTGGATCAACGACACCACCGTCATCTACCGCACCGCCAAGTACTGGCCCGCCCACCAGAAGGTCACCTTCAACGCCCGCATCACCGGCGTCAAGGCCGGCAAGGGCCTGTACGGCGTGAAGGACTACTCCGCCAGCCTCAAGATCGGCGCCAAGGTCATCAGCAAGGTCAACACCAAGACCCACATGATGTACGTCTACAAGGACAACAAGCGCGTGCAGACCATGCGCATCAGCGCCGGCATGGCCACCACCCGCGAGTACACCACGACCTCCGGCGTGCACTTGACGATGGAACGCGGCAACCCCGTGCGCATGATCTCCCCCGGCCGCAAGAAGGGCGACCCCGGCTACTACGACGTGATGATCGACCACGCCGTGCGCATCTCCAACTCCGGCGAGTACGTCCACGCCAAGGACAACGTCTGGGCCCAGGGCGTGCGCAACGTCAGCCACGGCTGCATCAACTCCCGCCCCGACCAGGCCAAGTGGTTCTACGACAACTTCCAGCGCGGCGACGTCGTGGAGATCACCGGCACCAACCGTGAGCTGGAGTGGAACAACGGCTGGGGCTACTGGCAGCTGCCCTTCTCGCAGTGGAAGAAGGGCAGCGCCCTGCACGCCAAGTCCTGACCGCTCCCCCGCTCCCCCGCTCCCCCTTCCTTTTTCGGGCCGGCTTCCAGCCGCTCACCGCCGCCGGCAGGCGCTGCGGTGAGCGGCCTTTTTTGACGGCCCCGACCGCTGTCGCCAACCGTCCTCGACGGCCCCTCGCCCTCGCCATCAGCGAAAACGCCTCGACGTGTACGAAGGGTTGCCATACGATTACCCAACGTGGGCATTCGTCAGGAACCCTCGAAGGAGAACACGTTGAAGAAGATCCTTCTCGTCCCCGCGATCACCGCCGGGTTCGTCCTCGCCTCGGCCGGCGCCGCTTACGCCTCCCAGTACGTCGCCTACGAAGGCCCCGGCTTCACCGGCCGCTCGGTCGTCCTGGACGCCTGCGGCGTGTCCAACATCCCCTACCACGGCTCCTACAAGTGGTACGGCGACGGCCAGAGCGGCCGCATGTACAACCAGCCCAACGCCTCCGGCGTGATGCACTTCGAACTGGCCTCCAACCGCAACGCCGAGCAGCGCACCCCCGTCGGCTGGAAGAGCATCTTCATCGTGTGCTGACCCGCCGCCCCTGACCGGCCGTCCCCGGGGCACAGGGGGCGGCCGGTTTCGGCATGCGCGCGTACGGGCGGCCCTGGGAGGCACACTTGCCAGTACGACCATCGGCACGCGCGGGGGGCGAGATGGGCAGGAGCGCGAGCACCACGGTCTTGGCGCTGATGTCGCTCTTGGTTTTGGCGGTGTTGTCCGGCTGCGCGGTGCCTCTTTGCCGGGCGCAGGCGAACGGTCGCCTTCTGCCGGCCGTCAGGCATCCTCACCGCCCTCCGCAGCCGCGCCCCCGCCGGGATCGTCCCAGGGGGCGACTCCCCCGCGGACGCAAGGCCCGGCGCAGGACCCCGCGCAGAACCCCGCGCTGGGCCGGGCTCAGGGCCGGACTCCCGGACAGGCGCAGGGAGACGGGCAGCGGCAGGACCTTGGGCAGGACCTTGGGCAGGACCTTGGGCAGGACCTTGGGCACGGCCTCGGGCGGGACCAGGGACAGGGGCGGATGCGCGGGCAGGGGCGGGGTGCGGCGAGCAGTGGATGTGCCGCCACGGCTCGTCGGCTCGCCTCCGGTCCCCACCAGCTGACCGTCGCCGGCCTGACCCGCCGCTACCTGCTGGCCGTCCCCGACGGCCCCGGCCCGCACCCCGTGCTGCTCAACCTGCACGGCCTCGGCTCCAACGCCGCCGAACAGGCCGCCTACAGCCGCCTGTCCCAGGTCGGCCCGAGCCGCGGCTACATCGTCATCACCCCCCAATCGGCGCCCGGACGGCTGGCCTGGACCCTGCCGCACACCGCCGGCCCCGACGACACCGCCTACCTGGCCGCCCTGCTCGACGAGGTCGAACGCCACCAGTGCGCCCAGCCCGGACGCGAGTTCGCCGCCGGCCTGTCCTACGGCGCCGGCCTGGCCGCCTCGCTCGTCTGCGCCCTGGACGGACGCCTGAGCGGCGTGGCCGCCGTGGCCGGCATCCCCATCGCCCAGCCCTGCGCCCACCCCGTCCCGACCACGATCGTCGCCTTCCACGGCACCGCCGACCGCCTGGTCCCCTACGACGGCGGCCACCCCGAGCCCGGCGGCGACCTGCGGCATCTGGCCGCGCTCATCGTGCTGCCCCCGGTCGAGCAGACCATGGACGCCTGGGCCGCCGCCCAGCGCTGCTCCTCCCCCGCCACCAGCCATCCCCTGCGCCGCGTCCGGCTGCGCCTGTGGACGTCCTGCCCGCGGGGAGCCACGCTGCGCCTGTACACGGTGGACGGTGGCGGCCACACCTGGCCCGGCCCCATCGAGGTGCCCCGGCTCGGCGACACCGCCCGCGACCTGGACGCCAGCCGCCTCATCCTCGACGCCTTCGACCGCGCCCCCACCCGCTGACGGGCCCCGGGCGTGATGGGGGGAAGGGCGGCGGACGCGGAAAGGCGGCGGTGAGCCTCCCGGTGCGGGGTCACGGGTTGTGGAAGGCGACTTCGGGGTTGTCCGGGGTGGGCCCGTCGAGCAGGGGTCGTCTGATCTTCTTGAGGTGCTGGTCGAAGAAGGCGGCGACGTAGGCGGGGGTGAGCGTCAGGCCGCGTTCGGCGGCGATGATGCCGGGAGCCGGCGGGGCGATCCTGCTCTGCGGTATGGCCAGGTCGGTGAAGCTGCTGTGCTGGGCCTGGGCGACGGTGAGCCAGCGCTTCCAGCCGCGCAGGGTCGGCCAGGCGCTGTCCCAGGTGTCGTCCTTGCCGGGGCTGTGGTCGCTCTGGCTGCCCATCAGCAGGAAGGGGCGATCGCCCAGGCCGGTGGCGGGGAGGGTGGCGCTGATGGTGCCGTCGAGGTTGATCCCGGCCTTGATCCGCTTGTCGGTCGCCATGGTGGCGGAGGCGGCCTCGCCGCCGAGTGAGTGGCCGGCCATGCCGACGCGTTCGGCGTCGATCAGGTCGGCGCGTTTCCAGGCCGGGTGGCGGCCGGTCAGCCGGTCCAGGACGAAGGAGACGTCCCCGGCGCGGTTCCTGGCGATGGCGGCCTTGCCGCCCTCGGGGGGTTTGGGCTGGTCGCACAGGGGTGCGCAGGTGAGCAGGCCGACGCCGGGGAAGACGGTCCCCGACGATTCGTAGGCGTGGTCGAGCGAGGCGACGACGTAGCCGCGGCTGGCCAGGTCCTCGGCCAGGGAGGTGAGGCTGGCCCGCGGCAGGCCGAGGCCGGGTGAGAGGACCACCAGCGGGCGGCGGCCGTGCCTGGGGGGCGTGCCGGTGCGGGCGTAGGTGCGGATGCCGCTGACGATCTCGGCGGGCAGCTCGGCGCCGGGGGCCTTGCGCCGCAGCAAGGACGCGGCCTCCTCCACCGTCATGAAGGGGGCCGGGGCGCCGGTGGCCGAGCGGGCGGGGTAGTACATCGAGACCATCAGCCGGCGCGGGCCCGATTGCGGCACCCACGGGTCCTTACGGCTGGTGTCGATGAGGTACAGGACGTCGCGGCCGACCGGATCGGGGCCGGTGGGGCGCGGCAGTTCCAGCCGGGCAACGGCCGGGGACGCGGCGGCGACGGGCGTGGCCGTGACGGTCGGCGGGGTGGTCGGCGCGGTGGTCGGCGCGGTGGTCGGCGCGGCGCAGGCCGTGACGGCCAGGGCCAGGCTGGCTGCCAGCGGCCGGAACATCAGGGAGTTCATCGGATTCCTCTCAAAAGCGGTCAGACGTCGCGCCGGTGCACGACGAACATGGCCAGGACGGCGGCGGCCAGCGGCCAGGCCGCGAACACGGCCCAGGAGCCGGCCACCGTGGGCAGGGCGGGATCGTCGCGGAGCTGGGGCAGCCCCAGGCAGGTCCGCCAGACGTAGAAGGGGACGAGGGCGTAGAGGTCGTTGAGCCACTGGTGGACGGTCGGCCGGAAGAACGTCGGCACGATGACCAGCACCGCGCAGACGCACACGACGGCGGCCGCGGTGTGCCGCAGCAGCGCGCCGATTCCCATGCCGACCAGCCCTGACACCGGGGCCAGGAGCGCGTTGGCGGCCAGCACGCGCAGCACGCCGGGATCGCCGGGCCAGGCGGCGACGCCGCGGCCGGACAGGATGGCCTGGCTGACGCCGAAGGTGGCGGCCGAGACGAGCACGCCGGTGGCCAGCAGCACGCCGCCGACGACGGCGAGCTTGGCGGCCACGACGCGGTGACGGGCCGGGACGGCGGTCAGGGTGGTGCGGATGAGGCCGGTGGCGTACTCGCCGACGATCGTCAGCGCGCCCAGGCCGCCCGCCCCGATCATGAGCATGGTGGCCGACAGTCCGCTGAACGCCTCGTTCAAGGGGCTGAACGTGGCCTTCTGCATCGGCGGGAAGGTCGGCCACTCGCGGTAGGCGTTCAGGCTGCTCTGGACGGCGAAGGCGACGATGGCCAGCGGGCCGAGGCCGAGCAGCCAGCGGGTGGAGCGCAACGACCAGAGTTTGATCCACTCGGCGGCCAGCAGGTCACGCATGCGGGCGGCCGTCATCGCCGGTCACCTTCCAAGGCGCGGTAGTCGGCGCGGTAGTCGGCGCGGTCGGCGGTCAGCTCCATGAACGCCTGCTCCAGCGAGGCCCGGCGCGGGGCGAGTTCCCGCAGCACGATGCGCCGCTCGAAGGCGAGCTCGCCGATGCGGGCGGCGCTCAGCCCGGTGACGGTCAGGGCGCCGTCGTCGTCCTGATGCACGCGGGCGCCTGCCTGGGTCAGGACGGCGGCCAGTTCGGCGGGGTCGCCGCAGCGTACGGTCACCGACGAGCCGGTGCCGCGGGCGGCGAACTCGGCCAAGCTCTCCTCGGCGATCAACTCGCCCCGGCCGATGACGACGAGCCGGTCGGCGGTGTGCTCCATCTCGCTCATCAGGTGGCTGGAGACCAGCACGGTGCGTCCTTCGGCGGCCAGGCGGCGGAACAGGCCGCGCACCCAGCGCACGCCCTCGGGGTCCAGGCCGTTGACCGGCTCGTCGAACAGCAGCACCGGCGGGTCGCCCAGCAAGGCGGCGGCGATGCCGAGCCGCTGGCGCATGCCCAGGGAGAAACCGCCCACCCGGCGGCGGGCCACGCCCTCCAGACCCACCTCCCGCAGCACCTCGCCCACCCGGCGGCGCGGCAGGCCGTTGCCGCGGGCCAGCGCCGCAAGGTGCGCCGCCGCGGTGCGCCCGCCGTGCACGTCGCCGGCGTCCAGGAGCGCGCCGGCGTGCCGCAGGCCGGCGCGGTGACGGGCGAAGGGGCGGCCGTCGATGGTGGCGGTGCCGCTGGTGGGCCTGTTGAGCCCGAGGATCATCCGCATCGTGGTGCTCTTGCCGGCGCCGTTCGGGCCGAGGAACCCGGTGACGCAGCCCGGCCGCACGGTGAAGGTCAGCGCGTTGACGGCCGTCACCGCGCCGTAACGCTTGGTCAGTCGGTTGACTTCGATCACGTGGTCAACGGTGTCGCAGGCCGGGCGGGCGGGACATCTGGCCGCGGGCCGGTTCGCGTACCGGCGGGGTGGCCCGCGGGCATAGGCCGGCAGGCCGATGCCCGCGGCGGGGACCGGTGACTACGATCGGCCGGGTGCGCGAACCAACGCCCAGGCCACCCTTGACGCAGCGGCTGCCGCACGGCGTGCGGACGGCGCTGTCGTGGTGCGCCGTGGTGGCCTGCCTGCCGCTGCTGTACGTCGTGACGCTGGCCGACGGCGAGAGCCCGCTGCCGGTGGGCGGGGCGCACCTTGGGTTCGCCACCGCGATGGCGGTCCCGATGGTGTGGGCCCGGCGGCGGCCGTGCGCGGTGCTGGCGGTGCTGCTGGCCGAACTGGTCGTGGCGGTGGCCTGGGCGCAGCCCGCCGAGCGGATCTGGCCGCTGCTGGCGGCGGCCGACCTGCTGGTGTGTCTTGTCACGGCCACGCGTACGCGCCGGACCGGGCTGGTGGCGGCGGCCGCCACGCTGCTCGTTCAGCAGGCGGTCTGGCACGGGACGCTGCTGGCGCAGGGGCTGCGCGTCGCCGCGCCGGGCTTCCTCGCGCTGGCGCTGCTGCTCGTGCTGGGGGTCGTGGTCGCCTGGACGGCGGGCACGACGCTTCGGCAACGACGCGAGTACGGGCAGGCGCTGCGTGCGCAGGCCGAGCTTCAGGCGGTCACGGCCGACCGGCTGCGCATCGCGCGCGAACTGCACGACATGGTCGCCCACAGCATCGGCGTCATCGCCATCCAGGCCGGCGCGGGCGCCCGGGTGATCGACAGCCGGCCGGAGCAGGCGCGCCAGGCGCTCGGCGCGATCGAGGCCGCCGGCCGGCAGACGCTGCAAGGGCTGCGGCACATGCTCGGCGTGCTCCGCGAGCCCCCGGCCGCCGGAGAGCCGGAAACGGGGTCGGGGTCGCCGGTGGGGCTGGCGGGGCTGGCGGACCTCGACCGGCTCGCCGCGACGACCACGGCCGCCGGCCTGCACGTGGACGTGCGCCGCCGGGGCACGCCACGCGAGCTGCCCCCGGCCGTCGACCGGTGCGCCTTCCGCATCGTCCAGGAGTCGCTGACCAACGTCGTCCGCCACGCCGGCGCCCGCCACTGCCAGGTCGTCCTCGACTACGCGCCCGGCGAGCTGCGGGTCGACATCACCGACGACGGGCACGGCACCGCAACCGGCCCCGCCGCGACCGGCCCCGCCACCGTCACGGGATCGCCCGGCAGCGGGTACGGGATCGCCGGCATGCGCGAGCGAGCCGCCCTGCTCGACGGCCGTCTCAGCGCCGGGCCGCGCCCGCAGGGCGGCTTCCGCGTCACCGCCGCCCTGCCGCTGCCACCCCCCGCCCCGGTGGGCGAGAGCGGCCGCGGCACGCACGGGGAGGCACGGTGACCGTCCGCGTCCTGCTCGCCGACGACCAGCCGCTGATCCGCGCCGGGCTGCGCATGGTCATCGACGGCACCGCCGGCGTCGTCGTCGCCGGGAGGCCGGGACGGGAGCCCAAGCCGTCCAGCTCACCCGGCAGCTGCGCCCCGACGTCGTCGTGATGGACATCCGCATGCCCGGCATGGACGGCATCGAGGCCACCCAGACCATCACCGCCGAATCCCCCGGCACCCGCGTGATCATGCTCACCACGTTCGACGACGACGCCAACGTCCACGCCGCGCTGCGGGCCGGAGCCAGCGGGTTCCTGGTCAAGGACATGGCGCTGGAGGACATCCTGTCCGCCGTCCACGTGGTCGCGGCCGGCGACGCGCTGATCGCGCCCAGCGTCACCCGCCGCCTCATCGCCGAGTTCGCCGGCCGCCCCGAACCCCGCCCGCTGCCGCGCGAGCCGCTGGGCGTCACCGCGCGCGAACGCGAGGTGCTGACCCTGGCCGGGCGCGGCCTGTCCAACGCCGAGATCGCCGCCCGGCTGCACATCAGCCCCGGCACCGCCAAGGCCCACATCGCCAGCCTGCTCACCAAACTCGGCGCCCGCGACCGGGTCCAGCTCGTCATCGCCGCCTACGACGCCGGCCTGGTCTCCCCGCAGCACCACGATCGATGAGGGCCCGGCCACCCGGCGCCGCTAGTCTTGTCGCCCATGAGTCAGGTGGGACAGGTGACGGCCCGCGCGCTGCTGCGCAGGCTGGCCGTCGAACAGGCCGAGTGCAGGGTGCCGTCGCTGACGGCGGCGATCGTCCGCGACGGGCGGACGGTGTGGTTCGGCGGCCGCGGCCGCGTCGGCGACGGCCCGCCGACCCCGGCCACCCAGTACCGGCTGGGGTCGATCACCAAGTCGATCGTGGCCGTGGCCGTCATGCGGCTGCGCGACGAGGGCAGGATCGCGCTGACCGACCCGCTGGAGCGCCACCTGCCCGGCACCGCCGCCGGGCAGGCCACCATCGCCCAGCTGCTGTCCCACACCTCCGGCCTGACCGCCGAACCGCCGACCGACTGGTGGGAGCGCACCCCCGGCCTGGAGCTGCCCGACCTGCTCAAGCGGGTGGGCCCCGGCCAGGTCAGGCACCGGCCCGGCCGCCTCTACCACTACTCCAACGTCGGGTTCGCGCTGCTGGGCGAGCTGGTGGCCCGGCTGCGCGGCACCGGCTGGCAGCAGGCCGTGCGGCAGGAGGTGCTGGCGCCGCTGGAGATGAACGCCACCACCGCCCGTCCCCGCGCCCCGCACGCCACCGGCTACGCCGTCCACCCGTGGGCCGACACGGTGCTGACCGAGCCCGAGCACGACGCCGTGGCCATGGGGCCGGCCGGGCAGCTGTGGTCCACCCCGCACGACCTGGCCCGCTGGGCCGCCTTCGTCGGCGGCGACACCGGCGGCGTGCTGTCGCCCGACACCCTGGCCGAGATGCGCGAACCGGCCGGCGTCGCCGACGGCGACTCCTGGACCGCCGGCTACGGGCTCGGCCTGCAACTGGCCCGCGTCGGCGGGCGCCGCCTGGCCGGGCACACCGGGTCCATGCCCGGCTTCCTGGCCACCGTGTGGGCCGACCCGGCCGAACGCGTCGGCGTGCTGTTCATGGCCAACACCACCAGCGGCATGACCGGCTCCCTGCCCACCGACCTGCTCGACATCCTCGACGAGCACGAGCCGCGCCTGCCCGAGGAATGGCAGCCCGCCCCCGCCGACCCCGACCTGCTGGCGCTGACCGGGCTGTGGCACTGGGGGCCCAAGCCGTACGCGCTGCGGCTGCTGCCCGACCGCGGGCTGTCGCTGGCGCCCGTCGACGGCAGCGGGCGCGCCTCCCGGTTCGTGCCCCAGGACGACGGCACCTGGCTCGGGCTGGACGGCTACTACGCCGGCGAGACGCTGCGCGTGGCCGCCGACCACCTCGACCTCAACACGTTCGTCTTCACCCGCGAGCCCTACGACCCGGCCGCGCCGGTGCCGGGCGGGGTGACCGGCTGGCACTGACCCGTCCCCTGCCGGGCCCCACCGGCCCGCATCCGGAGCGTCAGGCAGGAGGGCCGGTCAGGGCCCTTGCCAAGGTGGCGGCCGGGCCGGGCGGCAGCGCGCCGTGCACCAGCTCCACGCGGTGCACCAGGCGCGGCGCCACCAGCGGCACCCCCCGCCCGGCCGAGGCCGGCAGCAGCGTCAGCCCGTGCCCGGCGGCCACCAGGTTGAGCACGGTGTGCACGTCGTCGCCCTGGTAGACCAGCGCGGCGGCGAACCCGTCACCGGCCAGGTCACGCAGGCGCGGCAACGGGCACAGCGGCGTCTGCAGCCAGCGGGCGTCGACGAGGTCGGCCAGCCGCAACGCCCGGCGTCCCGCCAGCGGATGCCCCGGCGGCAACGCCACCACCAGGTCCTCCTCGCTGACGCCCACCGTGGTCATCGGGCCCGACTCCGGCAGGCGCAGCGGGTCGCTGGGCGCGGCGATGCCGTCGGCCAGCCCCAGCTCGGCCTCGCCCTCGGCCAGCAGCTCGGCCAGCCGGTCCCGGTCGCAGGTGCGTACCTCGACCCGTAGCCGCGGCTGGGCGGCGCGCGCCTCGGCCAGCCGTCCGGCCAGCACGGCGTTGACCGCCAGCGGGGTCGCGGCCAGCCGCAGCCGGTGGGCCGGCTGGGCCGCCGCGCGCAGCACGTCGGCGCGCGCCGCCCGCAGGCGCAGCAGCAGCGGCCCCGCGTGCTCCAGCAGCCGTTCCCCGGCCGGGGTCGGCTCCACCGGGCGGCGGCCGAGCAGCGGCAGCCCCAGGTCGGCCTCCAACGCCGCGACCTGCTGGGAGATCGCCGACTGGGTGTAGCCGAGCTCGTGGGCGGCGGCCGAGAAGGAGCGCAGGCGGGCCACCGTCACGAACGTGCGCAACAGATTCGGGTCCATCAGTAATGCTTATAGCAGGTGCAGACATCATCGTTGGCGCTTAAGTGCGGGTGGAGGTCACGATGGAGGCATGAGAATCGCCCTGGTCGCGGACCGTTCACCCAGCGTCCGGTCCCACGCCCGAGTCCCCCGCCTGATCGAGGCGCTGCGCGAACGCGACGGCATCGCCCTGGACCCCTACTGGATCCCCACCACCGAGGCCGACGACCTCGACGGCTTCGACGGCATCTGGATCATGCCCGGCAGCCCGTACGCCAGCGAGGCCGGCGCCGTCAACGCCGCCCGCACCGCCCGCGAGCGGCGCATCCCGTTCCTGGGCACCTGCGGCGGCTTCCAGCACATGCTGCTGGAGTACGGCCGCAACGTGTGCGGGCTGGACGTCGACCACGCCGAGAACACCCCCGGCGCCGAGGCGTTCCTGCTGGAGCCGCTGTCGTGCTCGCTGGCCGGGCACGAGGGGCTGGTGCGCCTGACCCCCGGCTCGCGGATCGAGCAGATCATGGGGACCACGTCCATCGTCGAGGCCTACAGCTGCTCCTACGGCCTCAACGACGCCTACCGCGGGACGCTGGCCGCACACGGGCTCGTCTTCTCCGGCCACGCCGAGGACGGCATGGTGCGGGTGGCCGAGCTGCCCGGCCACCCGTTCTTCGTCGGCACGCTGTTCCAGCCGGAGCTGGCCGGCGACGGGCGGCGTCCGCACCCGCTGATCGCCGCGTTCGCCGCCGCCGTGCAGCGCCACGCCCAGCCCGCCGCCGCGGCGCGCTGAAGGCCGGCACGTACGGGCACGTACGGGCACGTACGGGCGCTGTGGGTCAGCGCGTACCGGCCGGTGCCGGCAGCCGGCCCGTGCGGCGGGCCAGCAGCGCCAGGAGGGCGGCCATCACCAGGCCGAGCACGGTGAGCGAGATCCGGTCGGCGGGCGTCTGGCCGTTGGCGAGCACGCCGAAGGCGGTGTGCCCGACCAGCGCGCCGCCCGCCAGCGCCAGGCTGTGCCGGTCGCCCCAGCCGCCGCGCGCCGCCCACCGCCGTACCAGCAGCGCGGCCACCACGGCCAGCAGCGCCGCGGCCGCCATCGGCGCCGCCACCCAGCCGCCCTGGGTGAAGGCCGGATGCCGGGCCCCGCCGAAGGGGAACAGCAGCGCCAGATACCCGAACGCGACGCCCCCGGCCCCCACCGCCACCAGCGCCGCAGCGGGCACGCCCGCCGACCCGCCCGCCGACCCGCCCGCCGGGGTGCCCGACGGCGGCGGGACGACCCGCAACGCCAGGACGGCCAGCGCCGCCACCGCCAGCAGCAACCCCGCCTGCACCGGCCACGGCGCCAGGTAGCCGGGGTCCATGAAGGCCGCCGTCCAGCGCAGCAGCAGCACGCCCAGCACGAACACCACGCCCGCCACCACCAGCCCGGCCCGCCCCAGGTAGGGGCGGTGACGCAGCGCCGGGAACAGCAGGTCGGCCAGCAGGATCGGCAGCGCCACGCTGAACACCGCGTGGTAGGGGAGGTTCAGCTCGGTGTAGGCGCTGTTGAGGCCCAGGACGCGCGGCGCCCACCCCGCCGCGCCGTACAGGGTGGGGCTGGTCAGCGCCTGCAGCGCCAGCCCCTCCTCCACGATCCCGTACGCCGCCCCCAGCAGCAGCACCGACCCCCACCCGCGACCGGCACGGCGTACCAGCTCGCGGATCAGGACGGTGCCCGCGCCGTAGATCGGCGTCCACACCAGCAGCAGCCACGCCTGGCGCAGCGGCGGATTGCCCAGAGTCAGCTCGGCGACGACCGGGGTGAGCCCGGCCAGGACGAGCGCGGCCCACCGGCCGCGTGCCTGAAGGGAGACCATGCCCCCACGTTCCCCTCCCGCGCGGGGGCGGCGCTGCTGCCTTGCGGCCGGTCCGTGGCCACCGCGGTCGTGCCCCGGTCACGACTTTGGTTGCCACGGCCGTTGACCACGGTTGCCGCCCGGCACAGCGCACGCGGGCTACGATCGGCCATGGTGTTCGGGGCGAACAGCCCGCAGACGGGCGACGAGAAACAGCGTGGGCGGTCGCGGCGGGGGCGGGCCGCGGTTGCCGGAGGGGTCGTGCTCGCCCTGGCCGGCGCCGTCTCGGTGGTGTGGGGAGACCTGGCGCCCGGCACACCCCGCTGGTACCTGTGGGCCGACGTGATCGGCGGCGCGGGGGCGTGCGCGGCGCTGTGGTGGTGCCGACGCCGTCCGGTGGCCGCCGGGCTGGCCGCCGTCGCGCTGGCGATCCCGGCCGCCGCCGCCTCGGTCGCCGCCGGGATCGCCACGCTGGTCGTCGCGCTCTACCGGCGTCCGCCCGCGGCCGTGGCCGTCGGGGCGGCGTGGGTGGCCGCCTCGCTGGCCAGGTTCGCCCTGCGGCCGCCGGGGCTGGCGCCGTACCCGGTGTGGGCGCTGGTCGCGGTGCTGTTCGGCGGGGCGGTCACCGGCTGGGGCATCCTGGCCAGGACCCGCCGTCAACTGCTGGCCTCGCTGGCCGAACGCGCCCGCCGCGCCGAGGCCGACCAGCGACAACGCGCCGAGGAAGCCCGCCGCGCCGAACGCCTGGACATCGCCCGCGAGATGCACGACGTGCTGGCCCACCGGCTGTCGCTGCTGGCCGTGCACGCCGGCGCGCTGCGCTTCAACGCCGCCGCCACGCCCGCCGAGGTCGCCGAGGCGGCCGAGGTCATCCGCGCCAGCGCCCACCAGGCGCTGCAGGAGCTGCGCGGCGTCATCGGCGTGCTGCGCCGGCACCCCGGCGACCAGCCCGCCTCGGCCGAGCGGCCCTCCGCCGAGCCGCCGCCGGCCGGGCTGGAGCCGCTGGTGACGGAGTCGCGGCGGGCCGGGATGCGCATCGACCTGCGTGAACACGGCATCCGCTTCGCCGACCTGCCCGAGCCGACCCGGCGCACCGCCTACCGCGTCGTCCAGGAGGGCCTGACCAACGCCCGCAAGCACGCCCCCGGCCGGACCGTCACCGTCGAGGTGCGCGGCACGGCCGGCCGGGAGCTGACCGTCGAGGTGCGCAACCCGCCGCCCGCCGGGCCGCGGGCGGACCTGGCCGCCACCGGCGCCGGAGCCGGGCTGGCCGGCCTGGAGGAACGCGTCACCCTGGCGGGCGGCCGGCTGGACCGCGGACCGGCCGGCGACGGCGGGTTCCGGCTGGCCGCACGGCTACCATGGCCCCGTGGATGAGTCGCGGAGTGAGCCCGGCCCGATCCGGGTGCTGATCGTCGACGACGACGCGCTCGTCCGCACCGGCCTGACCCTGATGCTCAAAGGCGCACCCGACCTGCGCGTGGTCGGAGCCGTGGCCGACGGCGGGCAGGTCCAGGCCGCGGTCGCCGAGCACTCCCCCGACGTGGTGCTGATGGACATCCGCATGGCCGGCCTCGACGGCATCGAGGCCACCCGGCGGCTGCGCGCCCGCACCGGCGCCCCGCAGGTCATCATCCTGACCACCTTCGACGCCGACGAGCACGTCTTCCGGGCGCTGCGCGCCGGAGCCGGCGGGTTCCTGCTCAAGGACACCCCGCCCGAAGGCATCGTCGAGGCCGTCAAACGGGTGGCGGCCGGCGAGCCCAGCCTGTCGCCCAGCGTCACCCGCCGCCTGATCGCCCACCTGATGCCCGAGGAGGACGACCGGCGGCGCGCCGAGGCCCGCCGCGTGCTGTCGGCCCTCAGCCGGCGGGAACGCGAGGTGGCGCTCGCCGTCGGGCAGGGCAAGCCCAACGCGGTCATCGCCGGCGAGCTGCACATGAGCGTGGGCACCGTCAAGGGCTACATCTCGCGCATCCTGACCAAGGCGGGCCTGGACAACCGGGTGCAACTGGCCCTGGTCGTCCACGACGCCACCTAACGGGCCGGCGCCTCCAGCAGGCGCGCCAGCCTGCGCAGCGAATACCGGGCCAGAGCCGTCACCACCGGACGTGCCACCGGCCACAACGCCCGGCCCGCCGCGCCCAGCGGCAGCAGCAGCTCCTCGGCCCAGATCACCCGGCTGCCGCCCCGCCACGGCCGCACCCGGATCGCGCCCCGCCCGCGCACCAGCCGCCCGGTGTGCTCCATCAGCACGTACGACGGCGGCTCGAAGGCCACGATCGTCATCGTGTCCAGGAACCCCACCGGCCGCACCCCGGTGTAGGCCTCCACCCGGCGCTCGCCCACCTGCCGCGCCGACGTCATGAACATCCATTCGCGGTGCCGCGGCCAGTCGGTGACCAGCGCGAACACCTCCTCCGGCCGCGCGGCCACCTCCACCGCCGCGCCCGCGTACACCGGTCTCATCCCTGGCCTCCTCGTGTGCCGGCTCATCCTTCAGGACATGTGCTCATGATCCTGCTCGACGAACCCGGCACGGGCCCCGGGGTGGGCATGAGAAGGTCCCGCCGCCGGGCTGAGGACTGGGGAAGTCAGACCCGGCGGCGGGACCGGCATCGGGATCACGACCCCGGCGAGGAGCTCCCGCCGGGACCGGCCGGGCCGTACGCGGTGAGGTACGACCGTGCGCGGCCGGCCGGGCGGTACGCGGTTGCGCTGCGGACAACGGCCGGCCCCGCGTCATGGGGGTGACCGTCGGGGTGACCGTGGTGATCGCAGCGGCTCGCGGCCCTGACCGGGGACGTGCCCGTGCCCGTCGCGGCCCGAGCCGCGACTCCGCCGCCGGCGAGCGTGACCGTCGGCACCTCGACGACGGCCCCCGGCCCGCTGACGGCTGTGCCTGTCATGCGTTCCTCCTCCCTGCCCGAGCGGGCGACTCTGCACCGTGACTACCCCATGTCACTCTCCGTGAAGCTCGATGGCCGGGTAAAATCCCCGGTCAGCAGCCCAAAGGCAGGGCTGCGATCACGTTGGGTGAGGGAAACGGCGGTGCGGGAGGCGGGTCCGCCGGAACTGTCGGTGCCCGGTGGCACACTCGGCGGGCATGAGCGATGACGTGCGGCTGCGGCCCGTCCAGCAGGCCGATCTGGAGGTGTTCCTGGAGCAGGAGCACGACGAGGAGGCCGTCCGGCGGTCCAGGTTCGCCCCTCGCGAGCGGGCGGCCTTCATGACCCACTGGACCACCCGGGTGCTCGGCGATCCCACCGTCCTGGTGCGCACGGTCACGGTCGGGGGCGAGGTGGCCGGGAACGTGGTGTCCTGGTGGGAGGGCGAGCGGCGGTTCGTCGGCTACTGGCTGGGCCGCCCCTTCTGGGGGCGCGGCGTCGGCACCGCGGCGCTGGGGCTGTTCCTGGCGGAGGAGAAGACCAGGCCCCTATACGCCGACCCGTTCGCGGGCAACACCGGCTCGGTGCGGCTGCTGGAACGCCACGGCTTCCGGCGCGCCGGCACGGTCCGGCACGGCGAGGACGAGCATCTGCTGCTGGTGCTGGGCGGCGACCTGTCCGCCTGACCGGTCAGGCGGGTGGTGGCAGCGTGGTGGGCGGGGTGGCGGGCGGGGTCAGCTGCGGCCGCCCGTGAAGGGGGGCTCGCCGTCCTTCAGTGCGCGAAAGCGCAGCGCCGACCATGTCTCGTCCACCGCGACCTGGCCGTTGGGACGCAGCCCGTACTCGCCGACGATGGGCCACAGTGTGTCGCGGTTGATGTCGGACTTGTTGCCCTTGGGGTAGGCAACCCAGACCACGGGCGGCGCGGTGATCTCGTCGCGGTGCTCGTCCAGGATCCGGCGGGCCGCGGCGGCGTCGGAGGCGAAGATCAGCGCGACGTCCGCCTCCTCGACGGACCCGGCCTCGCGGGCGCCCTCGGGCAGTGGCCCCAGGAGCGGCCGCTGGGCGGGGTCGGAGACCCACACGGTGGTCGCCGGCTTGATGAGCAGCTTGTCGGCGACGGTCTTGGCGGCCATGTCATGCCCTCGTGTAGATCAGGTTCAGCACGCCGGTGCTGAAGGTGGTGGAGGTGGTCAGGGTGAGCGGGATCTGCTCGCGGACGTCGTCGAACAGGCGCTTGCCCGAGCCGACGACGATCGGGTGGAGCAGCAGGTTGAGCTCGTCGAGCAGGCCCTCGCGCAGCAGCGAGACGACCAGGGTGGCGCTGCCGACGACCGAGATGTTCCCGCCGGGGCCCTCCCGCAACGCCGCCAGGTCGGCCAGGCTCACGAGCTCGGTGTTCTGCCAGGACGGCGAGGTCAGCGTGGTGGAGACGACGTACTTGGTCGAGTTGTTCATCGCCTCGGCCATCGGCTCCTTCTCGGGGTCCTGGTGCGGCCAGTATCCGGCGAACTCCTCGTAGGTGTGCCGGCCCAGCAGCATGGCGTCGGCGGCCTGCATCTGCGCGCCGACCGACTGGCCCATCTCGTCGTTGAAGTACGGGAAGTGCCAGGTGTCGGGGGCCTCGACGACGCCGTCGAGGGAGATGAACAGGCCGGCGGTGATCTTACGCATGATTGTCGCTCCTTGAGTTCCTGAGGTGCCTCAACCTTCCCACCGACAAATGAAGTTGTCAAGACGACTTCCGTTGTCCGACGTGCGCGTTCTCGTGCCTGGTGGCGGGGTGCGGACGAAGGGCGGAGCGGGAGAACCAGCAAGGCTCTGGCGCGGGCCGACTCCTTCGGGAGGGGGCGGGGTTTCGCCCCCTCCCCCGGGCGGCTCTCAGGCGGAGGCTGTTGTGGGCGGCCTTTCGATTGCGATGGGCGGGAATCTGGCCATATGTCACGGAGGGTGCCTCTCGGCCTGGAGTGCCGAGGACGCCCCACAGGCGGGCCTGATGTCGGCTCGGCCCCCATGCCGCAAGCCGCCATGGCTGTTGGTGGGACAGGCTGGAGCGGGCTTCTCGACGCGGCGAACGGCCTTCTGGCCGCGCCGACCACGCCGACCGCGGGCGGCGGTTCGGTCGCGGGTTACTGAGGATGCCTCCCGGCCATGAACCGCCGAGGATGCCTCTCCCCCGCAAACGGCCCCTGAGGGCGGACCTGTCGCAAGACGCTTCCGCCACGGATGAGGTTCCTGTGGGGCCTACGGGAAGAGACCTTCGGGCCGGTGGACGGGTCTCCGGTCGCGGGCCACCCGCGGAACGGCTCTGCATCAGTCGCGCGCAACGGCTTTGGAGCCGGTCGCGGTGAACGGCTTCGACCCTAGGTGCGGGGCTTCACGGTTCCGACCCTGAATGGAGGGCTTTCAGGGGTGGGGCGTGGGCTGGGGGCGACGGAGGGCGTTCGGGGGGTGGTAGTGGACAGGAGGGTCAGGGCGGCCTGGAGGGCGTGGTCGGCGGCGGCCGCGCTGTCATGATGGGCCGCGACGACGGTCGCCCCCTCGACCAGCATCAGCAGCTGCCGCCCCACCAGCCCGGGATCGTCGGCCCCGGCGCGTTCGGCGATGCCGGTCAGCAGCTCGAGGTAGCGGTCCAGGTGGCGGGCGGTGATGGCCCGTACGGGGTCGGCGTGGTGCTGGGCGGCGGCGTTCAGCAGGGCGCAGCCGCGGAAGCCCGGGGCGGCATACCAGTGCCGCAGGGCGTCGAACACCGCGGTCAGCTGGGCGCGCGGATCGTCGCCCGCGGCCTGGGCGCGGCCGGCCAGCCAGCGGGCGACCCGGTCGCTGCGCTCCCGGAGCACGGCCTCGACCAGGCCCTCCTTGGTGCCGAAGTGGCGGTAGAGGGTCTCCTTGGAGATGCCGATCCCGGCGCACAGCCCGGCGACGCCGATGCCGTCGAGGCCGCGCTCGTACAGCAGGTCGGTGGCGGCGCTCAGGATGGCGGCGCGGGTGCGGGCGGGGTCGATCGTGGAGCCTTTGGCCACGGGCATGGCTTGGATAGTACCGGTCGGTTCGATCGGCTGCTAACGTCTCGGGTCGTACCGATCGGTTCGAGCTCGGGGAGTTCACCCATGTTTGACCCGCTTGCCGCCGACCCGCCGCGCGACCCCGACTTCCCGGCCACCACGCCGCAGGTGACGTTCGACAGCGGCGGCGAGCGCCTGCTCGGCGTGCTGCACCTGCCCGCCGGACGCGGCCCGCACCCCGTCGTCGTGCTGCTGCACGGATTCCCCGGCAACGAGCGCAACTTCGACCTCGCCCAGACGCTGCGCCGCGCCGGCTACGCCGCCCTGGTGTTCCACTACCGCGGATCATGGGGCGTCGGCGGCACCTGGTCCTGGGGGCACGTGCTGGAGGACGCCGCCGCCGTCGTCGCCGCGCTGCCTGGCCTGGCCGCCGCCCACCGGCTCCACCCGGAGCGCCTGGCGCTGGTCGGCCACAGCATGGGCGGGTTCGCGGCGCTGATGACGGCCGCGGCGGACCCGTCCGTGACCGCCGTCGCCTCCGTCGCCGCGTTCGACCTGGGCGTGGCCGCCGCGCTGTCCCGCGCCGACGCCGAGGTACGGGCCGGGTACGTCAAGGCGTTCGACGGCGAGCTGGCCCCCCTGCGCGGCACCAGCGGGCAGGCGCTGGTCGACGAGATGGAGGCGGGCGGCGACGCCTGGCGGCTGGCCCGGCTCGCGCCCCGGCTGGCGGGCCGCCCCGTGCTCCTCGTCGGCACCGGCCACGACGTCGTCACGCCGCACGAAGTGCACCACGATCCCCTGGTCGCCGCCTACCGGGCACACCCCGTCGAACGTCTCGAAGACCACCTCTTGCCCACCGACCACGCCCTGTCGGACGACCGCGTCACCCTGGCCCGCACGATCCTCGGCTTCCTCGAACGCTCCCTGTGACGGCCCCCCGGGCGGCGGGCCGTCAGGAGGGACGGGCGACGTACGCGTGCCTGGCGTCGCCGGAGAAGCCGCAGACGCGGTAGTGTCCTGAGTCAGGAGTTCTGTCCATATATGTAGGCTGGGTTCATGACGTGTGATATTCGCGCATACCGAGGCCCAGATGACGCCACAGCGACCTTCGATGTCTTCCAAGCCGCGATTCGCCAAACGGCCTCGTTGGTTTACGGACCGCGCCAGGTGGACGCATGGGCTGGCCCCGCTCGCACCGACCTGAGCGATTGGGACAGGCGGCGGCAAGAAGCGTCGACCCTGGTGGCAGAAGTTGATGACACTGTCGTGGGGTTCACGGACCTGCTGCCGGACGGCTTGGTTGACATGCTGTTCGTTCATCCACGATCAGGGGGCAGGGGTGTTGCACGCGCCCTGCTCACTGCCATCATGCGCGAGGCGCGTGCCCGTGGGCTCACCGAACTGCGGACCTTGGCCAGTCGGAGTGCTCAGCCTGCGTTCGAACGCCTCGGATTCACTGTGGTCGCCCATCGCCCGGACAACACGGTCCGTGGGGTCGTCGTCCCCAACGTAGAAATGCGTCGCCGCCTCTAGCATCCTGAGTCAGGAATTCTGTTCATAACTCTATGCTGGTGTCATGGCGAGTACGGGGCGGCCGAAGGCCGAGCTGGTGTTGTCCGAGGACGAGCGGGCGGCGCTGGAGGGTTGGGTGCGGCGCAGGTCGACGCCGCAGTCGTGGGCGTTGCGATGCCGGATCATCCTGGAGTGCGCGACGGGCGCGACCAACAAGGACGTCGCGCAGCGGCTCGGGTCGACGCCTCACGCGGTCGGGCGGTGGCGGGCCCGATTCGTCGAGCATCGGATCGCGGGCCTGGGTGACATGCCACGCTCGGGCGGGCCCCGATCGGTGACCGACGAGCAGGTCGCGGCACTGGTGACCAAGACCTTGGAGAGCACACCGAAGAACGCGACGCACTGGTCGACCCGGTCGATGGCCAAGGAGATCGGCATGTCGCAGTCGACGGTCTCGCGGGTCTGGCGGGCGTTCGGCCTGCAACCCCACCGGGTCGAGGAGTTCAAGCTGTCCACCGACCCGTACTTCGTGGACAAGGTCCACGACGTCGTCGGGCTCTACCTGGATCCGCCCGAGCGGGCGCTGGTGTTCTGCGTGGAGGAGAAGTCGCAGATCCAGGCGTTGGACCGCGCCCAGCCCGTGCTGCCGATGATGCCCGGAATCCCGCAGCGCGTGACCCACGACTACGTCAGGGCCGGCACCACGACCCTGTTCGCCGCCCTGGAGATCGCATCCGGCAAGGTCATCGGGTCCCTGCACCGCCGTCACCGCGCCGAGGAGTTCAAGAAGTTCCTGATCACCTTGGACAAGCAGACCCCCGCGGACCTGGACATCCACCTCGTGCTCGACAACTACGCCACGCACAAGACGCCCGCGATCCGCACCTGGCTGGTCGCCCACCCGCGGTTCCATCTGCACCTCACCCCGACCGGGTCGTCCTGGCTCAACCTCGTGGAGCGGTGGTTCGCCGAGCTGACGAACAAGCAGATCCGTCGCGGCGTGCACAAGTCCGTCCAGGCCCTGGAGAAGGACATCTGCGACTGGATCTCGACCTGGAACACCGAGCCGCGGCCCTACGTCTGGACCAAGACCGCCGACGAGATCCTCGAACGCCTCGCCGGATATCTGAACAGAATTCCCGACTCAGGACAGTAGAAGGCGTGGGGCCGAGCTTGTCATCGGCATCGCCTTGTAACAGCCGGCCTCCCCTGCGGCCTGCAGGGTGGCGGCCATGATCCGCTTGCCCAGCCGGCGCCCCGCCGAGACGACGGCCCCGTCCAGTTCCAGCACGAAGAGACGCAGCGCGGGGATGCGAGGATCTGCCGGAAGACCGCCGCGTCGGGCCCGTTCACGACATCCGGGTCATCCGGCTGCAACTGCCGGTAGAGGCGGACGATGTGCTCGAAGTCGTCAAGCCGGGCCTCGCGGAACATGCGGGGAGCATGACGACGTCCCGGTGCCGCGGCCGACGCCAGGTCAGCGGGTCAGCGGGGCAGCGGGGCAGAGCGGCACGGATCAGCGCTGCGTCCTGGTCGAGCCGGGCGCGCGAGCGGCTGCGCCACTCGGCGCTGACCACCACGCCGTCGCCCGCGAAGCGCGGCACCACGTGCAGGTGGAGGTGGAAGACGTCCTGACCGGCGGCCTCGCCGTCCGCCAGCGACAGCCGCACCCCCTCGCAACGCAGCCCCGAGGCCCGCAGCGCGGCCGCCACCCGCCGGGCCGCCCGCCAGATCGGCCCGCCGATCGCGTCACCGGCCTCGGCCAGGCCGCGGACGTGTGCGCGCGGGATCACCAGGACGTGACCGGGCGTGGCCGGATGAAGGTCGAGGATCGCCAGGACGTCGTCGTCGCCGTGGACCACGCTTGCCGCGGCCCGCCCGGCGACGATCTCGCAGAACACACACGCTTCCATACCGGTCATGATCAGCGACGACAGACGGCGGCCGCACCCGGATTTCCCCGCGGCCGGTCAGCGGCTCACGACGGTCTCGTGCCCGATCCGGGACAGCTTGCCGGGGTTGCGCACGGCGTACAGGCCGCTGATGAGGCCGCCGTCCAGGCGGATCGCCACGACGCTGTCGATCTCGCCGTCGAGCTCGACGAGCAGCGCCGGATGGCCGTTGACGTGGGCCGGGCGCAGGCGGGCCGTCCCGGCGATCCTGGACAGCACCCCGGCCACCGTGGCCGCGCCCTCGATCGGCGCGAGCGCCGCCCGCACCACGCCGCCGCCGTCGGTGAGCAGGACGACGTCAGGGGCCAGCAGGTCGAGCAGACGCTGCAGGTCGCCGGTCTCGATCGCGCGCTGGAAGGCCGCCAGCGCCTGACGCGCCTGCTCGGCCGACACGCTCGCCCGGGGACGGCGTGCGGCCACATGCCCCCGGGCGCGGTGGGCGATCTGCCGCACCGTCGCCGGGGTCTTGCCGACGGCCTCGCCGATCTCGTCGTACTCCAGGCCGAACACCTCGCGCAGCACGAACACCGCGCGCTCGGTGGGATGGAGCGTCTCCAGCACCAGCAGCATGGCCATCGAGACGCTCTCGGCCAGCTCGACGTCCTCGGCCACGTCCGGCGAGGTCAGCAGCGGCTCGGGCAGCCACGGCCCGACGTAGGACTCCTTGCGCCGGCGCATCGTGCGCAGCCGCGTCAGCGCCTTCCTGGTGACCATGCGGACCAGGAAGGCGCGCCGGTCACGCACCGACTCCAGTTCGACCGACGCCCACCGCAACCAGGTCTCCTGCAGGATGTCCTCGGCGTCGGCGGCCGAGCCCAGCATCTCGTAGGCGACGGTGAACAGCAGGTTGCGATGCTCGACGAACGTCCGGGTCGCGCTGTCGGCCTGGTCGGCCTGGTCGGCCTGGTCCGCTGGTTCGACGCTGGTGTCCATCGTGTGCTCCCGCCTGTCGGTTCTCGACCTTGCCACACGCACCAGACGCCGGTCGCCGCCGCCGCGTGACATCCGGGGACAGTGGCGCCCGTCACATCGCGCCCGTCACATCGCGCCCGTGGTCAGCGGGACTCCGCGGCGGCCTTCAGGTCGCGCAGCCATGCCTCCAGCCCCGCGCCGAGGAGCTTGGTGGCGGTGGCCACGTCGGCCTCGACCTGGTCGCCGGTCCAGGTCTCCTCGGTGTGCACGCGCACACCGCCCTTGACCTTGGTGAACGTCCACAGGTGCACGCCCCGGTCGATGCGCACGCCCTTACCGACCGCCGGGCCGGTCCACAGCAGGCAGGCGTCGCGCTTGACGCGCCGGAGGGTGGAGGTGATGTGCATGGTGGTGGCCGGGGTGGTGGCGGTGGCCGGAGCGGGCGTGGTCCACCGCCACGACGAGCCGGGACGCAGCGGGCCGTGGTCGAGGCGCTTGCTGGACAGGACGGGCCGCTGCCAGTCGGGCCACTGCTCCACACGCGTCTGCAGGCCGAAGATCCTGCTCAGCGGAGCGTTGATGACGATGTCGGCCCGGTAGCGGATGCGGGCGGAGGCGTCGACCCCCTCCCCCCGGCACTGGGCCGCGCCGGCGGTGGCGTGGGCGGCCGGGACGTTGCCCGCCAGGACGCCGGCCACGGCGAGCGGGATCAGGATCGAGGCGACGCGGACGTTGCTGAACATGGTGTTCCTCTCGTTGAGGGATCGAAGAAGGGGGATGGCGGGGACGCCGTCAGCGCCGTCCGTCCCGCACGATGGCCGCGACGAGCGCGGCGCAGGCGGCGACGATCAGCACGGCGAAGGCGGGGTGCATGTCCTTCGACAGGCTCGGCGCCCCGCCGGGCCGGGCCACCCACACGGCGAGCGGCGCCGCGTAGGCGAGGGCGACCAGCACGACCGCCCACCGGACCAGCCGGTCCCGGGCGTGGCGCAGCGCGCCGACCAGCACGACCGCGACCGGAACGATCGCCAGCAGCGCGAACTGGCCGACGATCATGACGGCGACCGCCCAGGCGGCGACGCTCACCGCCACCGGCGTACGACGACCGGGGCGGGTGGACGGCTGGTACGTGGTCATGACGTTCCCTTCACCTGGACGGATGCGAACGGCTAGAAGCTCATGCGTTCGTTAGAAGTTATAACTGCACAGGGAAAGAAGTGTCAACAACGTTCGTGATAGCCTCTAACTAAATCTCCTGGGTGTAGCGGCGGAAGGCGGCACGGCATGGCGGACACCGGCACGGCGACCCCGCGCGAGCGCTACCGCGCCCAGATCCGGGCCGAGATCAAGGAACACGCCTGGCAGCAGATCGCCACGACGGGAGCCTCCGCGCTGTCCCTCAACGCGATCGCCAAACAGATGGGCATGAGCGGCCCCGCGCTCTACCGCTACTACGCCAACCGCGACGAGCTCATCACCGAACTCATCCGCGACGCCTACCGCAGCCTCGCCGACACCCTCCGCTCAACCGCCGCAGAGGCCGCCGAAGGGAGTGGCGAAGAGGGGGGCGCCGGGCTGGCCGGGCTGGCTCATGCCGTGCGTGACTGGGCCCTGCGCGACCCCCAGCGCTACCTGCTCATCTACGGCACCCCCGTCCCCGGCTACCACGCCCCCGACGACATCACCGCCATCTCCTCCCAGATCATGACCCTCCTGCTCGACGCCGCCTCGGCCGCTCCGCCCCGGCACCCCGAGAGCCCGCTCGACCACCACCTGGCCGCCCGCCGCGCCTGGGCCGGCGACCACCCCGCCCCGCCCGCCGTCCTGCACCGGGCGCTCAGCTTCTGGACCCGGATCCACGGCGTGCTGTCCCTGGAGCTGGCCGGCCACTTCGCCGGCATGGGCTTCGACCCCGCCCTCCTCTTCGCCGCCGAGCTGGACGACCTGCTGACCTGCTGACCCGCTGACCCGCCGACCCTCGCGCGCACACGAAAGGCCCGGCCCGCCGCGGAAGGCGAGGCCGGGCTTGTCGCAACAGGCAGGGTGCGTTACCGGACGTCCTGGGGCAGGTGGGTCTTGGCGTCGTCGTAGGAGCCCTCACCGGCCGCCCCGGCCGGCCGGTAGACCAGGTACAGCACGCCGGTGGTGAACGTCTGCGAGCTGACCAGCTCCAGCGGGATCGGGCTGTCGCCCTCGTCGAACAGCCGCTCGCCCTTGCGTACCGCGATCGGGTGCACCAGCAGGTGCAGCTCGTCCAGCAGCCCGGCGGCCAGGAGCTGCCGCACCACCGAGACCGAGCCGCTCATCGCGATCGGACCGCCCGGCTCGGCCTTCAGCGCCGTCACGCCCTTGACCAGGTCCTCCTGCAGCAGCTCGGAGTTGCGCCAGGTGAACTCCAGCGGCTGCCGGGAGACCACGATCTTGCGCGCGTCGCCGATCGTCCTGGCGAAGTCGGCGTCCTCGCCGCCCGCCGCCTCGCGCTCGGGCCAGGCCCCGGCGAAGCTGTCGTACGTCTCGCGCCCCAGCAGCAGCGTGTCGGCCATCTGCGCCGTCACCGCCGCGCCCATCTCGTCGTTGAAGTACGGGAAGTGCCAGTCAGCCGGGTCCTGGACGACGCCGTCGAGCGAGATGAACAGGTTCGCGCTGATCTTCCTCATGATGTTCTCCATGCGTCTCGGGATGTGCCTGCAGTCTCGCCGGACCGGCTTACGGATCTCTTAAGGTCTTCCTTCCCGGCCGAGTCCGGCGACCAGGAGCCCGACCAGGCGGCGGGCGTCGTAACGGGGATCGGCCTCGGCCCCGATGCACAGGTTGCCCACGCCGCGCATGAGCTCGAAGGCGTCCAGATCGGACCGGATCTCGCCGGCGGCCGCCGCGGCCTCCAGCAGCTGCGCGCACACCGGCACCAGGCGGTCGAGGAAGTAGGCGTGCAGCGCCTGGAAACCGGTGTTGTCCGGCTGCAGCACCGCGGCCAGCCCGTGCTTGGTGACCAGGAAGTCGACGAACAGGCCGATCCACTCCCGCAGCGCCGCGTACGGGCTCGGGCCGGCGGCCAGCAGGGCCGGACCGGCCGCGGCGCAGGACTCGACCTGGTGGCGGTAGACGGCGATGACGAGGTCGGCCCGCGTGGGGAAATGGCGGTAGATCGTGGCGGTGCCGACGCCGGCCTCGGCCGCGATGTCGCGGATCGGCGCCTCCACGCCCGAGGCGACGAACACCGCGGCGGCCGCGCGCAGCAGGTTCTCCTCGTTGCGCCGCGCATCGGCGCGTTTCGGACGCGACTCCTCCACGCCGTTCCTCCCAGGGTCGGATTGCTAAACGGGACACGGTCCCGTATCGTCGGAAACGGGACACGGTCCCGCTTGCACATCATGCCAGAGCGAAGGCCCGACGGCCAAGCCCTGCCCTCTCCCACGCCCACCTGCGGCAACTCCACCCGGAAGGCAGCACCATGCCCGCATCGCCCACCGCCCCCGTCGTGTCGGTCCGGCCGGTCGTCCTGGACGCCCCCGGACGGGGCCAGGACCTCCAGGTCCGCGTCTCGGCCCCGGCCACCGGCGACCGCCTGCCCGTCGTCGTCCTGTCCCACGGCCACGGCTGGTCCATGGACGGCTACGCCCCCCTGGCCGACCACTGGGCCGCCCACGGCTTCGCCGTCCTGCAACCCACCCACCTCGACTCCCGCACCCTCGCCCTCCCCGCCGACGACCCCCGCACCCCCCACGTCTGGCGCATCAGGGTCGAGGACCTCAGGCGCGTCATCGACGGCCTCGACGTCCTGGAGAAAGCCCTGCCGGGCCTGGCCGGACGCCTGGACCGCGGCCGCGTCGCCGTCGCCGGCCACTCCTGGGGAGCCCACAGCGCCAGCATGCTCCTCGGCGCCCGCATCCTGGACGCCGACGGACGGCCAGGGCAGGACCTGTCCGACCCGCGCGTCACGGCCGGCGTGCTGCTCGCCCTGCCCGGCACCGGCGGACAGGACCTGTCGCCGTTCGCCGCCGAGCACTTCCCCTTCATGAACCCCGCCTTCGCGTTCATGAAGGCCCCGGCCCTGCTGGTCGCCGGCGACAAGGACGACTCGCCCCTGTCGACGCGCGGACCCGACTGGTTCACCGACGGCTACCACCACAGCCCCGGCGACAAGAGCCTGCTGACGCTGTTCGGCGCCGAGCACACCCTCGGCGGCGTCGCCGGGCACCACGTCGCCGAGACCACCGACGAGAGCCCCGAACGCCTGGCCCTGCTGCAGCGGCTCACCACCGCCTACCTGCGCACCGCCCTGAACCCCGGCGACCCCGCCTGGCCCGCCGCCCGCGCCGCCCTGGAAGCGGCCCCCCACCCCCTGGGCCGGATCGACGGCAAGCAGGCCGGTCAGCCGGCCGGACGCCGGTAGCCGTAGGTCTCGTGCCGGCGGACGAAACCCAGCGAACGGTACAGCTCGCGGGCGGCCACGTTGTCGGCGTCGTGGTTCACCGTCACCGCCGTCATGCCCAGCGCCCGCATGCGGCGCATCGCGTGCAGCATCGCCGCCCGCGCCAGGCCCCGCCGCCGGAACGCCGGATGGGTGCCGACCGGCTCGAAGTGGCCGATCGCGTTGCGCCCGTCGAGCCAGCCGACCGCGAAGGCCGCGATCCGGCCGTCCGGCGCCTGGACCACGATCTCGTCGGCCGGGTCGTAGCCGGGCCGCTCCATCACCGCAGAACGGTAGAGCGGCCCGGTCCAGTCGTCGCCGAACGCCCCGTTACGCGCCTCGGCCAGGCCCGGGGCGTCGTCCGGCACGGCGTGCCGCACCTCGAACCCGGCCGGCGCGCCCGGTTCGGGCAGCGGGCCGCGCAGGTCGCGCTCGTTGACGTGGTCCCACACCCGGAACCGCGCGAAACCGGCCCGTCCCAGCAGGCCGATCCGGGCGGCGTCGCAGTCCAGGACGTCGGTCAGCACGTACGGCTCGGCCGGGTCCATCAGGCGCGCGGTGGCGCCGGCCGCCTGCTCCAGCATGTCCAGCTCCGCCGGCCCGCCGCGCAGCCGGGGCGCGGCGAAGACGTCGAAGGCGCAGCCGAACCGCAGCAGGAGCGCGATCCCGGCCAGGCCGCCGGCGTCCTCCCACAGCCGGACCGACTCGGCGGCCGGACGGCGGTCGCGCAGGTTGTCATAGACGCGGTGCGGCAGCTCACCGGCGTGGTCGTAGCCGCACCGCCCGGCCTCGGCGATCCACTCCGACAGGACCGACCGCAGCCGCGGCAGGTCCTCGTGACGAAAGACGCGCGGACGCACCAAGATCCCCCTTCAGGACTTCAGGAAGTGCAGGACGGCCAGCACCCGGCGGCTGTACCCGCTGGCCTGCGACAGGCCCAGCTTGTCGAACAGTGAGTTGACGTGCTTCTCCACCGCGCTCTGCGACACGTGCAGCTGCCCGGCGATCGAGGCGTTGGTCATGCCCTGGGCCATGCGCTCCAGCACCTCCCGCTCGCGCGCGGTCAGCCGGGCCAGCGGATCGACCTGCGTGGTACGGGCCAGCAACTGCCGCACCACCTCCGGGTCGAAGGCCGCCCCGCCCGCCGCCACCCGCTCCAGCGCGTCCAGGAAGTCGCCGACCTGCGCCACCCGGTCCTTCAGCAGATAGCCCACGCCCTCGACGTCGGCGCTCATCAGCTCGGTGGCGTACCGCTTCTCCACGTACTGCGACAACACCAGCACCTTGACCCGCGGCCAGCGCCGCCGGATCTCCAGCGCCGCCCGCAGCCCCTCGTCGGTGTGGGTGGGCGGCATGCGCACGTCGACCACCACGACGTCGGGGGCGTGCTCGGCCACCGCCGCCACCAGGGCCTCGCCGTCGCTCACGGCGGCCGGCACCTCGTGGCCCTCCTCGCCCAGCAGGCGTACCAGACCCTCGCGCAGCAGCGTGGAGTCCTCGGCCAGGATCACCCGCACGGCAGCCCCGCCGCCACCGTCGTCGGGCCGCCGGGCGGGCTGACCACCTCGAAGGCGCCGTCCAGCGCCGCCACCCGCCGGGCCAGCCCCGACAGGCCGCCTCCCGAGGGGCGCGCGCCGCCCGTGCCGTCGTCGCTCACCCGTACGAGCACCCTGTCGTCCTCCTGTCTGACCTCGACCGTCACCGTCGTGGCGGCCGCGTGCTTGGCGGCGTTGGTCACCGCCTCGCTCACCACGAAGTACGCCGCCGTCTCCACCGCCATCGGCGGCCGGGTCGGCAGGTCGCACGTCACCTTGACCGGCACGCCCGCGCGTTCGGCCACCCCGGCCAGCGCCTCGCCCAGCCCGAGGGAGTCCAGCCCGCTCGGGTACACCCGCCAGGCCACCTCGCGCAGCTCGGCCAGCGCCTGCTGGGCCTGCTCGTGCGCCTGCTCCAGCAGCTCGGGACGCCCCCGCCGGGACCGCCCGATGAGCATCGACAGCGCCACCAGGCGCTGCTGCAGCCCGTCGTGCAGGTCACGCTCGATCCGGCGGCGCTCGGAGTCGACCGCGGCCACGATCCCGGCCCGGCTCTCGGCCAGCTCGGCGATCCGGCGCTCCAGCGCCTCGGTACGGTCGGGCCCCAGCAGCCGTCCGGCCAGCCGCCGCTCCAGCGCGTGCACCCCCACCAGCCCCGACACGGCGATGAACAGCAACACGCAGCCGCCGACCAGGAAGTACAGCACCAGCGGCGGCGTCGGCGTCATCCCGTCGTACGGCTCGCCGCGGGCCCAGGCCCCCAGCAGCAGGATGGCGGCGCGCGCGCCGAGGATCAGCAGCGCCACCACCAGCCCGCCCAGCACCCCGGCCGGGATCCTGGCGGCCAGGTAGCGCGCCGGTCGGGTGTCCCAGCCGGACAGCGCGTCCAGCGCGGCGGTGTCCAGGCGCAGGCGGCGCGCCTCGAAGGCGGCCAGCCCCGCCGCCAGCGCCCGCACCCGCGGCCGCCCCAGGAAGGGCAGCGTGAGCAGCAGGAACAGCGCGCCGGCCAGGGCGGTCAGCCCGCCCAGGACCACCGCGCCCAGCACCCTCAGCCCCTCAGCGGCGGTTCGCATGCCTTCCCTTACGCCGTTCCGTCAGCCGTACCGCGACGAAGACCGCGATCGCCAGCGCCACCAGGCCGATCACCACGTAGGTGCCGATCCCCACGTACGCCTCGACCAGCGACCAGTTCTCGCCGAGAAAGTATCCCGCAAGCACGAAGATGGTGTTCCAGATGGCGCTGCCGGCCGTCGTGAGCAGGGTGAACGTCACCAGCGGCATGCGCTCCACACCCGCCGGCACGGAGATCAGGCTGCGGAAGATGGGGATCATCCGGCCGAAGAACACGGTCTTGCGGCCGTGCCGCAGGAACCACGCCTCGGTCTTCTCGATGTCGCTCACCTTGACCAGCGGCAGCTTGGCGGCGATGGCCAGCGTGCGTTCGCGGCCGAGCAGCGCGCCCACCCCGTACAGGGCCAGCGCCCCGACGACCGAGCCGAGCGTCGTGCACACCAGCACGTCGAGCAGGTCCAGCTCGCCCCTGCTGGCGGTGAAGCCGGACAGGGGCAGGATCACCTCGCTGGGCAGCGGCGGGAACAGGTTCTCCAGCATGATCGCCAGCCCGGCCCCGAAGGCGCCGAGGTTCTCCGTCAACGCAATCAACCAATCCGTCATGTCACCCAGGCTACGAATGATCCGTTATGGCGGTAATGAGGCGGGCGGCCGATGTGCTCTGTGGTAAACCACACCCCGATGTACCGTACACTGTACGGCCTATGAGTGCTCTTCCGGATCTGGCGCGACACCCAGCGATCTTCCGTCCCGGCGATCCCCCCAGGTCCGGCCACCTGGTCTTCCTCGACGACCAGGGCGACGGCACGGCCACGGTGATCGAACCAGGCGACGACGGCCGGCCCCGCGCGCGCGAGCGCGCCGTCACCGAGATCCCCGTCGCCGACGCCGTCGCCGTGCTGGCCAGGGCCCGCGCCGACGCCGCCGCCCACCCGGCCACCCGCTTCTGGGGCGCCGTCGCGCTGGTCGCCCTCCAGCTCGTCACCCGCGGCCGCATCCTGCCCGCCGTCTCGCCCGACGGCCACGACTCCTGGCGCGCCGGCCCCCTCGACGCCGCCGACGCCCGCCGCGTGCGCGAGCTGGCCGCGGCCATGCCCGCCGCCGCCCGCGCCATCCCCGTGGGCGACCTGCTGCTGCCCGACGCCGAGCCCCTGGTGCGCGCCTTCCTCGACGCCGTGGCCGACGCCATGCCGCGCTCGCCCGGAGCCGTACGCGCCACCGGCACCACCGCCTTCGCCGCCGTCAAGCCCGTCAAGGTGCCCCACCTGCGCCCCTGGGCCGAGGAGGTCTCGGCCGGGCTCGACTCCGGCGTACGGCTCTCGCTCCGGCTGGAGGCCGACGACCTGGCCCAGGCCGAGTTCCGGGCCGTCGTCCAGGTGCACGGCCTGGCCGACCCCTCGCTCGTCGTGGACGCCGCCGACCTGTGGCAGGGCCGCGACCCCGGGTTCGGCCTGCGCGCCAGGATCGAGGTCACCCTCGCCCTGCGCCGCGCCGCCCGCTCCTGGCCCCGCCTGGAACGGCTGCTGGAGCACGCCGTCCCCGACGAGCTCGCCCTCACCGACGGCGACGTGGCGGACCTGCTGACCGGCGCGGCCGACCGGCTGGCCGCCGCCGGCGTCGAGGTCCACTGGCCGCGCTCCCTGGTCCGCGGCCTGAGCGCCCAGGCCGTCGTCGGCGAACGCGACAGCGCGCCCTCCGACCTGCCCTCCTTCCTCGGCGGCCACCACCTGACCAGCTTCAACTGGCGGCTCGCGCTCGGCGGCTCCCCGCTGACCGCCGCCGAGATGGACCTGCTGGCCGAGTCCCACCGGCCCGTCGTACGGCTGCGCGACCAATGGGTGCTCATCGACCCCGCGCTGGCCCGCAAGGCCCGCCAGCGCGACCTCAAGCCCCTGACCGGCCTGCAGGCGCTCGGCGCGGCCCTGACCGGCACGGTCGAGATCGACGGCGGGGACGAACCCGAACAGATCACCGTCGAACCCACCGCCTGGCTCGCCGACCTGCGCGACCGGCTCACCGACCCCGAACCCGTGCCGCCGCCGCCCGGCCTGGCCGCCACCCTGCGCGACTACCAGCTCCAAGGACTGCGCTGGCTGGCCAGGATGACCTCGCTCGGCCTCGGCGGCTGCCTGGCCGACGACATGGGCCTGGGCAAGACCATCACCCTGATCGCGCTCCACCTGCACCGCGCCGGCACCGGCCCCACCCTCGTGGTCTGCCCCGCCTCGCTGCTGGGCAACTGGGAACGCGAGATCACCAAGTTCGCGCCCGGCGTCCCGGTCCGCCGCTACCACGGCAACGCCCGCACCCTGGCCGACGACGGGTTCGTGCTCACCACGTACGGCACCATGCGCCTGGACGCGGCCACCCTGGGCGCCCACCCCTGGGGGCTGCTGGTCGCCGACGAGGCCCAGCACGTCAAGAACCCCGCCTCCAGCACCGCCAAGGCGCTGCGCGAGATCCCCGCAGGCGCCCGCGTCGCCCTCACCGGCACCCCCGTGGAGAACAACCTGTCCGAACTGTGGGCCATCCTCGACTGGACCACCCCCGGCCTGCTCGGCCCCCTGACCCGCTTCAGGACCCGCTGGGCCAAACCGGTCGAGTCCGGCGACGCCGACACCGCCGCCCGGCTGGCCCGGCTCGTCGGGCCGTTCCTGCTGCGCCGCCGCAAGAGCGACCCCGGCATCGCCCCCGAACTGCCGCCCAAGACCGAGACCGACCGGCCCGTCCCCCTCACCACCGAACAGGCCGCCCTGTACGAGGCCGTCGTCCGCGAGAGCATGACCCAGATCGAGAACGCCAAGGGCATGGCCCGGCGCGGCCTGATCGTCAAACTGCTGACCGGGCTCAAACAGATCTGCAACCACCCCGCCCACTACCTGCACGAATCGTCCCCCCGCCTGACCGGCCGCTCGGGCAAGCTGGAACTGCTCGACGAGCTCGTCGACACGATCGTCGCCGAGGACGGCGCCGTGCTGGTGTTCACCCAGTACGTCGCCATGGCCAGGCTCCTGGAACGCCACCTGTCCGGTCGCGGCGTCGCCAACCAGCTCCTGCACGGCGGCACCCCGGTCGCCCGCCGCGAGGAGATGGTCGCCCGCTTCCAGGACGGCCACGTCCCCGTCTTCCTGCTCTCCCTCAAGGCCGCCGGCACCGGCCTGAACCTCACCCGCGCCGACCACGTCATCCACTACGACCGCTGGTGGAACCCCGCCGTGGAGGACCAGGCCACCGACCGCGCCTACCGCATCGGCCAGACCAGGCCCGTCCAGGTGCACCGGCTCATCGCCGAAGGCACGATCGAGGACCGCATCGCCGCCATGCTCGGCGCCAAGCGCTCGCTCGCCGACGCCGTCCTGGCCTCCGGCGAGGCCGCCCTCACCGAGCTGACCGACGCCGAACTCGCCGCACTCGTGGAGCTCAGATGACCGCCGTACGCGGATTCGCCGCCTTCCCCCCGCAACGCGCCGGCGCCCGCTTCGCCACCACCTGGTGGGGCCAGGCGTGGATCAAGGCCCTGGAGGACACCTCGCTCGACCAGACCCTGCTGCGCAAGGGCCGCGCCTACGCCAAGACCGGCCAGGTCGGCCCGATCACCGTCAGCCCCGGCCGGCTGGCCGCCGTCACCGAGCACGAGTACGACACCGTCGTCCGCGTCGAACAGCTCACCGACGCCGCCTGGGAACGGTTCCTCGACCAGGTCGCCGCCCAGGCCGGGCACATCGCCGCCCTGCTCGACCGCGACGTCCCGCACGACCTGGTCGAGGCCGCCGAGGACGCCGCCGTGCCGCTGCTGCCCACCGTCGGCGACCTGGAGCCCGAATGCTCCTGCCCCGACTGGGGACACCCGTGCAAGCACGCCGCCGCCCTGTGCTACCAGGCGTCCTGGCTGCTGGACGGCGACCCGTTCGTCCTGCTGCTGCTGCGCGGACGCGGCGAACAGGAGCTGATCGAGGCCCTGCAGAACCGCGACCTGCCCGTCCCGGCCCCCGCCCGCGCGCCCGGCGGCGCGACCACCGGGCCGGACGCCTCCGGCGGGGTGCCCGCCGCGCAGGCGTTCGCGCTCGGCGAGCCGCCGCTGCCCGAACCGCCCCCGCGCGAGGCCGCCTTCACCCCCCTCGCCCTCGACCCCGCACCCGGCGTGGACGTCGCCGCCCTGGCCGTGCTGGCCGCCTCCGCCGCCGGCCGCGCCCGCCAGCTCCTGCTGCACGGCCACCTGGAACCGCTGACCGAGTACCAGGACCGCGTCCGCCTGGCCGCCGAGCACGACCTCGACCTCGGCCTGGACGCCGCCGTCCAGGCCTGGCGGTACGGCGGCGCCCCCGGGCTCGACGTGCTCGAAACCCCCTGGACCCCGGCCCGCCAGGACCTGGCCAGAGCCCAGGCGCTGCTGCAGTCCGGCTGGG
Organism: Nonomuraea sp. NPDC001636; assembly: GCF_040298265.1. Taxonomy (NCBI): domain Bacteria; kingdom Bacillati; phylum Actinomycetota; class Actinomycetes; order Streptosporangiales; family Streptosporangiaceae; genus Nonomuraea; species Nonomuraea sp. NPDC001636. The sequence goes on from NZ_JBEOZT010000012.1 coordinate 45,366, forward strand.
ACGGCGACCCGCCGCCCCAGCTGGAGACCTGGCGCAACCGCTGGACCCTCGGCCCCCGCCAGATCCGCTACGGCCGCGACGGCCGCTGGTACCCCTTCACCGAGCACGACGGCCACTGGTGGCCCGCCGGCCCGCCGGAACGCGACCCGTCCACCCTGCTCACCTGATCCCGGCAGGCGCGAACGGCGTCAGGGGGCCGACTCCTCGGCCTCGCCCGCCGCGGCGACCACGGCCAGCAGCCGGTCGAGGTCGCCCGGCCGGGCGTGCGGGTTGAGCAGGGTGAGCTTGAGCCGGACCCGGCCCGGGCCCGTCCCCGGCAGCTCGGTCCGGCCCACCACCGCCCTGCCCTCCCGCAGCAGCCTGCGCCGCAGCCCCGCGTTCACCTCGTCCGAACGCGCCGGATCGGCCGGCACGTACCGGAACAGCAACGCGGTCAGCACCGGATCGGCGTGCAGCTCCAGCCGCCGATGGGCGCGCACCGCCGCCGCGCCGTGCCGGGCCAGGTCGTGGCAGGCGTCCACCAGGCGGCCCAGCCCCGACCGGCCCAGCGTGCGCAGCGTCACCAGGATCTTGAACGCGTCGGCCCGGCGCGTGGTGCGCAACGACAACCCCAGCAGGCTCGGGTAACCGGCCTCCTCGTCGTCGGCCGGGTTGAGGTAGGCCGCCCGCCGGGCCAGCGAGGCGTACGTCTCGGCCCGGCGCACCAGGAACACCCCGGCCGCGGCCGGCTGCCAGCCGAGCTTGTGCCAGTCCAGCGACACCGAGTCGGCCAGCGCGAGACCGTCCAGGAGCGGGGCCAGCCGGTCCGACAGCAGCGCGCCACCGCCGTAGGCGGCATCGACGTGCAGCCAGGCGCCGTGCTCGGCGGCCAGCGACGCGCACGCGCGCAACGGGTCGATCGCCCCGGTGTCCGTGGTGCCCGCCGTGGCCACCACCGCCACCGGCAACTCACCGCGCCCGGCGCTCGCCCGCAACACCCCGGCCAGCGCGGCGGCCTCCATCCGCAGCTCCCGGTCGACCGGGACGGCGAGGACCGCGTCCTCACCCAGCCCGAGCAGCGCCGCGGCCCGCCGCGTGGAGAAGTGCGCGGCCTCGGAGGCGAAGATCCGCAGCCGCGGGCCCCCGCCCGGCAGGCCCGACAGCTCCGCCCGGACGCCCGCCGACCGGCCCACCGCCAGATCCCTGGCCAGCATCAGGCCCATCAGGTTGGACTCGGTGCCGCCCGAGGTCAGCACGCCGGCCGCGGCCGCCCCGAACCCCACCAGCCCGGCCAGCTCGGCCAGCAGCGCCGTCTCCAGCGCGGTCGCGGCCGGCGCCTGGTCCCAGGAGTCCAGCGACGGGTTGAGCGCCGAGACCGCCAGATCGGCCGCCACCGCCACCGCCAGCGGCGGACAGTGCAGGTGCGCCGCGCAGAACGGATCGGCCGGATCAGCGCTCCCGTAGGCCAGCAGCTCGGTCAGCGCCCCCAGCCGCTCCCCCTCCGGCGCGAACGCCCGCGCCACCTCGGCGGCCAGCTCCTGGGGCGTGCGGGCGGGCAGCGGGCCGCCGCGCCGCCGCGCGCCCTCGGCCAGGGCGGCCAGCACGTCCCGCAGCAGCGGCTCCAGCGCGGCCGCCCCGCCCACGCCGCCGGACAGGGCCGGGTCCTTCGTCGCATCATTCATCCGGCCACTGTGCGGCACCGACGGCGCCGCGGCCGGCGGACACCGCGATGGAACGCCATGGAACGCCCCTGAGGACAGGAACCCCGCCGACCACAAGGAGACCCGCATGCGACACCCGCTCCGGATCGTGTCCGCCCTGGGCGTGGCACTGGCCCTCGGCCTCGTCCCCGCCGCCGCGCAAGCCGCCACCCCGGTCCACGTCAAGGAGGCCGAACAGAGCAAATGCCTCGACATCCGGACCGAGGACGACATCTTCGTCCCCGGCGCCCGGCTGCAGCGCTTCACCTGCCACGACGTCAACGAGCAGCGGTGGGAGATCGTCCCGCTGGCCGGCGACTCGTTCGTGCTGCGCAACCCGCTGACCAGGCTCTGCGTGGCGGCCGACGCGGCCGGCTTCGGCGCGCAGGTGGTGGAACGGGCCTGCGGCGACGCCGACCCCGCCGTCCGCTGGTTCACGCTGGGCGGGGTGCCGTTCGTCAAGGGGTCGGGGTTCAACCAGATCCGCTCGTCCCTGGCGCCGGGAAGCTGCCTGGACACCCTGGACACCTTCGTCAAGATCTTCCCCTGCTCGCCGGGGCTGACCAACAAGGCACAGCTGTGGGCCGCGGTCTGACCCCGCGCTCTGACCGGGCGCTCAGGCCGGCGGCCAGTTCCTGAGCACCGCGTCCAGGGCGTCCAGGGCCCTGGACCAGGAGGCGTCCACCTCGCGGGGATGGCGGCGGAACCCGCCGGCCATCTCCAGCGTCACGTAACCGTGCAGCGTGCTGCTCAGCATGCGCAGCGCGTCGGTCTGGTCGGGCTCGGCCAGGTCGTAGCCGCGCAGGACGGCCCGCGTCAGCTCCGCGTGCCGGCGGCCCGCGGAGACGTCCAGCGACTCGGAGTCCAGCTCCAGCTGGGTGGCGGCGTACCGGCCCGGATGCTCCTTGGCGTAGGTGCGGTAGGCCGCGGCGAAGGGCACCAGCGCCTCCTTGCCCGACCGGCCGGCCAGCGCGGCGGCGGCCCGGTCGGCCATCTCGCCCAGGGCCAGCTCGGCCACCCTGACCCGCAGCTCCCGGATGTCCTTGACGTGCGCGTACAGGGCCGCGGGCTTGACGCCGAAACCGCGGGCGAGCGCGGAGACGGTCACGTTCTGGAAGCCGACCTCGTCGGCCAGGTCCGCGGCCGCCCTGGTCAGGCGGTCGACGGTCACTCCCGCGCGGGCCACGGCAGCACCCCTTCTTACAGCCTTTAAGTATTTGCATACTACCGTTAAGAAAAGCTAGCCTCCACACTCATGAGACCCCTGACCGAACACGACATCCGCACGTCGTTCATCAACTGCTCCAAAGGCGAGGCCAAACGCGCCGGCCTGCCCCGCGACCTGGCCGACCTGCCCTGGGACGACCTCGACTTCCTCGGCTGGCGGGATCCCGGCGCCCCCGAGCGCGCCTACCTGGTGGCCGAGGCCGACGGCTCCCTGGTCGGCGTCGCCCTGCGGGTCACCTCCGGCGCCTCGCGCTCCTTCACCGCGCGCAGCATGTGCTCCTTCTGCCTGACCACGCACACCGGCGGCGGCGTCGCCCTGATGACCGCCCGCCGCACCGGCGAGCCCGGCCGCCAGGGCAACACCGTCGGGCAGTACCTGTGCGCCGACCTGGCCTGCCCCCTCTACCTGCGCGGCAAGAAGGAGGCCGCGGGCGCCGGCGTCGTGGACGAGTCGCTGACGCCGGCCGAGAAGGTCGCCCGCGCGAACGGCAACGTGCGCGCCTTCCTGGACAAGGTGGCCGCCTGACCCGCCCGCTACTCGTCGTCCCAGGCCATCGAGCTCATCCGCCACCCGGCGGGCGTCCGGACGAACTGGGTGGTCTTGCGGCCCCCGCCCGCGAACCGCACGCCGTCCCGGACGCCGGACTTGCGGTAGTCGCTGAACCGCTGGGCGACCGACCCGAAGATCTCGGTGCGCTCGGCCACCTCCCACTCGCGGAACTCCGTCAGCGTCCCGTCGGTCAGCATGCGCTGCCGGGGCTCGACGAAACCGTCCAGGTCGTGCACCACGGGCTCGGGCCCGGTGTTGTTGACGATCACCGCCTGCGGGACGAACAGCTCCCGGACCGCGCCGACGTCCGCGCGGCGCCCGTCGGTGTTGGTGAAGGCGTCCAGGAAGGCAGCCATCAGCCGGTCGAGCTCGGCCTTGACGCCGCCGGCGGGCGCGTCGCCGGCCAGCAGCGACCAGACCTCGCTGTCGTGCCGTTCGCCCCGGTGGGGGAAACGGCTGCGCAGCACGCCGTCGCGGGTCATGCCGAGCCGGCGCGCGACCGCGATGCTGCGCGTGTTGCCCGGTGAGACCCACCACTCCACGCGCGCCATGCCGCGCTCGGCGAACGCCCAGTCGATCAGCAGCCGGCAGGCCCGGGTCACCAGCCCCCGGCCCTCGCCGGCCGGCTCCAGCCAGCAGCCGATCTCGCACACCCCCGAGACCGCCTCGAACCGGGTGAACATCACGCCGCCGACCAGCGTGCCGGCCAGCCAGATCCCGTAGATGCGGGCGCCGTCGGCGGCCTGGTCGTCGGCGTAGCGCTGCAGGACGGCCGTCGCCGAGGCCAGGTCGGTGCTGCGCTCGGCCCACGGGATCCACGGGTCCACCGACGGGCGGGCCCGGTCGATGTGATCGAGGAACTCCTGGGCCCGCCAGGGCTCCAGCGGGCGGAGCTCGGCCTCGTCGCCGAGCGGAAGTGCGAACACGGACACCGTCCCAAGGTACGTAACGAGCGTTCGGTATGTAAGGTAGCAGCATGCCGCCCGCCGCAGGAGACCGTGAAGCCCGCCGTGAGGACGTCTCGCAGGCGGTCTGGCAGGTGCTGGCCGACAAGGGGTTCGGCGGGCTGACGCTGCGCGCCGTCGCCGCCGCCATGGGCGTGTCGACCGGCCTGCTCATGCACTACTTCCCCACCAAGCGGGCCCTGGTCGGGCACGCGCTCGACCTGCTGGAGCGGCGCACGGCCGCCCGCCCCCGCCGCGAGCCCCCCGCCGCCGGCCTGGCGGCGCTCAGGGCCGCGCTGCTCGACATCCTGCCGCTGGGCCCGGCCGACGTCGCCCGCAACCGCATCTGGGTCAGCTCATGGGACCTGGCCCTGGCCGACGACGACCTCGGCGCCGGTCAGGCCGCCCGCTACACCCGGCTGCGCTCGGCGCTGCGCGCGCACCTGGAGACCGCCCGCGACCTCGGCGAACTGCCCCAGGATGCCGACCCCGAACGGCTGGCGGCCGGCGCGGTGGCCTTCACCCATGGGCTCGTCGTCCAGGCACTGTTCGACCCCGGCCGCTTCCCCGAGGACGCCCAGGTCGCGTTGCTCGACGGCTTCCTCTCCTCGATCGCGGCCCGCCCTTAGCCCGTGGCGTTCAGGTCATCCCGGCGGTCGGAGGGACCTGCGACCCGGCGGGCGTCATGCCCGCGATCAGCGTCTGCGGGTCACGGATGCCGGCGAGGTGGCCGAAGCCCTCCGCGTACGCGGAGATGGCGGACTGGAGCAGGCGCAGATGGGCGCGGCACTCCTGGTCGCCGGGCCAGGACGACTCCGGTTCGCCGGGATGCGCCCGTTCCCAGGCGGTCAGCAGCGGGTGCCACTTGGACAGGAACGGGCGCAGTTCCTTGTTCAGCATCGAGATCGCGAAGTACTCCACGGTCTGCCCGCCTGGCACGGGGGCTGAGGGGCGGCTGGTCTTGAGGGCGTCGCGGGTGGTGGCGAACAGGCCGTACAGAGAGTTCATGGCCTCCCTGACCAGGCCCTCCTCGTCGTCGAGCGACTGGACGGAGACCCGGGTGACGGTCTCGACGAACAGGTGCCAGGCCACCTGGCGGCTCTCGTTGTTCACCAGGAAGGTGAGCTCGCTGAGCTGCGGCACGGTGACCTTCACCTCGGTCAGCCTGGCCGTCCTGGCATAGAACTGGACCATGATCACGGCGGCCATGCCGGCGACCGCACCGGTGACGACGAAGATCCACCGGCCGCCCGCCTCGGTCATCTCGAAGATCGCCAGGCCCACGACGGCGCCGACGAGCGCCGCCGCGAACAGCCGCACCCACCGCACCTGCATGATCGCGACGACACGTGCCTTCATCCGGGGGGTTCCATTCCTCGGCCGACTGCGACGATCAGACTTTACGGGTGATCCTCCTCCGGCTGTAGGGGGTCGGCCGTGGTTTCAGCAGACCTTCTCGTAGGGCGTGCCGGACGGCAGGTAGCGGCCCCACTCCTGCTCGGTGAGCGAGCGACCGGCCGCCGCGCAGAGCGCGGGGAACGGATCCGCCGGGACGTCCACCTTCCACTGCAGGATCGTTCCCGTGTCGTAGGAGCCGGCCAGGGTCCGGCCGTCCGGGCTGAAGGCCAGCGACGAGACGGCGCCCTCGCCGCTCTTGAACGGGTTCCCGATCGGCTTCGTCGTGGCCGCGTCCCAGAGCTGGACGCCCGCGGCGGCGTCGGTGGCCAGCGTCCGGCCGTCCGGGCTGAACTCGACGGTGGAGATGGTGCCCGTGCGGTCCTTGAAGGCGCCCCGGGGGCGGCGGCCTGCCGGGTCCCAGATCCTGACCGTTCCCTGTTCTCCCACGGTGGCCAGGAGCCTGGTGTCCGGGCTCAACGCCAGCCAGGTGACGCTGGAGCCCCCGATCGGGGCGCCGATCGGCCGCCGGGTGGCGGTGTCCCAGAGCCTGGCCGTGCCGCCTCCCACGGTGGCCATGATCCTGCCGTCCCGGCTGAAGACGATCCGGTGGAGGACGTCGCTGTGGGCCCTGGTCGGAGCGGTGACCGGACGGCGGGTGGCGAGGTCCCATAACTGGAGGATTCCCTGGCCGGAGGCGATGGCCAGGGTCCGGCCGTCCGGGCTGAACGACAGCACGGAGATGGTGCCGGCCGCCGCCTTGACGGGGGTGCCGATCCGCTGCCGGGTGGCCAGGTCCCACAGGTGCAGACCGCCGTCGTCGTCACCGACGGCCAGCGTCCTGTCGTCCGGGCTGATCGCCACCGGCCATGTGTACGGGTGCCTGGCGCGGATCGGCGGGCCGAGTTGCCTGCCGGTCAGGCGGTCCCAGACGCGGATGGTTGCGTCAGCTCCGCTGCTGACCAGGAGGTCGCCGTTGTTGCTGTACGCCAGCTGCGAGACCTCGCCCGTGTGGCCGGTGAGCGGGCCGGTGACCGGCCGCCCGGCGGCGGCGCGCCAGAGCCGGGTGGTCCCGTCCCCGCTGACGGTGGCCAGGGTTCCGCCGTCCGGGCTGAGGGCCACGCCGAAGACGTAGCCGCTGTGGCCGGTGAACGCGTCGCCCGCCGGGCGCCGGGTCGCCAGGTTCCACAGCCGGGCGGTCTGGTCCCAGCTGCCGGAGGCCAGGGTCCTGCCGTCCTTGCTGAACGCCAGGCCGGTGACGGCGCCGGTGTGACCTGCGAGAGGTCGTCCGACGGGTTTCCCGGTGGCGGGGTTCCACAGCCGGATGTCTCCGTCGTAGCCGCCGGTGGCCAGGGTCCGGCCGTCCGGGCTGAACGCGACGGCTCGGATCTCGTCGGTGTGGCCCTTGAGGGGCTTTCCGACGGGTCTTCCCGTGGCGGCATTCCACAAGCGGGCGATCTTGTCACGGCCGGCGGTGGCGAGGATCTTGCCGTCCGGGCTGAACGCCACCCCGCTGACCTCGCCGGTGTGGCCTTCGAGAGGTGGTGCGACGGGTTTCCCGGTGGCGGGGTCCCACAGCCGGGCAGTGTGATCCTGGCCCGCGCTGGCCAGGGTCCGGCCGTCCGGGCTGAAGGCCAGAGCCCACACGACGGACCGATGACCCGTGAGCGGGACCGCTGTCCTGGTGGACAGGTCCCACAGCCTGATCGTCCCGTCGAAGCCGGCGACGGCGAGGGTCCGGCCGTCCGGGCTGAAGGCCAGGGCGAGACCGCCGTCCTTGATCGGAGGCCCGGCGGGCCGGCCGGTCGCCGGATCCCACAGGCGGGTGGTGCCGTCCGTGCCGCCGGTGGCCAGGGTCCGGCCGTCCGGGCTGAAGGCCACCGCGCCGCCGTGGTAGGAGCCACTGTCCAAGGTGGCGCGCACCGGGGAGGCCAGGGCGGCCACCATGCCGTAGCGGGCCTCGGGGGTCCTGGCGAAGTGCCAGGCGGTGGCCGACAACAGGCCGGAGACGACCGGATCGCTCTCGCCGACCTGGATGCCGCGATCACTGGCCAGGTACGACAGGGCCTGGTCACGCTCGGCGTCGGCTCTGACGCGTTGGGCGTCGGCGACGTCGGCCGCGTGGACGGCCACGGCGGCCGCGACGACCGCCGCCGCGGTGAGGACGGACAACCCGGTCCACGACAGCCGCCGGAAGCGCCGGGCCAGCCGGTGCTGCCGGACGTCGTCGCCGACCAGCTCGTCCTTGGCCCGGCCGTGCAGGGTGGCGGCGAGCGTCGCCACGGCGTCGAGGAAGGCCGGGTTGCTGAGCGAGAGGTCGCTCTGGCTGCGGATCGAGCGCAGGTCCGCCCACAGGGGGACCTCGGTGAACGACGTGAGCAGCGACTCGGGCAGCGCCGTGGTCAGGGTCTCGTCGAAGTGCCCGGCCGCGTGGTCCCAGACGAGGTCGCCGCCGGTGAGCATGAGGAAGATGGGCCGTCCCGGTCCGAGCGAGCGCCAGTGCTCGATCTCCCGCCGCACCCACACCGAACGCGCCGACTCGGGAGAGGCCAGCAGGACGAAACAGCGCGAGGCGTCGAGCGCGGCCTCGATCGTCGTCCACAGTCCCGGTGACGCCGACAGGCTGCGGGTGTCGCAGAAGACCCGCAACGCCCGCAGTTTGTACCAGGGGCGGGCGAACTGGTGCAGCCCATCACGCAGAGCGGGACCGAGCAGCCCGTCGGCGGCCCGGCTGTAGGAGATGAAGGAGTCGTACGGAATCGGCGTCGAAGTCCCGCGGATGCCAGGCACGTTCACGATGATAGAGACGCGCGGCTTGAGTACCCGGTTACTCAAGCGCCCTGTTTCGCGCCTTCGCATACTGAGCTGGATGCACAGTCTGGAGGGGACGCGGAATGAGAAGCATTCGTGCGTTAGCCGCATCGTTACTGGTGCTGGCCTGGTTGGCGTATCTCGGTCCGAGCCCGGCCCAGGCGGCGACCGTGGAGGTCACCGTCAGCCTGTACCGGGTGGTCGAGCTGTCGTGCGACGAGGGCGCGGGCGAGTCCTGCGGCAACGACTACTACCCCAAATTCAAGATCGGGAACGAGGCCCTGTACGACGGCGAGGACGACTACTGCTGCGCCCACGGCCCCGACTTCCGGACCAACTGGGTCCACAAGGCCAAGGTCGACACCAGCCAGAATCCCGTCGACATCCACCTGGAACTGTGGGACCAGGACGACCTGAGCCAGAACAACGTCATCCACTGGGCCAAGAACGGCGATTACCTGGATCTCAAGTTCGACCTGGACACGTGCGTCTTCACCGGCGGCGGCCTGACCGCCGAACAGGGCGCCGGCGCCCTGACCCTGTCGGGGGAGAGCGAGACCACCGGCCCCGACTCGGCCCGCGGCTTCTTCACCATCACCACACCCGCCTGCATCACGCTGGCCAGGACCACGGGCGGCGCCGCCGACAGCGACGGCGACGGCATCATGAACGCCTGGGAGACGCCGGGCGTGGGCTACGACGTCAACAACGACAACCACGTCGACCTGGCCCTGGGCGACCCGCCGTACAACGCGCTGCCCTACCGCAAGGACCTGTTCGTCGAAGCGGACTACATGAAGGACAACGAGCCCGACTGGTTCGGGCTCGGCGACGTCGTGGACGCCTTCGCCAGAGCACCGGTCGACCCCTATCACCCCGACCCGGCCCATCCGGCGGCGACCAAATACCTGGGCGTCACTCTCCACGTGCTGAAGGACGAGGAACTGCCGAAGACGTCCAACATCCGGTTCGAGAGGTCCGATCCGGTACTCGTGGACTTCAACGAGCTGAAGAACGGCGAACCGGCCGGCCCCTGCACAGGACACTTCGGCACCCTCGCCGACCGCAACGACGGGAACTGCGCGAACATCCTGAAGGCCAAACGCGACGTGTACCGCTACATGATCTTCGCCGAGAGCTACCTCGAAGATCCCGACTCCTCGGGCAACTCCGAGTGGTACGCCGTCGGCCCGCAGGGCGGCAACGACTTCATCGTGACGCTCGGCACGTGGGGCGTCCAGGCGATCAACGACGTCGGCGGACTGAGGGCCGCCCAGGCCTCGACCTTCATGCACGAGCTCGGGCACACGCTCAGCCTGGGCCACGGCGGCGACGAGGAGGTCAACTGCAAACCCAATTACCTGAGCGTGATGAACTACGCGCTCCAGTTCCCCGACATCGACCTGACCCGGCCCATGGACTACAGCAGCACGGCCGCCGGCACCGCGCTCGGCACCACCGACGCCACCCGGCTCGTGGAGAAGCACCTGAACGAGAACCTCGGCGTGCGCGGAACGCCGCACCCCGACCGCTCCACCGTGTACGGGATCAAGGGCAAGCCCCACGTCGAGCCCGCCGGCAGCGGCCCGATCGACTGGAACGGGGAGAAGGGCAACACCGAGGGCGACATCCCCGCCGACCTCAACTACATCGAGTCCATCGGCCTGCCGGGCAAGGGGTGCAACATCCCCGATGACACCCAGACGCTGCACGGCTACGACGACTGGGCTCACCTGCAGTACAACCCCAGGCTCAACGCCGACGGCTTCAACGACGGGGTGCCGCGCAGCACGCTCCACGAGATGACGGAGGCGATGGTCCTGGCCCTGTCGCAGCAGGCCGACCTGAAGGTCACCAAGTCCGCCGACCAGGCCGAAGCCGACGGCGGGGACACCGTGACCTACACCGTGGACGTCACCGACCTCGGGCCGGGCAAGGCCACCGCCGTCTCGCTCGCCGACACGCTGCCCGACGGCACCACCCGGCAACGCCCGGTGCCCGACCTGAACAAGGACGACGTGCACACCGTCACGCCGAAGTTCGCCTACCAGGTGCCGTGCGACACGACCGACGGCACGGTGCTCACCAACACCGTCACGGTGACCGGGAAGGACACGAACGGCGTGCCCGACCCGTACACCAGCGACAACACCGCCCGCGCCACGACCACGGTGCGCGCCCCGGTGATGACGGTGAACGAGACGGCGACGGCCACGGTCAACGCCGGTGAGGCGATCACGTACACCCTCGCCTACGCGAACACCGGCGGTGGCGGCGCCTCCGACGCCGTCGTCACCGGCACGCTGCCCGCCGGCGTCTACTACAGCAAGGCGCTCGACCTGGGCGCCGGGCCGAAGCCGGACTCGGTCACGCTCAACGCCGACGGCACCAGGACGCTGGTCTGGAACGTGGGCGCCCTGCCCGCCAGGTCCGGCGAACGGACCATCGTCTTCACCGCGCGGCCGACGCTGCTGGCGACGGCGGGCACGGCGTACGCGGGCGAGGTGTCCGTGACCTACAAGAACACCGGCGGGGCGTGCACCTTCGACCCGGTCTCGGACTCGGCCACGACCACGGTCACGGCCGTTCCGCCCACCAGGGACCCGCTGTCCAAGGGCTACTGGAAGAACCATTCAGGACAGTGGACGGCCGAGTACCTGGCCCGCATCCAGGCCACCGACCAGCGCTACGACGGCGACCGGAGCGGCGCCCTGTCGGCGGCCGAGATCGACTCCGCCTTCCACGACGCCAACGGGCCCAAGACCGTGCTGCGCGAGCACGCCCTGGGCACGTACTTCAACCTGGCGACCAGGCGCGTCAACGCCGGGACGGCGATCGACTCGGCGACGACCAGGCGGCTGGGCCTGGGCACCGTACGCGCCGCGATGATCTACGCCCAGGAGACGATGGCGCTGCCGATCGACTCCGGCACCTCGGCTCGCTACAGCGACATCATCGGGGTGCTCGACGACGTCAACGCCAACAAGATCGAGGTGTACTGACCCGACCCGGACGGCCACCACGCGCGTCGCGTGGTGGCCGTCCGGGCCTCGCATCAGGTGGCCACCGAGACGACGTGCCCCGCCGAGGCCGGGTCGGCGGCCAGCTTCAGCATGCAGGCGGCCAGGTCGGCGCGGGTGGTGGAGCGGCCGCCGCGCAGGTTGAGGTCCAGGGCGGTGCGGTAGCGGCCGGTGGGCCCGCCGTCGAGCAGGCGGGAGGGGCGCACGATCGTCCAGTCCAGGCCCGAGGCGCGCAGCAGGCGCTCGGACTCGGCCAGGTCGGTGTAGGAGTTCTTCAGCAGCGGCCGCAGTATCAGGGGCTTGAGCACGTACCGGGTGAACGGGCCGTCACCGGCGTCGGCGACCATGCCCGCGGCGCTCACCAGCAGCACCCGCCGGGCCGGGACCCGCGCCATCGCCTGGAGGATCGAGCGCATGGCGGTGGTGTGCACGGTCGTCGGGCCGCGCCCGCGCGGGCCGAGCGCGATCAGCACGGCGTCCCCGCCCTTGACCGCCGACGCGACGGCCTGCGGGTCGGCCAGGTCGGCGGTCACGGTCTCGACCCGGTCGCGCAGCCCGGCCGGCAGCCGGGCGGCGTCGCGGACGACGGCGGTGACCTCGTGCCCCAGGTCGAGCGCCTGCCGGGCGAGCTCCAGCCCCGTGCGGCCGGTCGCACCGAAGATGACGAGCCTCATGTCGTGCCCTTCACGAGTAGGGTGGGTGAACACTTACTCACCCTACTCGCCGCCCGGGGTGACCCTCAGGCCAGGTTGAGCTGCCAGGAGACGCCGAAGCGGTCGTTGACCCAGCCGAACTTGGTGCTGAAGCCGTACGAGCCGATCGGCATCAGCGGCTGGCCGCCCTCCACCAGCGCCGCGTAGAGCCGGTCGATCTCCTCCTCGCTGTCGCACGCGACCCAGATCGACATCGAGGGGGTGAAGCCGAACGCGTGCCGCTCACTGCTGTCGATGCACATGTACTCCTGGCCGGCCAGGGTGAACGTGGCGTGCATGACGGTGCCCTCGGGCCCCGGCCCCTCCGGGCCGTAGTGGGAGACGGCCACCACCTTGGAGTCCTCGAACAGCGAGACGTAGAAGTTCATCGCCTCCTCGGCGTCGCGGTTCTGGAACATCAGGAACGTGGTGGTCTTCTGGCTCATGACTGGTCCTCCGTCGGTAGGTAGAAAGCGGTGGTGGCGGCGACCGCGGCGGCGGCGGTCCCGGGCGGCGCCCCGGCCTCCTCGAAGGCCGCGCCCCACGCCCGGCTGCTGGCCGTGATGTAGCGGCGGCCGTCGGCGGTCAGCTCGAAGCCGGACTTGTCGGGCATCGGCAGCCCGGCAAGATGCAGCCGCAGGCCCAGGAGTGCGAGGTCCCAGCCCACGCCGACCGCCCCTGGCCCGAACCGGCCCCACATCTCCGGCGGCACCTCGGCGGTGTGGCGCAGCTCGAACCGGGTGCCCCCGTCCTCGGCCGACAGGCGCACCTCGACCTCGGAGAAACCGGGGTCGGGCCCGAACAGCCAGCTCACCCTGAGGTAGGAGGGCGGCTCGCAGGCCAGGATCTCCCCGCCCGCGTTGCCCTCCAGCTGGTACGTGCCCCCCAGCCGCAGGTCGCCGGAGACCGGCATGAACCAGCGGGCTATGCGCTCACCGTCGGTGCAGGCGTCCCAGACGTCCGCCACCTCCGCGTCGTAGTGGCGGGTCAGGGTCACGGACTTGCGCTCGCCGTCCGTCAGCTCGCGCCTGATCCGGGATATCTCGTCAAGGCTGTCCATCGTGCTTCTTTCTTCTGCCCCGCGCCAGCTCGGTGGCCAGCGCGTCGAGGCGCTGCTCCCAGAAGCCGCGGAAACGGTCGAGCCAGAGGTCGACCTCCCGCAGCGGCGCGGGCTCCACGGCGTAGAGCCGTCGCGTGCCCTCGGCCCGCACACTGGCGAACCCGTTGTCGCGCAGCACCTTCAGGTGCTGGGAGACCGCCGGCTGTGAGACGCCGAACTCTCGCTGGATGACTGCGGTGACCTCGCCGGAGCTCTGCTCGCCGCCGGCCAGCAGCTCCAGGATCCGGCGGCGGACCGGATCTCCGAGGACGTCGAACGCGTGCACGACCTCAGTGTTTCAGGATCGACTTATATAAGTCAAACCTGGGATAGGTGGTGGCGGATGAAGTCCAGCTCCAGCAGCAGCAGGTTCTCGGCCACGTCCTCCTGGGGGGCCATGTGCGTCACGCCGCTCAGCGGCAGCACCGTGTGCGGACGGCCCGCGGCCAGCAGCGCCGCCGACAGGCGCAGCGTGTGGGCGGCGAAGACGTTGTCGTCGGCCAGGCCGTGCACCAGCATCAGCGGACGGGTCAGGCCGGGCGCGTCGGCCAGCAGCGAGCAGCGGTCGTAGGCCTCCGGATGCTCGTCGGGATGGCCCAGGTAGCGCTCCTGCCAATGGGTGTCGTACAGGCGGGGATCGGTCACCGGGGCGCCCGCCACGGCCACGTGGAAGACGTCGGGGTGACGCAGCACCGCCGCCGCCGACAGGTAACCGCCGTAGGACCAGCCGCGGATCGCCACCCGGCCCAGGTCCAGGTCGGGATGGCGGGCGGCGGCGGCCCGCAGCGCGTCGGCCTGGTCCTCCAGCGCGGCGCTCAGCTTGTCGAACCGGACCGCGCGCTCCCAGGCCGGCCCCCGGCCCGGCGTGCCCCGGCCGTCGGTCACCAGCACGGCGAAGCCCTGCTCGGCGAACCACTGCTCGATCGCGAAGCCGTCCAGGCCGCGCAGCACCCGAGCCGCCGTCGGCCCGGCGTACGGCGACAACAACACCGGCAACCGCCCCGACCCCGGCACGTGCCCGGACGGGAACAGGATCGCCGTACGCAGGTCGCGCTTGCCCAGCGACACCAGCTCCACCCGCGGCCGCAGCACCGGGACCGCGCCGTGCGAGGCGATCGTCCGGCCGCCCACGCTCACCCGCACCCCGTGCTCCTCCAGGGAGCGGCGCACCACGACCGTCGCCCCGCCCGCGCGCGTGCCGGTGTGCACGCCGGGCTCGGCGGTCACCCTGACCAGGCCCCCGGCCCTGGACCAGGTCCACAGGTGCCGTTCGGTGGGCTCCTCGCAGCAGTGGAGGAGCACGGTGTCGCCGTCGACGGCGAGCACCGCCAGCACCTGCAGGCCGGGCGGGGTCACCACGTCCTGGCCCACCATCAGGCGGCGGGTGTCGTCGCGGTCGACCGTCCAGACCAGCTCGCCCGCGGCCGTGCGCGACGGCACGCCGGGCACCAGCTCCAGCCAGGCGTCGTCGGTGTCCTCGCGCACCGGCGTGGTCGCCCCGGTGGCCGGATCGACCTCCAGGACGCGGGTGGTGCGCTGGTCGCGGCTCTGCACCAGCACCAGCAGGCCCTGGCCGGTCCACGACACCGCCGCCACGTACTCGAAGGCCGCGCGGTCCCACACCACCCGGGTGCGCCGCCCCTCCAGCGTGACCAGCCACAACGACACGTCGGCGTTGGCCGTGCCGGCCGGCGGGTAGGCCATGGTCCGCGGCGGGCGGCCCGGCTCGGCGGGCTCTGCCAGGCACCACTTCTGCACCGCGGCGTTGTCCACCCGGGCGGCCAGCAGGCGGCTGCCGTCGGGCGCCCACCAGTAGCCGCGGTGCCGGCCCATCGACTCGCCCGCCACGTGCTCGGGCAGCCCCCACGTCACGTCGGTGCCGTCGGGGACCAGCAGCGGCCGCTCCCCGACGTGCAGCGCGCCGCCGGAGACGAACGCGACGTGCTCGCCGGTGGGGTCCAGCCGCGGGTCGGAGCCGGTCAGGCCGAGCGCGGTCACCTCGCCGGTCAGCAGGTCGACGGTGTGCAGCGCGCCGTCGGCCGCGTAGACGGCCTTGGTGACGGCCGCGTCGGTGGCGTAGGCGACGATGCCGGAGGCGTGCTCACGGGTGCGCTCCCGGCGGGCGCGCTCGGCCTCCGACAGCCGCGCGCCGGACACGGGCGCGCCCGGCTCGGCCAGCAGGCGCTCCTCCCCCGTGGCCACGGTGAACGACCACAGCCGGTGCACCGGATCCTCGCCCGAGGACGACCGCAGGAAGATCACCCGCGCGCCGTCCGGCGAGATCGTGAAGTTCCGCGGGACGCCGTAGGTGAAGCGAGCCGTGCGGGCGTGCTGGCGGGGAAGCGTCAGGGGAGGCATGGCGCGATCATAGGCACGGCCCGTCGAGGCGGCGCAAGGCAGGCCACGGTGGCGGCGCGGGCACGCTCCCGCGCCGCCGCGCGAGGTCAGCGGTCCTCGAACCGCACGTCGTCGAACAGCGCCTCGTCGCCGGTCGGAGCGGTGCCCGCGCTGCTGAAGGCGTAGCCGTCCATCGAGGTCACGGCGGCCGTGCGGGGCAGCGTGGCGATCTGCCGGTCACCGGCGTACAGGGTGGCGGAGGAGGTGGTGGCCTCCAGGCGGATCCTGGTCCAGCCCTCGCCGACCGTCCCGGCGGGGGCCAGGGTCGTCCACTTCTTGGTGGCGGCGTCGTAGCGGCTGACCGCGCCGGCCCTGCTGATGCTCAGGTGGTAGGCCGACGTCGTCCCGCTGGTCACCGTGAACAGGAAGGAGTTGGTCACGCTGACCGGCTTGTAGCGGAACTCCAGGGTCTTGCGTGCGCTCGCGGTCGTGGTGCGGGCGGCCTTGGCCATGAGGGTGGTGGACTTGTCGGACAGGGTCAGCGCGCGGTCGGCGCCCACCTCGTACGGCGACACCCAGGCCGCCGACAGGCTCTGGTAGCCGCGCGGGCGCAGCCAGATCGGGTCGTTGTCGAAGGTGTCGGTCGTGGAGGAGAGCTCGACCTCGTTGAGCATCGCGCAGCTCGGGCCGATCTCGGCGTCGCAGTCCGGCGTGGCCTCGACGACGATCTTGACGTGCCGGCCGGTGGCGTTCACCGGCTGGTGGCGCAGCGCGTAGTCGGTGCGCCCGGTGACCGTGGCCACCGGGCGGCCCCAGTCGGCGCCGTCCTTGGAGACGTAGACACTGGCCGAGGCCGGGTGCCCCGGGCGCAGGCTGAGGCCGATCCGGTTGAAGGTCTGCTCGCGGTCCAGGTGCAGGACGTACTCGCCGGGGCCCTGGGAGACGGCGCTGGACCAGTACGCGGTGCTGCCGTCGAAGGCGCCGTCGGGGCGCACCCGCGGCCGCCGGGCGTCGGCCCAGGTCATGTTCGTCTCGACGGTCAGCTCGCCGGCGCGCTGCTTGGCGGCCAGGTCGATCCGGCCCGCGCCGGGTGCCAGGACGTCCAGGTGGCGGCGCTTGACGGCGTACCAGCCGCCGTTCTCGAACTTGCCGCTCGCCGGGCAGGCGGTCTCGTTCAGCGTGCCGTCGGCCTTGACGCCCGGCAGCTTGCAGTTGTCGAAGAGCTGGACCAGCCGGTTGGCGCCGACGGCGGCCAGCGCCGTGTAGCCGGACGAGCCGTGCGTGTCGTAGACGCCGTCGCGGTTGTGGTAGGTCACGCGCTGCTGCGTCCAGGAGTCGCCGCGGCCGTCGGGGGAGATCGCCAGCCAGTCGTCCGGACGGCCCGCGCTGAGCACCAGCACGCCGTTGGGCATGAGCAGCAGGCGCGGGGCCACGCCGCGCACCGTGCAGCTCTGGCCGGACAGCTGCAGGTCGCGCACCGCCGACCAGGTGCGGCCCTCGTCGGTCGAACGGCTCCAGGCCAGCGTGGAGTAGGTGCCGCCGTCCTTGCGCAGGACCGCCAGCAGGCTGCCGTCGGCGGTCTGCTCGATGGCCGTCTCGTTGTACGTCGCCTCCCCGGCCGGGCGGGCGATGACGCCGCGGCGGGCGAAGGTCCGGCCGCCGTCGGCGCTGGCGTACAGCTCGGCCTGGTTCTTCCCGCCGGTGGCGGTGTAGCGGGCGTAGACGGTCACCAGGACGGTCCCGTCGGCCAGCTGGATCGGCACGCCGTGCGCCACGCCGCCGCCGACCAGCTCGTCCGGGCTGGTGAAGGTGGCCTTGGCGGTGTCCCAGGTCTGGCCGAGGTCGGTGGAGGTGTGCACGTCCAGCTCGTTGGTGTGGGCGTCGACCTTCGACAGGTAGTAGGCGGTGCCGAACAGGCGGCCGTCGTGCAACTGCACCGGCGCCTCGCGCAGCGGCGTGCTGCGCGCCGGGCCGAAGGTCAGGCCGCCGTCGTCGGAGACGGCCATGCCGCTGGTCTGGGCCATGACCGCGTCCACGTTGGTGGACCAGGTGGCGATCAGCTTCTGGCCGGGCGTGCCGTCGGGCCGGACCACGTCGATCGCGGTGAGGTTGGGGAAGCCGGCGTAGTCGCGGCGCTGGGCCGCCGTCGGCTCCTTGGCCGCCGGGCGCGGGCTGGGGTAGACCCAGTCCACGAAGGCGTCGCTGCCCGATCCGGCCAGGTAGCCCTCACGCGGCCCCGACTCCTGTGCGGTGAGGGCGGGCGTGTCGGGAATCGAGCAGTACGCGGCCGCGTGCGCCGTCCCCTGCAGGACGACGGGAAGGGGGGCCAGCAGGCAGGCGGCGAGCAGCGCTCTGGTGGGCAGCACGGGGGAAGGACTCCTTGCGCAACGAACGATCGACGTCCGTTTTGTCGTTTATTTACGCAAGAAGGCTATATTTGACTAAAAGTGGAGGTGTAAGTTGTAACTGCCTTATGTCCGCTTTGTGATGAAGTGGGTCAGTCGTCGAGCCCGCGGGCCGACAGGGCCTCGCCCAGCGCGTCCGCGTGCCGCAGAGCGCCCACCACCAGCGGCACCGCGAACGCCCGCACGCTGCGCTCGACCCCCCGCGCCCGCTGCGCCTCCCTGATCCGCACCGCCAGCGACGCCACCACCGGCACGCTGCGCACGGTGAGCGAGAGCAGCAACGACAGCCGGAACGGGTCCAGCCCCACGAACCTGACCGGCGACAGGACGCGCTCCAGCGCCGCCAGCATGTCCGCCGTCCGCGTGGTCAGCGTCACCAGCCCCGCCAGCGCCACGGCCAGCACCACCCGCAACGTCGAGGACACCGCCGCGTCCAGGTCCGCGAACACCAGTTGCAGCACGAACAGCATGACCGCGAACCAGCGCACCGGCCGCACCTGCGCCCACGCCGCCCGTCCACCCACCCGCGCCGACGCGTACAGCGCCGCCGCCACGACCGCCGCCCCCGCCAGCGCCACCGGCGGCCGCACCAGCACCAGCGCCGTGCACGACACCGCCAGCCCCGCCAGCTTGACCCCCGGCGGCAGCCGGTGCAGCCACGAGCCGCCCGGCACGTACGCCCCGGTGAGCCCGTTCACGCCATCAGCTCGGTGTAGTGGCCGATCGCCTCGGCCGGCGTGCCGTCGGCGACCACCCGGCCCTCGTCGAGCACCAGCACCCGGTCGAACCCGGCCAGCAGCGGCAGGTCGTGCGTCACCGCCACCACCTGCTGCGGCATCTCCCGCAACAACGCGGCCACCTGCCGCGAATGGCGCAGGTCGAGCAGCGTCGTGGGCTCGTCCATGACCAGGATGTCGGGTTCGAGCACCATGACCGCGCACAGGGCCAGCAACTGCTTCTGGCCGCCGGACAGGTGGTGGGCGGGATGGTCGGCGTGCCCGTCCAGGCCGTGCCGGGCCAGCACGTCGTGCACCCGGCGCTCGACCTCCTCGCGCGGCAGGCCCTTGCGGCGCAGGGAGAAGGCGACGTCCTCGGCCACGGTCGGCATGACGATCTGCGCGTCGGGGTCGGTGAACAGGAACCCCACCCGCCGCCTGATCCGCGCGGCCTGCCGGCGGGTGTCCAGGCCGAGCACGGTGACCTCGCCCGAGGTGGGCACCGCCAGGCCGTTGATCAGCCGGGCCAGCGTGCTCTTGCCCGAGCCGTTCGCGCCCACCACGCCCACCCGGCGCTCGGTCAGGCTCGCGGTGACGCCGCGCAGCACGTCGCGGCTGCCCAGCTGGACGTGCACGTCGGCGAACTCGATCACGCGACCACCTCGAACAGCGCGGCCACGCCCAGCCCGCCGCCCACCGCCGCGGCCGCCAGCCCCAGCGTGCCCGCGGGCGCCCCGGCCCGTACCAGCCTGGAGAAGAGCCTGGTCACCACCACCGCGCCGGTCGCGCCCCACGGATGGCCGAGCGCCAGCGCGCCGCCGCCGGCGCACACCCGATCGCGGTCGGCCTCCAGCGGGTCGAGGCCGAGCGCGTCGGTGACGGCCAGCACCTGCGCCGCGAACGCCTCCACGATCTCCACCGCGGCCACCCGTCCCATGTCCACCCCCGCACGTGCCAGCACCCGGCGGACCGCGGGCACCGGCCCCCACCCGGGCAGCGCCGGATCGCACCCGACGACGGACCCGGCCAACAGCCGCAACCCCGGCAGGCCGGCCCGCTCGGGCGCCAGCGCCACGGCGGCCGCGCCGTCGCTGACCGGGGAGGAATTACCGGCGGTCACTGTACCGCCCGGCACGAACGCCGCGGGCAGCCGGGCCAGCGACGCCGCCCGCAGCGCCCTGGGGCGCTGGTCCTCCGCCCGGCCGCCGACCGGCACGATCTCCTGGTCGAAGGCGCCCGCCGCGCGGGCGGCCAGCGCCTTGGCGTGGCTGAGGCGGGCGTAGTCGTCCTGGCGGGCGCGGCTGATGCCGTACGCGCCGGCCAGGGCCTCGGCGGCCGGGCCCATGTCGGGGTCGGGATGGCCCTCGGGGGCGAACGGCGCCCGGTCGTAGGGACGGTCCGCGCCCCGCGGCATGCGCAGCGGCGCGGTCGAGGCGCTCTCGGCTCCCCCGGCGATCACCAGGTCCATCTCCCCCGCGGCCACCGCCTGCCCGGCCACCAGGATCGCGGCCAGCCCGCTGCCGCACTGCCGGTCGACGGTCAGGCCGGGCACGCCGTGGCCGAGCCCGGCGGCCAGCGCCGAGACCCGGGCCACGTTCCCGCCGGGGCCCATGCAGTTGCCGAGCACCACGTCGTCCACCGGCCGGCCGGCCTCGGCGGCCACCGCCTCGATGACGGGGGCGGCCAGCCGGTGGACGGTCACGTCCTTGAAGGCGTGCCCGGCCGTGCCGATCGGCGTACGGCGGGCCGCCACGACGACGGGTCGTCCGCCCACGTCAGACCAGCCTCCGGAGCTCGGGGTCGCCGCCGGCCAGCCGGTCGGCCACCAGGCCGCGGGCCGGTTTGCCCGACCCGGTGCGCGGCAGGACGGGCACGGCGTACCAGCGGCGGGGCCGCTGCGCCACGTCCAGCCCGCTGCGCGCGACGGCCTCCAGCAGCGCGCGCGGCGGCGGCGAGGCGCCCTCGACCACCGCGGTCACCACCGAGCCGAGCGACGGGTGCGGCGACCCGATCACCACGATGTCCCCCACCCCCGGCACGTTCCGCAGCACCGCCTCGACGTCCTCGGGCACGACGGTCGCGCCGCCGGTCTGGATCGCGCCGTCGCCGCGCCCGCGCACCCGCAGCACCTGCCCGGCCCGGTACGGCTCGGCCAGGTCGCCGACCGTCATCCAGCCCCCGCCGTCGCGGCGCAGCGGACCCCGCGCGCCGCCCAGATAGCCGTCGGCCAGCCACGGCGAGCGCGCCCACACCTCGCCCAGCGCGCGCCCCGGCTCGGCCCTGACCTCGATCTCAACCTCCGGGAACGCCCGCAGCCCGCCCCCGTCGGGGTCGAAGGCCACGAACGACAGCTCGGTCGCGCCGTAATAGGACATCACCCGCACCCCCGCCCGTCCGGCCAGGTCCCGGGCCTGCCCGGACAGCAGCGCGCCGCCGACGACGGCCGTACGCAGGCGGGGCGCCTGCTCCAGCACCTCGGGCAGCCGGTGGGGCACCAGATGGATCGCGGTCGCCGCGCGCAGCGACGCCGCCGTGGGCCGCCCGCCCGGCACGACGGCGGTCGCGCCGACGGCCAGCGTGTGCACGGCAGCGAAGGCGTACAGGGAGGAGACCAGCGGGCCGGGCACCAGGACGACGTCGGCCGGCCCGATGCCGGTCAGCTCGGTCAGGTGCGGGAAGGACCGCGTCCAGGACGCACGGGTGCGCGCCACCGCGCGCGGCCGGCCCGTGCTGCCGGAGGTGAAGCACGCCCACGCCCGGTCGCCGGGACGGGGCTCGGGCACGAGGGGCGCGCCCGGCGCGGACGCCAGCGGCTCGTCGATCCGCAGATCGGCGCCGGCCGCCCCGGCCACCCGCGCCCACCGCTCCGGGCTCCAGGCCGGATCGCCCACCAGCGGCGTCACCCCCGCCAGATCGGCCGCCAGCACCGCGATCAGCAGCTCGACCGGGTCATGCAGGGCGATGGCGGCCAGCTCGCCGCGCCCGCGCAGCTGCCGCGCGCCGCCCTGGACGCGTCCGGCCAGCTCGCCGTAGGTCAGCGAGCCGTCCGGGCCGCGCAGCGCGACCCGGGACGGGCCCTCGGCGGCGTGCCGCAGGACGTGCCCGGCGACCGGCATCAGCGCACCCGTTCGCGGTGGACGGCCGGAACGGCGTCGGGATAGGCGCGCTGCGTGCCCCTGGCCACCAGCGCGGCCACCACCGCCTTGAGCGCGTCGCCCGGCAGGAACACCGCGCTGAGGGCCAGCGCCTTGGCCGGCGGCAGCCCGGTGACCAGCGCCTGCACCGGCACGCCGACCAGGTAGACCACCCCGATCCCGCCCACCGCGCACGCCACCAGCAGCCGCAGGACGCTCGGCGTCCGGCCCGCCCGCTCCACCAGTAGCCCGGTGACCGCGGCCCCGGGGACCCAGCCGAGCAGGAACCCGGCGGAGGCGGCGGTGAACACGCCGAGCCCGCCGCGCCCGCCCGCCAGCAGCGGCAGCCCGGCCGCGACCAGCACCAGCAGCACGACCACCGCCAGCGCCCCCCGCCGGCTGCCGAGGATGGCCCCGGCCAGCATGACGCCGAGCGTCTGGAGAGTGATCGGCACCGCGTTGCCGAAAACGTTGACCGCGCCCGGCGCGCCCAGCACCGCGATCAGCGCGGCGAACACCGCGATCCTGGCCAGGTCACCGGTGGGGAACCGCCGCCGTCTTCCTGCGTTCGTCATGAGGACGATCCCACACCAGAACGGGTCGATCCCGCATGCAGGGTTCCCACAACACCGGCGGCTACGCCTTGTCAGAGGCGCTCATGCAGTGCGCCGTCCGGAACGCGTTGGTGATCTTCGTGTGCCAGGAGTCCAGCTCGCGGGCCGACAGGGTGGCGTTCGGGAAGGTGACCGTGACCCGCCGGGACACCCCGGAGATCGTCGCCGCCATGGAGACGTGGATGCGGTCGGGGATCACCGTCGTGCCGTCGGGGTAGTGCACCTCGACGCGGTAGTCGGCCACCGCGCCGCCCTTGGCCTCCAGGCAGGCGCGGGCGCCGTTCTCGACGCGGAGCATCAGGCCCTGGTTGATCTGCCTGCCGCGCATGGGGACCAGGTTGTAGCGCAGGCTGGCGCCGGAGAAGGAGGAGGCGATGAGATGGCCGCCCTGCCAGTCGCCGCTGCCGCCCCAGTTGCCGACGGTGGCCTCGCACCCGCTGCGCGCGGCCGCCTTCCTGGCCAGTTGGGGGGCCAGGGCCTGGGCGGGGCGCCCGGCGCCGTCGGTGGTGTAGGTGCGGGAGCCGTCCTTGTAGGTGTGGTTCCTGGCCAGGTGCTGGATGCAGGCGGCGGCGTCGGTGCCGGTGCTGGGACCGGTCGCCTGGGCGGGGGCGGTCAGGGTGGCGGCCGTCAGCGCGGCGGCGCACAGGACAGGGGGGAGCCGGGTCATGGGCATGAGAAGGCATTCCTCTCGCGGGGGACGCACGACGGGCCCGCGCCGGCAGGCTGCTTCGCCCTGTCGGCGAGCGCGTCGGCTTTGTCGCGATAGTGATGCCCCGGCGACGTTGTAGCGGAACGTTGCCAGAACGCTACTTTTCGTAGTGATTACAGGTAGGTCGCCCTGTTCAGGGCTCGACGACGGCCCAGCCGTGCGAAGGCAGGGTGAGCAGCGAGCCGTCCAGGACGCCGTCCCCGGCGGCCAGGCTCCCGGAGAACGGCAGCGTGACCTGCGACGGCTCGTCGGCGGTGCTCAGCGCCACGGCCAGCGCCTGATCGCCGGAGCGGCTCTCGTAGGCGTAGAGCTGGTTGGACAGGACCAGGTCGGTGGTGTGGGCGCGGCACAGCCACCGGTGGCGGCGGCGCACCGCGACGAGCCGCTTGTGCAGGTCGAGGACCGGCAGGCCGGTCGGCGGCATCTCCAGCGGGGAGGCGGGGAAGGCCGGGCGCACGGCGTCGTCACCGCCCTCGCGCTCCTCCTTGACGCCGCGCAGGGCGTACTCGTCGCCGGCGTACAGCGAGGGCGTGCCGGCCACCGTCATCAGCACGGCCAGGGCGTGCGGCAGGTGACGCTCGTCGGCCAGGCGGCTGGCCAGGCGGGTGACGTCGTGGTTGCCGACGAACGTCATCGGCGCGAAGGACTCGGCGAAGGCGGTGTGGCGCTTGAGCGTCCAGGCCAGCTCGAAGGCGTTGCGGTCGTTGAGCGAGCTCCAGATCGCCTTCCACAGCTCGTACTGGGTGACCGCGTCGACGCCGGTCTCGGCCACGAACGCGGCGTAGTCGCCGTGGATGACCTCCCCCACCACGTACGCCTCGGGCCGTCCGCGGCGCACCTGAGGCAGCACCCGCGCCCAGAACTCCGGCGGCACGGCGTAGGCGGCGTCCAGCCGCCAGCCGTCGGCGCCGCGGTCGAGCCAGTGGGCCATCACCGCCGCGACGTGCTCGGCGACGGCCGGCTCCGCGTGGTCGAGCGCGACCAGCGACTGGTGCCCCTCGAAGTCGTCGTGCGCCGGAGCGCCGCCGCCGGCCGGCCAGCGCAGCCGGAACCAGCGCGCGGCCGCCGAGCCCGGCCCCTCGCGCAGCGCCTGCTGGAAACGTGGGAAGCCCTGGCCCACGTGGTTGAAGACGCCGTCGAGGAGCACCCGCAGCCCGCGCTCGTGCGCGGCCGACACCAGCGCGTCGAAGTCGCCGTCGTCGCCCAGGCGCGGATCGACGCGGAAGTGGTCGAGGGTGTCGTAGCCGTGGGTCTCGGCGGCGAAGATCGGGCCGAGCTGCAGCCCGTCGGCGCCCAGCGCGGCGGCGTGGTCGAGCCACGGCGTCAGGCCCGCGAGCCGGTGGGTGACCCGCGGCACGGCGGCCCGCTCGGCGCCCAGGAAGCCCAGCGGATAGACGTGCCAGAAGATCGCCTGCTCTGCCCAGGACGGCACGTCAACCCCCCGATGAAGATCCGAAGCTCATTCTAGGCAGGGCCCCGCCGGGAGCCGCCCGCCGGGGCCCCGACCGGCTCAGGCGTGAGCCTGGAGGCGCTTGTAGAAGAAGCTGCAGTCGAGCAGGGTGCCGTCGGGGGCGCCGGCGTAGCCGGGCACGACGCCGTAGCGGGTCCAGCCGCCGGTGAGGTAGACGTGCTCGGCGGCGCTGCCGGTCTCGGTGTCGAGCACCAGCAGGCCGGCCCCGGCCGCGACGGCGCCGTCCTCGGCGGCGGCCAGCAGGAGGCGCGACAGGCCGCGCCCGCGCGCCTTGCGGTGCACCAGGAGCTTGACCAGCTCGGCCCGGTGCCGCGAGTTGGGCTTGCGGGCCAGCACCAGGCTGACCGTGCCGGCCAGGAAGCCGTCGGCGTCGCGGCAGGCCCACACCGCCATGCCGCCCTCGGCCACCGCCGCCGTCTGCTCCTGCCACCAGGCCGCGGCCTCTTCCGGGCCGAACGGCTTGAGGAAGCCGACCGAGGCGCCGCCGTCGACGGCGTCGGCCAGCAGCACGGCCAGCTCCTCGACGCCGCCGGCGAACTCCTGCGCGGACATGCGGGTGACGGTGTGCACGGCAGGGCTCCTTCGGGTGCTCACGGCAGGACGACGAGCAGGGCGTAACGGACCGGCGAGGGCCCCGGGCAGCGGAAGCGCGACCGCCCCCACAGGCGGAACCGCAGGCAGTCGCCCGCCTCCAGCCGGTGGACGCGGCCGTCGGCGGTGATCTCCACGACGCCCTCCAGCACCCAGACGTGCTGTTCGAGCCCGGGGACCGGCGGCTCGTCGTAGGCGATGTCCGCGCCCGGCCGCAGCCGCCCCTCGACGACCTCGCCGCGCAGCCCCGGATGCGGCGGCGAGACGGAACGTCGCTCGAAGCCCGAGCTCTCGTCCCGCCACACCGCCTGGGACGCCGCCCGCACCACCTGCGCGGGCTCCGGCTCCACCTCGGCCAGCAGGCGCGACATCGTGCGCCCGTAGACCGCGCAGAGTTTGTTGAGCAGGGCGGCGGTGGGGCTGATCTCGCCGCGCTCCAGCCGGGACAACGTCGAACGGCTGATGCCGGCGCGCCCGGCCAGGTCGTCGAGCGACCAGTCGCGCTCGACGCGCAGCTCGGCGAGCCGCCCGGCCAGCCGCTCGTCCAAATCCTGTCCCATATCCGGGACCATATCCCAGATACGGGAAATCAGCGACGGCCCTTCCGGCGGATCCTGATGTCCCGCATGTCGGTCACCGCGATCTGCAGCACCCGGTACGGCACCCCGTACGCCTCCAGCGCCGCGACCGCCCGCCCGGTGGCCTCGTGCTCACCGTCGTCCGGCCCGGCGGGCACCTGGCAGCGGAAGGTGAACGACGACACGGTGCCGTCGTGGGTGAACGTGCCCGCCTCGGTGAACGCCGTGTCGTGCGCCGCCAGCACCGCGGCCCGCCCCTCCTCGTCGATCCCGTCGAACGTGCCGCGGATGGTCACCCGGAACAACGCTCAGCCCTCCCGTACGGCATAGGTCAGCAAGGGCTCGCCGAACAGGCCCTCGGTCACGTCCAGCAGCTCCAGCACGGCCGCGGCGATGGCGTCGGGCCGCTCACCGGCCGCCACCCGCCTGCCGACTTCGGCGTACACCAGCGAGTGCAGGCAGCCGATCTGCCAGGCGACGGCCCGCGGCAGCGGATCGCCCGGCCCGGCCCCCGTCTCCGCGGCCAGCGCGTCGGCGAGCGCGTCGGTCATCTGCCGGCCCAGCTCCTCCAGGCGCGCCCGCAGCGTGGGAGCGGCCAGCATCATCTCCAGCACCTGGCCGAACCCCGCCGTCAGCCCCAGGCTGCGCTCGCGCCCGCGCACCTCCTCGCGCAGGCGGGCCAGCACCGCCCGCGCCGCCGACACGCCCGGCGCGCGTTCGCGCACGATGTCGGCCAGCCGCTGCGGCGAGGCCTCCTCGGGCGGCAGCACGAGATCTTCCTTGGCGGTGAAGTAGTTGTAGAGCGTGTTCACCGACACCTCCGCCGCCGCGGCGATCTCGGCGATCGTGACCTGGTCGAAGCCGCGGTCGACGAACAGCCCGATCGCCACGTCGGAGAGGTGCCGGCGGGTCTTGCGCTTCTTGCGCTCGCGAAGCCCTTCGGTCATGGCAGGACTCTACTGCAAAAATGAAGTGGATTGCAGTTTTGGGCGCGTCACCGGGATTCGACGTCGGCGGCGAACCGGTCCCACGCCGCCTGGCGGGTGATGCCGAGCGCCTCGCCGATCCTGGCCCACGTCACGTTGCGGGCGCGCAGGATGGCCACCCAGGCGCGCAGGTCGCGTTCGGCCTGCTCAAGGGTGAGCGCCTGGCGGGGCAGGGAAGCCAGCACGTCGTCGTCGGACATGCCGGACACATACTGGTCGTCCGGGGCGGGGCCCCAGTGGACGCGCGACCCGCCGTCGCCGGCCGGCGCGGGCTCGCCCTCCGCCTTGCGGAGCTCGGCCTGGACGATCTGCTGGCTCAGGTCGACGCAGGCGTCGCAGATGTAGACGCCCGGCCCGGCGACGACCTTCCTGGCTTTCTCGTGCGGGGTGCCGCAGAACGAACACCTCGTCGCCAGCTGCGCGACGGGCGTGATCTCCCGGATGCTCTCGTTGCGTGTCATCATGCTGTCAGCCTTCCCTTGACGCGGCGCCGTGTCAAGGGAAGGCTGACGGCCATCGGGCTCGCCGTCGAGGCCGCCGGCGAACGCGCGGCGGGCGTGCGGCAGCAGCGCCCGCACCGCCGGGCCGCCGCCCTCCCGCCAGACCAGGGCGAGCAGCGCGGGCGTGCGCACGTCGTCGATGAGCAGCGCGGTGAGCCGGTCGCGGTGGAGCGCGGCCATCGACTCGCTGAGGATCGCCACGCCGAGGCCGCGGACGGCCAGGCCGGCGATGGCGTCGGCGGCGCCGGCCTGCAGCGCGATCGGCGGCCGCAGCCCCTGGGCCGCGCACGCCTCGTCGAACACCGCCCGCAGCCCCGTGCCGCGCGGCATGCACACGATCGGGTGCTCGCCCAGGTCGCGCAGGGCGAGCCGCCCCCGCCCGGCCAGCGGATGCTCCGGCGGGACGGCCGCGACCAGCCGCTCGCTGACGATCGTCAACGACTCCAGGCCCTCGGGGACGCCGTTCGCGACGCCGATGAGCGCCAGGTCGAGAGCGCCGCCCCGGACCCCCTCGACCAGCTTGTCGGAGTTGTCCTCCAGCAGCGTCAGCTCCACGCCCGGATGCGCCCGGCGGAAGGCGGCCAGCGCGTCGAACAGGGGCGTGACCGTGCAGCCGAGCACCATGCCGACCGTCAGCGTGCCGCGGATGAGGTCGGTCACCTCGCCCACCGCCTGGCCCACCGCACCGGCGGCGGCCAGCGCGGCGCGGGCGTGTTCGAGCGCCGCCTTGCCCGCGACGGTGAGCGTGGCCACCCGGGCCGACCGGTCGAACAACTCGGCGCCGAGCTCGCGTTCGAGCTGCCGGATCTGGGCGCTGACGCCCGACTGGCTGATGTGCACCCGCTCGGCCGCGCGGGTGAAACTGCGCTCCTCGGCCACCGCGACGAAGTACTCCAGCTGCCTCAGTTCCATAACCTCAGATTGTAGTGCCCATCACAACCATCTGTTGGACTTCTGGAGCGAAGGGCGGCAGGCTGGCACCATGACCGCATACGAGAAGGCCATGCAGCCCGAGGACATCACCCGCCTGTTCGTCGAGCGTTCCAACGCCGGCGACGCGGCCGGCGTCGCAGCGCTCTACGAGGAGGACGCCGTGCTGGCCTACCCGCCCGGCAGCCGGACCGTCGGACGGGCCGCCATCCAGGCACTGTGGGAGAAGGTGCTGGCCGGCCGCCCGCGCTTCGAGCCGGAGCAGCCGCTGCCGACGCTGGTCAGCGGCGACCTCGCCCTCACCTCGACCCCGCCCAAGGACGGCTCGGGCGCCCGCGCCCAGGTCGTGCGGCGTCAGCCCGACGGGAGCTGGCTGCGCGTGCTCGACCAGCCCGAGTTCGTCCGGCCCGGCGAGCGCGCCTAAGCCGGGACGGCGCCGCTGACGGTGGTGCCCTCGCCGGGCACGCCGCGCACCGACAGACGCCCGCCCAGCTCGGCGAACGCCTCGCGCATCCGGCCGACGCCGCCGCCCGGAGCCGTGGAGGCGAAGCCGCGGCCGTTGTCGCTGATCGTCAGGCGCAGGCCCTGGGGCCCGGCGGTCACGGCGAGCGAGGCGGTGCTCGCGCCGCTGTGGGCCTCGACGTTGGCCAGCGCCTCCGCCGCGACCGCCAGCACGGCCCGCCGCCACGCCGCCGCCACGGGACCGGCGGGCAGCGCCCAGATCTCCAGGGTGATCCCCGTGCGCTCGGACCACCGGCCGCACAGGCTCTCCAGCTCGCCGGCCAGAGCCGGCCTGGTCTTGTCCATGATGCCCGTCATCGCATCTCCTCCGGACGCCCTTCCCCTTGAACGGGTGGGACTGCCCTGAGCATGGCGGTCGGGGCGTTGAGCCGTCGTTGAGCCCTCACCCGGGCACGATCGTCGAAGCGTAGCACCACGGCGTCGGCGACGCGGGGACGCCGGTCACCCGGAAGGCGTGCGGCCGGGCGCGAAGGGGTCCAGGCCGGTCAGGGCGGTGCTGGCGGCCCACAGGCGGGCCGCGAGCTCGGGGTCGGCCAGGTGCCCGCGCACCGGTTCGCGGGCCGGCAGGCCGCGCATCCCCAGCACCCTGGGCCCCCACAGCTCACCCCCGCGGACGGACGGATCCAGCACGGCCCGCACCGCCGGCCACGCCGCGGCCTCCTTGCCCTGCAGCAGCAGCCCGGCAGGCAGGCCGCGCAGCCGCTCACCGGCGGTGCGCGGCCGGACCGGCCGCGAGGGCGTCAGGGAGTCGAGCGCGCCGCCGGGATGGGTGACCACGCTCGCCGTGGTGGCGCCCGCGGCGCGCAGGCGGCGGTCCAGCTCGAAGCCGAAGATCATCTGCGCCAGCTTCGAGCGCGCGTACACCCGCTTGGGGCGGATGTCGCCGCGGCTCTGCAGGTCGTCCAGGTCGAGGGTCTCGGACCTGGCGGTGAGGCTGCCGGTGGTCACGACCCGGGCGGCGGGGGCGGCGGCCAGCAGCGGCGCCAGGTGCGCGACCAGCGCGAAGTGGCCCAGATGGTTGGTGGCGAACATCAGCTCGTGGCCGTCCTTCGTCTCGCGCCGCGGCGGGTGGTCGAGCAGCACGCCGGCGTTGCACACGACGGCGTCCAGGCTCGGCAGCCCCAGCGCCGCGACGACGGCCCCGACCGAGGCGAGGTCGGCCAGGTCGAGCGGCACCTGCCGGACGCGCGCGCCGGGGACCCGGCTGCGGATGGACAGCGCCGCGGTCTCCGCCCTGGCGGGGTCGCGGCTGCCCAGGATCACGGTGGCGCCGGTGCCGGCGAGCTGCTCGGCCACGAAGTAGCCGATACCGGCGTTGCCGCCGGTGACCAGGAAGTGCCTGCCCTGTGCGGACGGCAGGCGCCGGACGTCCCAGGGCGCGGTGGAGGAGGACACGGGAGCGCTCATTTCTGTAGTCGCTATGAATTCAGAATCATTCTAGTTTTTGCTACGATGAGAGCATGACGACAGGACGCCGCGAACGCAAGAAGGCGCAGACCCGCAAGGCCCTGGCCGAGGCCGCGGTGCGGCTGTTCGCCGAGCACGGCTACGACGGCGTCACCGTCGCCCGGGTCGCCGACGAGGCCGACGTCTCCATCGCAACCCTGTTCGCGCACGTGCCCGACGGCAAAGACGCGCTGATCTTCGACGACGGCGACGAACGGCACGTCTGGCTGGCCGCCGCCGTCCGCGAGCGGCCCGCCGGGCAGAGCGTGCTGGCGGCCCTGCGGAACTGCCTGGCCGAGCGGGGGCCGTTCGCCGGCGACCTGCCGCCCGAGCAGCGGCGCAAACGCGACCTGATCGTGGGCACGCCCGCCCTGCGGGAGTACTCGCGCCGCCTCTGGATCGCCGCCGAGGGCCCGCTGGCCGAGGCGCTCGCGGCAGAGACCGGGCGCGACCCGGCCGACATGACCGTGCGCGCGCTGGCCCGCTACGTGCTGGAGATCCCCGAGCTGGCCGGCGCCGAGCCCGACCCGCGCGCCGCCCTCGACGCCGTCTTCGACCTCCTGGAGTCCGGCTGGTCGGAGCGCGCCTGACGGCGGCGGGGCGTTGACGCGGCGCACCCGGCTCTGGTCCGCTGTACGTCACTGATCATCGACTTCGGGGAGCGAGCCCGTGTGGTTTCCCAGGCGCCTGGCCGCTGTGATCGTCTCGTCGGTCCTGGCCGTCTCGGCCGTGCCCGGCGCGGCCCGAGCCGCCACGCCCGTCACCGTCTGGCACTGGAACGCGGCCGGCAACACGCTGAACCACGGCTCGACCGGCAACGGCATGGTCCGGGCCGCCGTGGGCTCGATCGTGGCGCGGGGCGCGACCCTCGTCTCGTTCAACGAGCTGTGCGCGAGCCAGTACCAGGCGCTGGTCACCGGCCTGCGGGAGGCCGGCTGGCCCGCTGACGGCGGCAACTTCGCCCGGTTCGTCGCCACCTACCCCGCCCAGACCGGCGGGCCGTGCGGCGGCGGCGAGTACGGCAACGCCCTGTTCAGCAAGCAGCCCCTGGGGGCCGCCGAGCGGATCACCCTGCCCGACGACGGCAAGACCGAGAAGCGGAAGATGCTCTGCGCTCCCCTGCAGTCCCGCCCCGGCCTGCGGTTCTGCGTCACCCACACCACCTACGTGGACGCCTACCGCGCCGCCCAGCTCGACGCCGTGCTGACCAGGCTGGAGGCGTACCACGCGGCCGGTGACACCGTGGTCGTCGCGGGCGACTTCAACCTGCCGCCCGACGCCGCCCGCCTGAACGGCTACTACTCCCCCACCGTGAACACCCCCAACAACGGCGGCAACACCGGCCGCTACCACGAGCTCGACGACGCCGACGCGGGCAACTGCCCCGGCTACGGCGAGCTGACCGTCAGCACGCCGGACGGCAAGGGCCCCTGCGGCTCGGGGACGAAGCTCGACATGATCTTCGCCAGGGCCGACCGGATCAGCGGCGCCTACGCGGCCGACTCGCTCGCCCCCGCGACCACGTGCACCGGTAACCCGGGCGGCCTGTGCTCCGATCACCGCGTGCTGGTCGGGACCGTCACCCTGTCGTGAGCACGGGCGTGGCCCGCCCCGGGGAGCACGGGGCGGGCCACGGTCCCGGGCCTGCTGACAGGGGCCTGTCAAACAGCGGCCATCCACCTTGTCGGGCAGGTCGTGCGGGCGCACAGTCAAGGCACATCACCGCCCAGGAGGATGGATGAACGGAAGACCTGCCCCCCACCGTCACGCCACGACCGCGGTAAGACGTCTCTTATCCGCTGGTCTGGCCGTGTTCGCCGCCGCCTTCCTCGTCGCGACCCCCGCCGGGGCCCTGGCGCTGCCGACGGCCAAGGAGCTCGTGTCGAACCTCGACCTCGACTGCTTCAAGACCACGACGTACCAGCCGCCGGCCGTCGCGCTGACGCTGAAGCACATCAACCCGGTGCTCGCCAACCAGCCGCCCGTGCAGGTCACGCTCGGCCCGCGTGAGCAGCTGTGCGTGCCGGTGGCCAAGAACAACGTCATCCCGCCGTCTCCCGCGCTCGACTTCGTCAGGTACGTCGACCTGTCCTGCTACCGGGTGAGCGGCCCGCAGATCAACCTGCCCCTGTCGCTGCGCCACCTCAACCCCGTCCTGCAGGGCCTGCCGGGCCTCAGCGTCACGCTGGGCTCGCCCGAGCAGCTGTGCGTGCCGGTCAGCAAGAACGGCGTCGTCCCGCCGCCGGACATCCTGAACGTCGTCTCGCACATCGACCTGCTGTGCTACGGGCACACGCCGAACCCGTCGATGAACAAGGCGCTGAACCTCACCCAGCTCAACCCCGTCCTGGTCAACCAGATCCCGCCCAGGACCGTGCAGGTGGCCGCCGCCCGTCAGCTCTGCGTCCCGGTGCAGAAGGGCGGCGACCAGATCCCGGCGGACGCGTTCGCCCTCGTCCGCTGGGTCGACCTGGAGAAGTTCGACGTCTCCAGCCCGGCGACCCCGATCGTGTCGCTGACGCTGAAGCACCTGAACCCGGTGCTGGCGAACCTGCCCGTCGAGGAGCTGAGGCTCACCGGCGCCTCGCAGCTCGCCGTGCCCGTCTCCAAGAACGGCGCGGTGCCGCCGGCCTGACACACCCGGCCGGGCCGCGACCACCGGCCCGGCCGCCTTCCCGCCCCGATCCCGGACAAAGGATTTCCCAGCTTCGGGTCGTCCGAGAGTGGCGTCCGCCTGGCAGCGGTATGACCTGTTTCCGACGGGTCGTGGAGTATTCGGGGGAACGGTGGGGATGTCCTGGCGGGCGGTGGTGACGGTGCTCGCCGCCGTGGTGCTGACCGGCGGTTGCGGCGGCGGCAGCGGTCCGGACGGTCCAGACGGTTCGGGGGCGGGCGAGGCCGGACCCGGCGCGCCCAGGCAGGCCCGGCCCGTCATCACGCCGGACGCCCCGATCGTCCCCGACGACGCCGGCGACCTCCCCGACCCCACCATGCAGGTCGGACTGGACTGCCAGAAGATCCTCCAGGGCCGGGACTTCGCCGGACCGGCGGCGCAGAAGATCGACCAGGTGGCCGCCGACCCCCGCAGCTCCGACAGCGAGAAGGCGGTGGCCAACGCCTGCGGCTCGGTGATCAAGGCGAACAGCGGGAAGTGGCACGAGTCGATCAAGCAGGCCGACACCGCCAACGGTCTCCGTGCGAAGATCCCCGAACAGCTGCGCAGCCCGATGCTCGCCATGCTCGACCAGGCGGAACTCGTCAGCGCCGCCGCGCTGGGCGAACGCGACAGGGTCCGGCAGGTCATCGCCCGCATCGAGCGGGAGGGCGGCCAGGTCCCGGACGGCTACCTCAGGAACGCGTGCGCGGTGGTCTCCGGCACGCAAACCCTCCCGGAGTGCGCGACGCTCACCGCCCCGCCCGGCTCCTCGCAGCCCTCGTCCCAGCCTTCTTCCGGGCCCTCCTCCGGGCCCTCCTCCGGGCCTTCGCCGGGGCCCTCGCAGCCGTCGGAGCCCGCCGGGCCCTCGCCGGGCGAGCCGTCCTCCGGGTCGCCCGGCGAGCCCCCGGACACCGGCGGCGGGACCGGGCCGCCCGGCGACCACCCCGAGCCGTCGCCGGAGGAGACCGGCCCGGCGCCGGCCCCGTCGTGACCGCCCCACCGCCCGCCGCCGAACCCCCGCACGACGACCCGGACGGCGACGGCGGCACCGGCCAGGACGTGTCCCGCCTGTGGCGGATCCTCGCCCATGTCGTGACGCCGACCACCTTCATCGCCGCCATCATGGTGTACTTCGGGGCGGTCCGTACCAACACCATGTACGCCCGCCTCGGCGTGGACCAGAGCATGCTGGGCCTGTCCCTGCAGGACTACGCGCTGCGCAGCGTCACGCTGGCGGCCGAGCCGCTGATCCTCGTCCTGGTGGCGGCCCTGGTCGCGCCGCCGGTGCACACGTGGCTGACCCGGTCCGCCGAGCGGCATCGTTCCGTCGCCAGGTGGGCGGTCAGGGGCATGGCCGTCCTCGGGGTGGCGGGGGCCGCGGCGGGCATCGCGAGCCTGGCCGGATGGCGGCCGCTGCCGCCCTACGCCATGCCCCTCTGCCTGGGCCTGGGCGTCTTCCTGCTGGTCTACGGCTCCTCCCTGCGGCAGCGGCTCGACCGGCGTCCCACGCCCTCCACCACCGACCAGCTCGTCCGGCGCACGCTCTGCATGGCGCTCCTGCTGTTCCTGCTGCTGTGGGGGATCACCCTCTTCGCGCAGTCACGCGGAGCGCGGGAGGCCGACCGGACGCTGGCCGACATGCGCAGGCTGCCGAGCACGGTGGTCTACGCGGCGCGGCGCCTGAACCTGGAGGGGCCGGGCATCACCGAGACCGCCCTGCCCGACCCCGGCGCGATGTACCGCTACCGCTACACCGGCCTGCGCCTGCTGATCAACTCCAACCAGCGGTACTTCCTCCTGCCCGCCTGCTGGATGTCCGACCTGTCGGCGCGGGCGATCGCCCTGCCCGCCGACGACTCGCTGCGCCTGGAGTTCGGCGTGTTCCGGCTGCCCCCCGACTGCCCGCACTGACCCGCCGTTCCGCCCCGCCCGCGGGCGGTTGCGGTTCGCCGGGCCGCGGGTTTCACTGATCCTGTGCCTCGATTACGGCCACGTTGGCAGTACCTCCTGTTCGCCCTGGCCTGGCTGGCCGGCGGCCTCTTCTGCGCCTTCATCGGAGGTACGGCCGCGGAGAACGGCGTCTCCTGGCTGGACCACGCGATGCCCTACCCCGGTGGTGTGTGCCTGGGGTTGGGGCTCGTCATGCTCGGACGGGCGGGTCTCGTCGGCCGGCTCCGCAAGAGCATGTGGCGGGTCCCGCCGCCGGAGCTCGACCAGCCGAAGGGGCGGACCGCGGGAGCCGGGAAGGCGCGGGACCGGTCCCGCGGCTGAAGCCGTCCCGCTGACCGGCCACCACGCCCGCACGGCGTTCGGGCTACGGCAGGGAGGCGACGAGCTCGGCGAACTCCTCCGGCGTCACGATCCGCACGCCCAGGCTCTCGGCCTTGGCCCGCTTGGAACCGGCCTTCTCCCCGGCCACCAGCAACGACGTCTTGGCCGAGACGCTGGAGGACGCCTTGCCGCCGGCCCGCTCGATCAGCTCGTTCATCTGGTTGCGGCTCAACGCCTCCAGCGCGCCGCTCATCGCGCCGGTCACCACGACCGACATCCCGGCCAGCGGCAGCCCGGACCCGCCGCCGCTCTCCGGGGCGCCGGGCTCGGCGGGGGGCGTCCAGCCCGGCTCGGCCATGTTGACGCCCGCCTGGACCAGCTTGTCGATCAGCGGCCCGACCTCGACCAGCTCGGCCACCACGACCGGCGCCTTCTCCGGGCCGATGCCCTCGACCGCCTGGATCGCCGCGGCGTCGGCGGCCCGGATGGCCTCCATCGAACCGAAGTGGCGGGCGATGCGGCGGCTCATCGACCGTCCGGTGCCGCGGACGCCGAGCGCCGCGAACACCCGGCTCAGCGGCCGGCTCTTGACCTGTTCGAAGGCGGCCAGCAGGTTGTCGGTGCTGGTCTCGCCCATGCGCTCCAGGCTGAGCAGCTGCTCGCGGGTCAGGAAGAACAGGTCGGCGAAGTCGGCGATCAGACCGGCGTCCAGCAGCTGCTTGATGCGGTTCTCGGCCAGGCCCTCGATGTCGAGCTGGTCGCGTCCGGCGGCGTAGACGATGGAGGCGATCGCCCGGCAGGCCCGCCCGCGCACGCACCGCCACCGTTCCTGCGAGCTGTCGATGGCGTCGCCGCAGGACGGGCAGACCTGCGGGATCGGGATCGGCTGCTCCTCGCCGGTGCGCAGGTGCACCACCGGCGACTCCACGCGCGGGATCACGTCGCCCGCCTTGTAGACCACCACGCTGTCGCCCAGCATCAGGCCGCGCCGGGTGATGTCGGCGACGTTGTGCAGGGTGGCGTAGGTGACGACGCTGCCGTCGAGCTCGACCGGCTCCAGCACGGCGCGCGGGGCGATGATCCCGGTGCGGCCGGTGTTCCACTCCACCCCGACCAGCTTGGTGATCTTCTCGGTGGCGGGCAGCTTGTAGGCGGTCGCCCAGCGCGGCGCGCGCGAGCTGAACCCGGCCTCGGCCTGGTCGGCGGCCAGGTCACACTTGATCACGATGCCGTCGATGCCGAACGGCAGCCCGGCGCGGGCCGCGGCGATCTCGCCGACGCGCTCCTGCACCCGCTCCAGCGTGTCGGTGACGATCCCGGCGACCGCGGTGGCGGCCGTGGTCTGCACGCCCTGACCGGCCACCCACTCCATGACCTGGCTGTGCGGCAGCTCGCGCAGCCGCGTCGCCAGCTCGGAGTCGTCGCCGGGCGCGGGCAGCGCGCCGTAGCCGAAGAACGTCAGCTCGCACACGTACGGCCGGTCCTGGGCGCGCAGCGTGCCGGCGGCGGCGCTGCGCGGGTTGGCGAACGTGGTGCCGTCGTGGGCCGAGCGCTTGGCGCACGCCTCCTCGAACTGCGACGTCGTCATCATGACCTCGCCGCGCAGCTCCACCGTGACCGGCTCGGCCAGCCGCTCGGGCAGGCCGACGATGGTGCCGACGGCGTGCGAGACGTCCTCGCCCGCGGTGCCGTCGCCCCGGGTGACGAGCTGGGCCAGCCGGCCGCCGCGGTAGCGGGCCGAGATGGCCAGGCCGTCGAGCTTGGGCTCGACGCTCCACGCCGTGACCGGACGGCCCAGCCTGCGCTCGACCGAGGCGGCCCAGTCGGCGAGCTGCTCGGCGCCGAACACGTTGTCCAGGCTCAGCATCGGCACGGTGTGCGGCACGTCCCCCACGACCGCGCCGCCCGCGACCTTGCCCGTCGGCGAGGTCGGCAGCACCTGCTCGGGATGGGCCTCCTCGTACGCCTGGATGCCGCGCACCAGCCGGTCGTAGGCGTCGTCGTCGAGGGTGGAGGTGCCGTCGGCGTAGTAGGCGGCGGCGGAGTCCACGGCGAGCTGCACGGCCTCGGCGTAGGCCGTGTCATCAGCGAGGACGGTGAAAGGGGGCGTCTCGGTCATGCCATAACAATGCCGTCCGCAACCGACAATTCCGAACCAACGGCTCCGGCCGGGTGACCTCGCCCGTTGTTCAGCGGGCGAGGGTGAGCTCGGCCAGTTCGCGGAAGTCGCGGCGGCGGCCGTCGAGGTCCGCCGCGGCGAACGCGGTCTCGCCGAGGCGCTCGCGCGCCTGGGTGGCGATGCGGGCGGCGTCCGGCAGCGAGCGGTCCGGCGTGCCGCGCACCGCCTCGCTGGCCGCGAGCAGCCGGACGGCCTGCTCGTCCTGGCCCTCGCGCAGCGCGACGTCGGCGATCCCGACCAGCGCCTCGGCGATGGTCGGCGGGAACATGTTCTCCACGGCCGCGTCGAACGCCCTGCGCCGGTACGCGCGGGCCTGCTCGACGTCCTCGGCGAGGTAGCCGTTCAGGTCCATGATCGTGGAGCGGACCGAGGCGACCATCTCGTCGTTCGACAGCGCCGCCTGGACGGTGGCCAGGTGCTCGCGCGCCCGGTCCGGCTCGCCGCGCCAGCGCGCCAGCTTCGCCTGCCCGAGCGCCAGCTCGGCGAGGGAGTCCGGCCAGACGATCCCGTCGGCGTGCCGCTGGGCCTCGGCCATGGCGGCGGCGCTGGCCCGCTCGTCGCCGAGCAGCCACTGGAGCTGGGCCTGCCGGGCCCACACGCCCACGACGTCCTCGGTCGCGCCCACCTCGGTCAGCGCCACGGCGCCTT
Source organism: Nonomuraea sp. NPDC001636 (assembly GCF_040298265.1). Classification (NCBI taxonomy): domain Bacteria; kingdom Bacillati; phylum Actinomycetota; class Actinomycetes; order Streptosporangiales; family Streptosporangiaceae; genus Nonomuraea; species Nonomuraea sp. NPDC001636. Next base: position 83,476 of record NZ_JBEOZT010000012.1, read on the forward strand.
CCGCGTAGTACTCGCAGGCACGGGCGAACTCGCCGCGCATGGCGAGCCGATCGGCCAGGAAGGTCAGCGCCAGGGAGGTGCCCATGCGGTCGCCCAGCGCGCGGAACTCGGCGAGCGCGGTCTCGGCGTCGAGATCGACGTCGGTCTCGTCGCCGCCGAGCGTGAGCCGGAACCGGCCGCCGGCCAGCCTGCCCTGCGCCCGCACCCAGGGGTCGGCGTCGGCGATCAGCGGCTCGAACGCGGGCAGGAACGCCGCCGGGCCCTGCAGCGTGCGCTCCAGCAGCGCGGCGAACCCGAGCAGCGGCCGCCGCGACCCGCTGCTCAGCGCCAGCCGGTGAGCCTCCTGGATCCACTCCCGCGCCTGGAACTGGTCGCCGCCCACGCCGGACGTCACGAACATGGTCACCATGAGGTACGCCATCGCCCGCACCTCGTCGGGCACCTCGCCCTCCAGCCCGGACGCGGCGATGCTCAGCTCGGCGCCCTCGGCCCGGTGGCCGCTGAGGAACCAGTAGTAGCCGGCCGCCCCGACCAGCCGCATCGCCTCGTACGCCCACCCCTCGGCGATCGCCCCGCGCAGGGCCGTGATGATGTTGTCGTGCTCGGCGTCGAGCACCGCCAGCCACTCCAGCTGCTCGGCCCGGCGCAGGTGCGGGTCGGCGGTCTCGGCCAGCTCGGTGAAGTGGGCCAGGTGCGCCCGCCGCGCCGCCTCGGACTCCCCGGCCTCGGCCAGCCGCTGGGCCGCGTACTCCCTGATGGTGTTGAGCATCCGGTAGCGCGGGGCGCCCTCGTCGTCGGCCAGCAGCAGAGACTTCTCGGTCAGCGCGGTCAGCACGTCGAAGACCAGCTCACCGGCGGACGCCTCGTCGCCGCACACGCGTTCGGCCGCCTCCAGGCTCGCCCCGCCGGAGAACACCGACATCCGGCGCAGCACGCCGCGCTCGGCCTCGCTCAGCAGGTCCCAGCTCCAGTCGACGACCGCGCGCAGCGTCCGGTGCCGGGCGAGCGCCGTACGGCTGCCGCTGGTCAGCAGGCGGAACCGGTCGTCGAGACGGCGGGCGAGCTGGTCGACCGACATCGTGCGCAGCCGGGCCGCGGCCAGCTCGATCGCCAGCGGGTTGCCGTCGAGCGCCCGGCAGATCCGCGCCATGGCCGCGAGGGTGGGGGCGTCGGAGCCGATGTCCTTGCGCACCAGGTCCGCACGGTCGCGCAGCAGCCGCACCGCGGGCGAGGACCCGCTCTCGGCCGGCGAGGAGCCCTCGGCGGGCAGCGTGAGCGGCTCGACCTGCCACAACACCTCGCCGGTGATGCCGAGCGGCTCGCGGCTCGTGGCCAGGACGCGCAGGCCGCGGCACTCGCCCAGCAGCCGGTCCGCGAACGATGCGGCGGCCTCGATGACGTGCTCGCAGTTGTCCAGGATGAGCAGGATCGAGCGGTCGCGGATGGCGGTGATGAGCCGGTCCATCGGGTCGCCGCCGCGCCCGCCGCCGAGCATGCCCTGGTCGCGCAGGCCGATCGTGGTCAGGGCGGCCTGCGCCAGCTCGCCGCCGGCCCGGACCGGGGCCAGCTCGACCAGCCAGGCGCCGTCGGGCAGCTCGGGGAGCATCGTACGGGCGGTCTCGGTGGCCAGCCGCGTCTTGCCGGAGCCGCCCGCCCCCGTCAGGGTGACCAGACGGTACCTGGTGGCCAGGTCGGCGACCGATGAGACGTCGTCGTGCCGGCCGACGAAGCTCGTCAGCTCGGCGCGCAGGTTGGTCCTGCGGTTGTCCGTCCGCTCCCCCACCTCGCCGCGGAGGAGCGCGGTGTGCAGCTCCGCCAGCTCGGCCGACGGGTCGGCGCCCAGCTCGTCGGCCAGCCGCTCGCGGGTGCGCTGGTAGAGGGTCAGCGCCTCGTTCCCGCGGCCCGCCTCGGCCAGCGCCCGCATCAGCGCCGCCACGAACCCCTCGCGCAGCGGGTACGCGGCCACCAGCCCGGTCAGCTCGGTGACCAGCTCCGCGCCCCGGCCGAGCCGCAGGTCGGCGTCGATGCGGTCGCCGAGCGCGGCGACGTGGAGGTCGTCGAGCCGGGTGATCACGGCGTCGAAGGCGTCGCTGTCCTGCATCGCGATGTCGGCCATGGGGGCGCCGCGCCACAGCTCCAGGGCACTGCGCAGCAGGTCGGCACGGGCGGCGGGCGCGGCGCCGCGGGCCTGGACGATCAGCTGCTCGAAGCGGCACACGTCCACCGCCTCGCGCGGCACGGCCAGCCGGTAGCCGCCGGAGTCGGCCTCGATCACGCCGTCGGGCAGCACCCTGCGCAGCCTGGACACCAGCGCCTGCAGGGCGTTGACCTCGTCGGCGGGCGGCCGCTCCCCCCAGATCCAGTCGATCAGCCGCGCGCGCGTGACGATCCGGCCGGGCTCCAGGGCGAGCGCAGCGAGCAGCGCGCGCAGCCGGACACCAGGGACCTCGACCACGGCCCCTTGGGCGTTCCGGACCTCGAAGGGCCCCAGCAATCCGACTCGCACACCGCAATTGTGCCGGAACCAGGACAACGCCTGGCCCATCCCCGCCCGTCCGCCCCCTGGAACCGGTCCCCCGAGGTCAGCCGTCGGCCTTGCGGCTGAGGTGTTCCCAGGCGCGGTACTCCGCGGTGCGGGCCTCGTCCATCTGCTGGACGAGGTCGTACGAGCGGCTGCCGACGATCAGCCGGCGCGGCGGCTCGGGCAGGTCCACGAGCTCCATGACGACGGGCGCGGCGTTGCTCGGCGGCGGGCCGGCGTCCTCGCCCCACATGGCGGCCAGCTCGGCCCGCAGCCCGTCGTAGACCGGATCGGGCTCGGTGGCCGTGGTGCCCATCGTGAACAGGCCGGTGTCGTAGCCGCCCATCTGCAGGTTGGTGACCTTGACGCCGAACGGCGCGAGCTCCATGGCCAGCGCCTGGGTGACCGAGTCGAGCGCCGACTTGCCCGCCGCGTACAGGCCGACCGAGGCCATGCCGCCGCCCGCGCCCATCGAGGTGACCTGGAGGATGTGCCCCGACCCCTGGGCCCGCAGGTACGGCACGACCGCCTGGGTGACCCAGATCGCGCCGAACAGGTTGACGTCGAAGTGCGCCCTGATCTGCTCCTCCGTGGCCTCCTCCAGCATGCCGAAGAGCATGCCGCCGGCGTTGTTGACCACGACGTCGAGCCTGCCGAACGCGGCCACCGCCTGGTCCACGCCCTCGCGCACCGCGGCGCGGTCGGAGACGTCGAGCGGCAGCCGGACGAGCGAGCCCGGGTGCCGGGCCTCCAGCTCGGCCAGCGGGCCGATGTCGCGGGCGGCGGCCACGACCCGGTCGCCCCGGTCCAGGGTCGCTTCGGTGAACGCCCTGCCCAGCCCCCGGGACGCACCCGTGACGAACCATACGCGCATGCGCTCTCGCCTCCTTCTTCGCTCAAGACGAGACGGTCCGTCTCGCCGCATGTCCGCCAGTGTGCCAGCAAGGACCGGTGACTTGTCAAGACGGACCGTCTCGTCTCGTTGATGGGCTATGATGGGCGGCGTGAAGCAGCCCGATCCCGCGCGCCGCAGCGAGCGCTCCCGGCAGGCGATCCTCCAGGCCGCCAGGGAACTGGTGTCCGAGGTGGGTTACGCCAAGGTCTCCGTCGAGGCGATCGCCGCGCGGGCCGGCGTCGGCAAGCAGACGATCTACCGGTGGTGGCGGTCCAAGGGGGCCGTGGTCTTCGACTCCTTCCTCGCGCTGAGCGAGGGCGGGAACGGCGATCAAGGCGTGACGCTGCCCGACACGGGCGACATCGAGGCCGACCTGAAGGCCGTCATGCGGGCCACCGTGGCGGAGTTCGCCGACCCCGCCTTCGAGGCGCCGATCCGGGCGCTCAACCTGGAGATCGTCGCCGACCCCGAGCTGGCCGCCCAATACCGCGAGAAGCTGGCCGGCCCGGTCGACGAGGCCAAGAAGGCCCGCCTGCGCAGCGCCCAGCAGGCCGGCCAGCTAGCTCCCGACGCCGACCTCGACCTCGCGCTCGAACTGCTCTACGCCCCCCTCTATCAGCGCTGGCTCCTGCGCTCCGGCCCGCTCACCCCGCAGTACGCCGACGCGCTGGTAGACCTGGCGCTCAAGGCCCTGCGCCCCTGAGCCGCGGCCGGGTCGCCGAGTCTCACAAGGCCCGCAGCAGGTCGGCCAGCGCCTGGAGCACGGCGTCGCGCCGTTCCTCGTGCAGCCAGCCGTGCCCGGCGTCCTCCAGCACCCGGTGCTCGCCGCGCGGGAAGGAGGCGGCCAGCTCGGCGTGCAGGGCGAGCTTGCCGGCGTTGATCTCCCGCAGCACGTCCTCCGGCCAGAGCTGGGACTGGGTGGCGTCCGCCCCCATGGCCGACAGCACGATCACCGGCACGTCGGGCGCCGGCGGCGCGGCCCTGAACTCCGCGGAGACCTCGTCGTAGAGGTTGCGGCCCTCCAGCCAGCCGGCGCGCCAGGCGGTCAGGTGGTGGTCGACCAGGGCCTCGCGCACGCCGTCCGGCCAGGCGGCCAGCAGCCGCTCGACGGCCGGGCGGGCGGCGTCGAGCTGCTCCGGCGTCGGCTCCGGGAGCGCCTGCTCGCGCATCCGGTCGAGCATCTCGCGCGCCTGCCGGGGCGCGCGGGCGGCCATGTCCTCGTGGAAGGGGTCGAGCAGCAGCAGCGCCGCGACGTCGCCGGGGAAGCGGCGGGCGTAGTGGCGCGCGTACGCGCCGCCCAGGGAGTGTCCGGCCAGCACGTACGGGCCGCGCACCCCCGCCGCCGCCAGCGCCGCGCGCAGTTCGTCGGTCACCTCGGCCGCGGTGCGGGGCAGCTCGACCGGCTCGCTCCAGCCGGTGCCCGCGCGGTCGTAGAGCACGCTGGTCGTCAGCTCGGCGGCGCGGTCGTGCACGTTGAGATAGTCCAGGCCGACGGCGCCGGCGCCGGGCAGGAACACCACGGGCGGGCCGCCGGAGCCCGAGCGGTGCAGCATGATCCGGCGGCCGCCGACGTCGTGCAGGCGGCCCAGCGGAGGGGCGTCCAGGGCGTGGTGGGTCATGATTCGTCCTTTCTCAGCTTTGAGAAAGGTAGCAGGTGTGAGATCGTACGTCCATGGACACGGTGGACCTGCTTCTGCACCCCGTACGGCTGCGCATCGTGCACGCCATGGCGGGCGGCCGCACGCTCACCACCTCCGACCTGTGCGACCTGCTGCCCGACGTCTCCAAGGCCACCGTCTACCGGCACGTCGGCCTGCTGGCCGAGGGCGGCCTGCTCGACGTGGAGGGCGAGCAGCGCGTACGCGGGGCCGTCGAGCGGCGCTACCGGCTGCGCCCGGCGCGGGCGGCCATCGACGCCGACACCGCCGCCTCGGCCTCGCGGGAGGACCACCGCCGCGCGTTCGCCGTGGCCATGGCGGCCCTGCTGGCCGAGTTCGGCGCCTACCTCGACCGCGACCAGGCCGATCCGGCCGCCGACCTGGTCGGCTACCGGCAGCACGCCATCTGGCTCAGCCCCGACGAACGCGCCGCGCTGATCGCCGACCTGCGCGCCGCGCTGCTGCCCAGGATCGCCAACCCGCCCACGCCCGAGCGCACCCGCCACCTGATCAGCCCGATCCTGTTCCCGGCCGAGGAGCCGTCCGCCTGAGCCCCGTTCCCCCGGACGAGTTCAGCGGTAGCCGGTCAGGCCGTCCGCAAGCTGTTCCTCGTCGCCGTCCCGATGCGCGGACAGGGCCTGCTGCAGGGCGAAGGACGCGCGGATCACGGCGACGCGGGCGGCCGTCGTGCCGTCCGACCAGCCTCCCAGCCTCAGCACCCGATCCAGGAAAGGCGTGCCGTACCCGGCCCCGACGGCCGCCAGGTCCTCGGCGGGATCGCCGAGCGTCACCTCGTCCCAGTCGATCACCCCGCTGAGCACCGGCAGCCCGTCGGCGTGCTCCCACAGGACGTTCTCCGCGCCGAGGTCACCGTGCACCACGGCGTCGGTGAGGTCGGGAAGGCCGTCGAGCGCCGCGAGCTCCCGCTCGGCCCGCTGACGTCCGCGCGCGGACATGAGCCCGAACAGCTCGGCGCGGACGCCCGCCGCGAAGTGCCGCCATCGATCCCGCGGCGCCGGCAGCGCCGCCCGCACGTCGTCCTGCGCGCCGATCCTGGCCAGTTCGCGCAGCAGCGTGACGTACTGCGCCGCCGCGGCCTCGGCCACCCGGGGATCTTCGAGTTCGCCGGCCTCCAGCGGGTCCCCGGGAACGCGGCTCAGGACCAGGAACCGCGGCTCGTCCGGGCCGGGAGCACCGGCCTCCGGCAACGGCCGGGGCGTGCGGAAGCCCAGGTCGAACCCGGCGAGCAGGCGCAGGACGGCGGCCCGCTGCGGCAGCCGGGCGGCCGCGGCCTCGGTGCGCGGCAGGCACACGACCCGATCCGCGCCGATCACCACCTGGTGGGACTGCCCTTGGCGAACGGTGAGCCGCTCCGCCTCGACGCCCGGCAGCAGCCGGCTCAGCAGAGCACGATTCGTCTGCGCAACCTGCATGAGATGCGGACCGTCCTTTCCGTGGCACGGGCACGGTGCCCGCCGCCCCGGTCACCGTACTAGCGGGGCGGCGCAAGGGCCGTGAAGCGTTCGTGGGCGGCCCGGTCGCCCAGCCGGTCGAGGGCGGCCAGCCAGCACGCCCCGGCCGTGGCGTCGCGGGCGGTCGTCACCCGCCGCCCGGCCAGCCGGGGCAGGACGGCGGCGCGCACCGGGCCGTCCGCGGTCAGCACCCCGCCCGCCAGCACCAGCGGTCCGTCGCCGGGCAGCCGGGCCGCCGTCGCGGTCAGCCGCCGGGCGGCCTCGGCGACGATGCCGGCCGCGCACTCGTCCCCGGCGGCGGCGGCCCGCGACACCAGCGGCGCGGCGGCGGCCACGAGCATCCGGTCAGCCTGGGCCAGCCGGACGATCCGGTCCGCCCGCCGCCGCGGCTCCCCCGTCACCCCGAAGTGCGCGCCCACCAGCTCGACCAGCGGCCCGTACGGCAGCCCGGCGCCCGGAGCGCGACCCACGCGTCCCTCGGGACGGCCGTCATCCACGGCGTCGCCGGGCCGGTCCAGGGCGCGGACGGCCGCGCGCACCCCCGCCCGGCCGATCCAGAACCCCCCGCCCTCGTCGCCCAGCAGCCAGCCGAGCCCGTCGGCCACCGCGGTCACCGCCCGGGCGTGGAAGCGGGCCGCCGCGGCGCCCGTCCCGGCCAGCAGCAGCGTGCCGGACGGCGCGGCGGTCCCGGCCGCGTAGGCGATCTCCACGTCGCCGACCATGCGCGGCGGCGCGGCGATGCCGCACTCGGCCCACGTCCGGCCCAGCGTCGCGGCGAAGGCGTCGTCGCCGCCCGCGACGCCGGCCACCGAGGCGGCCACCAGCGCGGGGTCCAGGCCGTCGAGCGCGCGGCGCAGGGCCTGCCCGATCGCCAGGCGGGCCGCCGCGGGCCCGTGCGCGGCCGGGTTGCCGGGGCCGGCGGTGCCGTGCCCCAGCCTGGCGCCGTCCGCCGCGTGCACGGCGGCGCGGGTGGTGGTGCCGCCGGCGTCCACCCCGGCGAAGAGCATCACCGGACCAGCCGCGCCGCGCCGGGCGCCAGCGTGAGGGTGGCCCCACACGCTTGGTAGGAGCCGGTCGCCGGGTCGAACGCCTGCGTGATCCCGTCGAGCGTGACCTCCGCCGGCCGGTCGAAGCGGGCGTTGCAGACCAGCCGCCGCTCACCGTAGTGGCCGACCAGGACGTCGCCGGCGTGCTCGGCCGACGTCCACCCGGTCAGCTCGGCCGCCACCGGGCGCAGCCAGCGGGTGTTGAGGTCGCGCACGACGCCGTAGCGCTCGGTCGGCACGCCGTCACCGCCGATGAGCGCCGGCTGGAAGCCCTCGCCGCGCGCCGGGTCGGGCGTCCAGTAGGTGAAGTACTGGATGCCGGTGTACCCGTAGGCCAGGGCGGTGTTGACCTGCCAGGCCAGCTCGGCGGCCGACGGCTCGCGGTGGCCGTCGTAGGCCAGCGTCTGGACGTACATCCAGGCCGGCAGCCCGGCCCTGCGGGCGTGCTCGCGCACGGTGGCCAGGTCGGCGAAGTAGCCCTCGTCGAACCCGCCGGTCAGTAACGGGTACCGGTCGAACGACAGCACGTCCGGCCGGACGACCCGGGCGAACTCCCCCACGTACGCGTCGTAGGGGCCGGTGGCGTGGCTCGGCAGCAGGTTGGCGTAGGCGAACGCGCCGGCCGCCCGCGCGGCGGCGACCCCGGCCGCCAGCCGCGGGAACTGCTCGGCCACCGGCTCGTCCATCAGGCTGAGGCCGCGGAAGGAGCGGAACGGGCGGTAGTCCTCGACGACCTGGGCGATCAGCGGCGCCGGGTCCACGTCCAGATCGCGCATGAGCACGTCCACCCGCGGGTCGGAGGCGACCAGCACGCCGAGCCCGGCCTCCTCGGCGCGGGCCAGGGCGTGCCGCAGGATGACCCGGTCGCTCAGGTAGTTGCCGGTGATGACCAGGTCGATCCCGGCCTCGGCGATCTCCCGGTAGCGGGCGGCCGTCGTCTCGTGCGGCGGGGGCGGCCAGAAGGCGGCGATCGTCAGGCTCACAGCGCCCCCGTCCTGATCCGGCCGGCGTAGCGGGCCACCAGGGCGTCGTTGTGCGCGTCGGAGCCGGGGATGTTGGCCGACAGGTAGACCGGCGGGACCGTGCCGTCCGCCTGGAGCTCGCCGATCGCCTCGGCCACCATGAGCTGCACGATCAGCGCCGAGGTGATGGAGGAGATGCCGCAGACCGGGCCGTGCTCGGCCGGCAGGACGGCGTCGCCGTACGGGGCCAGGTTGTCGATCACGATGTCGGCCAGCTCGAACAGCCGCTCCCCCGACGGATGCCGCGAGGTGATGGCGGTCGAGTGGGCCAGCGAGGTGATCGCGACGAGCGGCAGGCCGCGCTCCTTGACCAGCCGGGCCATCTCCACGGTCGAGCCGTTGCCGCCGGAGTTGGAGGCGATCACGAACGCGTCGGCGTCCTCCACCGTGTGCAGGGCCAGCACCTGGTGGGCGGTGGCCGGGTCGCGCTCGGCCAGCGGGTCGAAGTCGCCGGGATCGGCCGAGCCCAGCACCACCGGGTCGCGCAGGGTCAGCCGGTTGGTCGGGATGAGCCCGCCCGCGCGCCCCGCCACCTCCAGCGCCACCGCCTCCGAATGTCCCGTGCCGTAGGCGTGCAGGACGCCTCCTGCGCGCACGGTCGCCGCGACCAGCGAGCCCGCGCGCCTGATGGCGGGCAGCTGCTCGTCCATCAGCCGGTCCAGCCGCGAGCGCGTCTCGTCGGCGAAGGCCATCACAAGATCCATCAAACTGTCCTCAACGGTTCATGCCGGCGGTGAGCCCGGCGACGATCTGGCGCGTGGCCAGGATGAAGAGCACGACCAGGGGGATCGTCGTCATCACCAGGCCGGCGAAGAGCGTGCCCCAGTCGTTCTGGAACTGGCCGAAGAAGTGGGTGAGACCGACCGGCAGGGTCAGCTTGCTCTCGTCCCGCATCAGGACCAGGGGGTAGAAGAAGTCATTCCAGATCGGCACGAACTGGAAGACCACCACGGTCGCCAGCGCGGGCCGTACCAGCGGCAGCAGCACGTGCCAGAAGGTGGCGAACGGGCCCGCGCCGTCCAGGGCGGCGGCCTCGTCGAGCTCGTGCGGGAGCTGGCGGAAGAACGCGGTCAGCACGAACACGTTGAACGGCACCGACCCGGCCGCGTAGACCAGCACCAGCCCGGCCAGCGAGTCCACCAGGCCCATGCTCTCCAGCAGGTAGAACAGCGGCAGCACGCCCAGGTGGGCGGGCAGCGTCATGCCCGAGACGAAGTAGGCGGCGAACAGCCCGCGCCCCCGGAACTCCCGGCGCCCCAGCGGGTACGCCGCCAGCAACGACACCACCGCGCCCAGCAGCACCGAGCAGACCACGACGATCGCCGAGTTCACCACGTACGTGGAGAAGGAGGCGTCGGTCCAGGCCTTGGCGTAGTTGCCGAGCCCGCTGGGCCAGCCGAGCGGCTGGTCGAAGATCTCGCTGGTCGGCCGGAGCGAGCTGAGCAGCATGACCAGCAGCGGCGACATGGAGAAGACGGCGTAGCCCCACAGCAGGACCCGGATCGCCACGGCCTTCACGGCTTCCTCCTCAGGACCCGTTCGAGCAGCAGCGTCGAGCCGAAGATGAAGGTGAACATGAAGACCGCCAGCGCCGAGGACGTGCCCAGCGCGTTGACGTCGCCCGAGGCGAAGGCGGTCCGGTAGAACAGCAGGCCGAGCACGTCGGTCGCGCCCGCGGGGGCGCCGTTGGAGCCGCCCAAGGCGTAGACCAGGGCGAAGGTGCCCATGCTGCCGATGAAGCTGAGGATGGTCACGGTGGCCATGGCCGGCTTGAGCAGCGGCAGCGTGACGCGCCAGAACACCTGCCAGGAGCCGGCGCCGTCGGTCCTGGCGGCCTCGGCGTACTCCTGCGGGATGCCGCCGAGTGCGGCGCTGAACAGCAGCATCGGGAAGCCCACCCACTGCCAGCTGGTGATCAGGATGACGGTCGGCAGCGCGGTGCCGGGGTCGCCCAGCCACGGCATCGCCAGGCCCATCGGCTTGAGCAGCGCGTTGACCGGGCCGAAGGCCGGGCTGAGCAGCAGGGTCCACAGGTAGCCGATGACCAGCGGGTTGACCAGGTACGGCAGCGCGAACATGGTCTGCAGGGCCCGCTTGCCGCGCCGTACGCGGAACAGCGCCAGCGCGAAGGCCAGGCCCAGCGTGTTCTGCACCAGCATGGTGCCGGCGAAGAGCAGGAAGTTGTGCCCCAGCGCCGGCAGCAGCTGGTCCAGGAAGGCGCCCGACAGCAGGTACGCGTAGTTGTCCAGCCCGGCCGGCTGGTCGCGCAGGGTGCCCTTCCAGGAGAAGAAGCTGTAGGTCAGCCCGGTGAACAGCGGATAGACCACGAACGCCGAGTACAGGAGGAAGGCGGGGACCAGGAACAGGTACGACGATCCCCGCCGTGCGGCTAGAGCCATGTGGCCACGCTCTTGTCGAGCTGCTCGGCGGCCTCCTTGGCGCTGATGCGGCCCAGCAGCATCTCCTGCAACGCCTTGGAGAACACGGTGGCCGACGTCGGGTTGCCGTAGGCGAACTCGTTCATGAAGTAGGTGCCGCCACGCCGGGCGAAGGTGGCGGAGACCTCGTTGAGCAGCGGGTCCTTGGGGGTGACGCCGGGCACGGCGGAGAAGATGCGCAAGGTGTCGGTGTAGAGCTGGCCGTAGTCCTTGGAGGCGAGCCACGCGGCGAACTTCAGCGCCTCGGCCTTGTGCCTGGTCTTGACGTTGACGCCGTACGAGCCGTCGGTGAAGCCGGGTATGACGCCCTCCCCCTCGGGCGTGGGCGGGGTGAAGACGCCCAGGTCGACGTCCTTGGCGTGCTCGCCGAAGAAGTTCAGCTCCCACAGGCCGCCGGGGAACATGGCCGCCTTGCCGGAGGAGAACAGGATCTGCGCGTCGGTGTAGGAGACGCCGGCCACGTCGTCGGGGAAGTACGGCTTGAGCTTGTTGAGCTGGTCGATGCCCTCGACGAAGCGCGGGTCGGCGAACTTCTTGCGCTTGGCCTTGACGTCGGCGATGAACGCGTCGCCGCCCCAGTGGGCGGTGCCGAAGATGCCGGCCACGATCGGCAGCATCCAGTCGTCCTTGCCGCCGAAGGCGAACGGCACGATGCCCTTGGCCTTCAGCTTCTCGGCGGCGGCGATCATGTCGGCGTACGTCTTCGGCGGGGTGAGGCCGTTGTCGGCGAAGATCTTCTTGTTGTAGATCACCTGGAGGGTCTGGACGGCGAACGGCACGCCGTAGACCTTGCCGTCCTTGTCGCCCTTGGCGTAGCGCAGGACCTTCTCGTCGTAGGCGGCCAGGCCGGGCACGTCCTTGGTGTCGAGCGGGAGCAGCCGTCCGGCCTCGACCAGCGGCTGGAGGTTGGCGCCGGCGCGCAGCCAGGCCAGGTCGGGGCCGCTGTCGCCGGCCAGGCCGGTGGACAGGATGGTGTCGTACTCGGAGGCCGTGGTGAACGAGCGGGCGTCCACGTCGACGCCGGGGTGGAGCTTCTCGTACTCGGCGAACATCTTGTCGTAGTTCGCCTCCGGGCCCCAGCCCCAGACCGACAGGGTGATCTTGCCGGAATCGGCACTCGTCGTGGCGGAAGGGGCGCAGGCGGTGACCGCCATCGCCAAGGCGACAGCGGCGGCGGCAAGACGCATGGGGAACTCCTAGCGTGGGGGCAGGCGGTGCTTGCTGACCGCGTCGGTGGCCGCGGTGAGCAACTGGTTGCTGGTCTCGTGGGTGCGCTGGACGACGCCGATGTAGAGGCAGTCCAGGACGAGCATCTGGGTGTGCCGGGCGGCCACGCCGCCGGCGCGGAAGGGGGTGTCCTGCGCGGCGGTGGTCAGCACGATGTCGGCCACCTCGGCCAGCGGGCTGCGCGGGAAGTTGGTGACCGCGACGGTGGTGGCGCCGCGCCGCTTGGCGATGGCCAGCGGCTCGACCACTTCGGCCGTGGTGCCCGAGTGGGAGATCCCGAGCGCCACGTCGTCGCGGTCGCGGGCGTTGGCGCTGCAGACGGCGCTGTGCACGTCGGTCCACAGCGCCCCGGGGCGGCCGATGGCGTGCAGGCGCAGGTGCAGGTCCATGGCCACGCCCGCGCTGCCGGCGACCGCGAAGAAGTCGATGAACCGGGCCCGTACCAGGGCCTCGACCGCCCGGTCCACGGCCTGAAGGTCAAGCTGGGCCGCCGTCTCCTCCATGGCGCGCAGGTCGCTGGCCAGCAGGCTGCGCAGCACCAGGCTCGCGGGGTCGTCCGGGGAGAAGGCGATCAGGCCCTGCTCGCGCGGGGCGGCGTCGTTGCGGCCCAGTTCGGCGGCGAGCGCCAGCCTGAGCTCGGGGTAGCCGGCCAGGCCGAGCTGCCGGCAGAAGCGGGTGACGGTGGTGAGCGAGGTGCCGCACCGCTCCGCCAGCTCACCGATGGTCGAGGCGGCCACGGCGGCGGGCTCGGCGAGGATCGTCTCGGCGATGCGCCGGTGGGTGGCCGTGAGGGTGGGCTCGATCCCTCGGATTCTGGCCAGGATCGGTGACATGGGAGGAACCCTCCCGCTTCCCGCAAGGTATGTCAATAGTTCACATTCGACGTCCAATGTTAGAAAATTTCCCTCTTGTGTGACTCGATGGGACTATGTCACTTTCGTGGCCATGCGCAACCTCCTCATGGCGCTGGTGCTCGGCAGCACCAGCCTGCTGCCCGCCCGCGCCGACGCCGTGGACATCCAGTTACTGGCCTTCAACGACTTCCACTCCGGCTTCCCGACCAGCTTCGCCATGACGCCGTCCGGGCCGGTCGAGGCGGGCGGGGCCGAGTACCTGGCCGCCCACATGGACCGGCTCCAGCGCGACAACCCCGACGGCACGCTGCGGCTCTCGGCCGGCGACAACTACTCCTCCAGCACCATGAACGCCACCGCCCTGCACGACGAGCCGGGCATCCAGGCGCTCAACCTGATGCGCCTGGACGCCTCCAGCGTCGGCAACCACGAGTTCGACGAGGGCCTCGCCGAGTTCCGCCGGATGGAGAACGGCGGCTGCCACCCGATCGACGGGTGCGCGCTGCCCGGCTTCAAGGGCGCCGCGTTCCCCTACCTGGGCGCCAACATCGTCGACACCACCACCGGCAAGCCCGCGCTGACGCCCTACATCGTCAAGGAGGTCAAGGGCGTCAAGGTCGGCATCATCGGCGTCGACTACAAGAACGCGCTCAACGAGGCCCCCGGCCCCACCAAGCCGCTGGAGGGCCGCGACGAGGCCGAGGCGGTCAACACCTACACGGCCGAGCTCAAGGCCAAGGGGGTGCGCACGATCGTCGTCCTGATCCACCAGGGCGGCGGGCAGACCGGCGGCGGCCTGCCCAACGAGTGCAACAACCTGGCCGGGCCGATCAAGGACATCGTGCAGCGGTTCGACCCCGAGGTCGACGCCGTGATCTCCGGGCACACGCACAACCCGTACAACTGCGTGGTCAACGGCATCCCGGTCACGCAGACCTCCGCCCACACGCGCGAGCTCACCAAGGTCGTCCTGACCGTCGACCGGGCGACCGGCAACCCGACCTCCGCCAAGGCCGAGAACATCACCGTCACCCACGACATCAAGCCCGACGCCCGGATCGCCGCCCTGCGCCGCCGCACCGACGAGCAGGCGCAGAAGCTGCTCGACCGGCCGGTCGGCCTGCTCGCCCGCGACCTGACCGCCCAGCGCAACGCCGCCGGCGAGTCCACCGTCGGCCACGCCCTGGCCGACGCCCGCCTGTTCGCCACCTCCGCCGCCGAGAACGGCGGCGCCCAGATCGCCGTCCAGCCGCCCTACGGCGGCGGCATCGGCGGCGACCTGATCGTCAACCCCACCGGCAACGAGATGTCGAACCTGGTGACGCACGGCAAGGCGCTGCGCGTACAGCCGTTCGGCAACATGCTCGTCACCATGACGCTCACCGGCGCCCAGCTCGAACGGCTGCTGGAGCAGCAGTGGTGCGGCCAGAGCACCGCGCGCGTGCTCGGCGTCTCGCAGGGACTCACCTACACCTACGACAACGCCAGACCCGCCTGCGACCGCGTCGACCCGGCGAGCATCAAGCTCAACGGCGCCGTCGTCGACCCCGCCGCGAAGTACCGCCTGACCGCCAACTCCTTCGTCGCGACCGGCGGCGACGGCTTCTCGGTGCTGACCGAGGGCACCGAGCGGGTGGAGAAGGTCCGCGACATCGAGGCGTTCGAGTCCTACATCCGGGCCAAGAGCCCACTGCCCGCCCCGGCCCTGAACCGGGTCACCCGGGTGAACTAACCGCCTTGCTCCCGCCCGCCATGCTCCCGGCGGACCACGGCCCGGCCATCCGGGAGGCGGGTTGAACCCGGACGAACCTGCCGCGAATCTCACGGGCTGACCGATGACATCTGCATCTGTTCGCCGCCGTCCTCCGGGGTGCAGGCTGAGGCCCTCGACATCCCCCGAGGAAGGCGGCGACGACCCCTCATGACCCTGC
The DNA here is from genome assembly GCF_040298265.1 of Nonomuraea sp. NPDC001636. Lineage (NCBI taxonomy): Bacteria > Bacillati > Actinomycetota > Actinomycetes > Streptosporangiales > Streptosporangiaceae > Nonomuraea > Nonomuraea sp. NPDC001636. Next base: position 98,540 of record NZ_JBEOZT010000012.1, read on the forward strand.
CGCTCACCCTGGTCCGGCCCCGGCGGCCGGGCCGGGCCGCCGTCCGGCCGGGCGGCCTACCCTGGTCACCCGGGGAACGTCGACGGGTGGTGGGCAGGGTGGCGGGCAGGGCGGAGTTCTGGCGGTCCGGCCGGGTCGTCCGGGTGGCGCCGGTCGTCGCCGTCGTGTGCAGCGCCCTGCTGCCGCTGCTGCAGGTGACGCTGTCGTTCGGCTACGAGGGCAACGACAGCCGCACCGGGCTGTGGAGCCTGGCCGCGACCGCGGCCTACCTCCCCCTGCACCTGCGCCACGTCTGGCACGCCGCGCACGCCCGCCGTCCGCCGGCCGGTCGCTGGACGTTCGCGGTCATGGCCGTCGTCGTGCTCGGCGTGACGCCCCTGGCCGGGAACATGTGGCCGCGGGCGTACGCGGGGCTCGTGGTGTCGGCCGTGCTGGTGCTGCCGGCGCCGTGGTCGTACCTGGTCTGGGTGACCCTGGTGGCGGCGGCCGCGCCGGTGGCGCTGCTGCTGGGCCTGCCGTGGCAGGTGGCGTCGTGGCCGGCGTTCTCGGTGCTGTGCGGCAGCGGGGCGTTGCTGCTGCTCGTCTGGCTCGCCGCGGCGCTGACCCGGCTGCAGGCGGCCAGGGAGGCGCTGGCCCAGCAGGCGGTCGCGCAGGAGCGGCGGCGCATCGACGACGACCTGCGCCGCACGCTCGGCGGCGCGCTGGAGTCGATCGCCGCCCGCGGCGAACGCGCGGCGGCGGCCCTGACCCCCGGCGGCGCTCCTGGCGGTACCCCCGGCAGCGCTCCTGGCGGCACCCCCGGCCCCTCCCCCGGGCTGGCGGCGGAGCTCGGGCGGATCGCCGACGACTCGCGCCGCACGCTGGCCGAGGCCAGACGGCGGGTGCGCGGCTACCGGCAGCCGTCGCTGCGGGCCGAGCTGGAGACGGCCGCCACGCTGCTGTCGGCGGCGGGCCTGCCGACCCGCCTGGAACTGCCCAGGCAGGGCGTCCCCGAGACGATCCCGCCCGGCCCGCGGGCGGCCCTGCGCGCCGTCGTCACCCGCCTGCTGCGCGCCGACGGCGTGCGCGCCTGCACGATCGCCGCCACCGTCGCGGACGGCCGGGTGCTGCTGGAGGTCCGCGCCGACGACGTGACCGAGACGATCGAGGTGCCGGCATGACCGCGCAGATCCCGCCGGCCTGGGTGCTGCGGCATCCGCACCGGCCGTTCGTCGCGCTGCACGTCCCGCTGGCCGCGCAGGTGCCGGTCTACATCGGCATGGGCATGGAGGGGCCGTCCGGGGACCCCGTCCTGGCGGGCCTGGGCGTCCTGGTGGCCCTCGCGCTCCAGCTCCGCCACAGCCTGGCCGCCTCCCGCGGCGTGCGCCCGGCGGGCTGGCCGTGGACCCTGGCGGCGCTCCTGTTGCTGGCGAACCTGCCCCTGTGGTGGCTGGCCACGCAGTGGGAGGGCGTGACCGTCTTCGCCCTGGCCTCGATCGTCATGCTGCTGCGCGGCCCCGCGCGGGCGGTGGCCGCCGTCGCGCAGGTCCTGCACCCCGCCGCGCTGGAGGTGGCGCAGATGCTGCACGACGGCGACACGGTCCCGCACGCCCTCCTGCTGGCCGTCTACCCCGTGCTCGGCGTGGCCGTGTTCGGCGGGGCGCTGGTCGCCGGGGCCCGCCTGGTGCTGCTGCTGGAGGAGCTGGAGGCCACCCGGGCCGAGCTGGCCGCGGCCGCGGTAGGCGAGGAACGGGTGCGGGTCTCGCGCGACCTGCACGACCTGCTTGGCCAGAGCCTGTCGGCCATCTCCCTCAAGGGCGACCTGGCCCTGCGGCTGCTCGTCAAGGACGCCGGCGCGGCCCGTGCCGAGATCGAGAGCCTGACCGGAGTCGCCCGCGACGCCCTCAGGGACGTCCGCGCGATCACCCGCGACGAGCTGGCCGTGTCGCTGCGCACCGAGATCGACGGCGCGGCGGCCCTGCTCGGCGCGGCCGGGGTCGGCACCCGGCTCGACGTGGCCGCGCTGCCGTCGCTGTCGGGTCCGGCCCACGACGCGCTGGCGTGGGCCATCCGCGAGGGCACCACCAACCTGCTGCGGCACAGCGAGGCCACGACCTGCGCGATCACCGTGGCCCGCGGCGGCGGCAGGGTACGGTTGGAGATCGTCAACGACGGCGTGCGCGGTGTCGGGGGGCCAGGGTCGGGGCTCGCCGGGGTGACCGAACGCGCCCGCGCGGCGTCCGGCTCGTCGTCCACCGCCGTCCACGACGGCCGTTTCCGGTTGTCGGTCGAGGTTCCCGAGGAAGGCCCGTGATCCGCGTACTGATCGCCGAGGACATGCACATGATCCGCTCGGCCCTGGTCGCCCTGCTCTCGCTGGAGGACGACATGGAGGTCGTGGCCGAGATCGAGCGCGGCGACGAGGTGCTGTCCGCCGCCCTCCGGGTGCGCCCGGACGTCGCGGTGCTCGACATCGACATGCCCGGCCTGGACGGCCTGTCGGCCGCCGAGCAGCTGTCGCAGCGGCTGCCGGACTGCCGCACACTTGTGCTCACCGGGCTCAGCCAGCCGGGGAACCTGCTGCGCGCGCTGAAGGTGCACGCGCGGGGGTTCATCGTCAAGGACGCCCCCGCCCAGACCCTGACCGACGGCATCCGGCGCATCGCCCGCGGCGAACGGGTGATCGACCCCGAGCTGGTCGCCGCCGCCCTGGAGACCGGCAGCAGCCCGCTCACCGCCCGGGAGACCGAGGTGCTGCGCGCCGCCGCGTCCGGCATCCGCACCGCGCAGATCGCCACCCAGCTCTCGTTGTCGCAGGCCACCGTGCGCAACTACCTGTCGAACGCGATCAGCAAGGTCGGCGGGCGCAACCGCATCGACGCCATCCGCATCTCCCGCGACGCGGGCTGGCTCTGAGCCGCCGGGGTCTTCGGCCACGGCCTCAGACCGCGTACTCCTTGAGCGGGACCGCGTCGTCGACGTCGTCCGGCATGGGCTCGTCCGGCGCGCCGAAGAACCAGCGGGCCGCGGCCCGGCCGTGCCGCTGGTTGCGCTCGACGTAGTCGCGCATCCGGTGCTCGTAGGCGGCCAGGCCCGTGGCGTGGTCGGGGGCCTCGGCCAGCTCCCCGGCCAGCACGTACGCGCCGATCAGGGCCTGTGAGGTGCCGCGGCCGGAGGTCGGCGCCGCGCAGTGGGCCGCGTCGCCCAGCAGCGTGACCCGGCCGTTCGTCCAGGTGTCCATGACGACCTGGCCGGAGGAGTCGAAGAAGAACTCCTCGGCCTCCCGCATGGCCGTCAGCAGCCGGGGCACCTGCCAGCCCGCTCCCGCGTAGTGCTCGGCCACCAGGCGTTCCTGCTGGGCGCGGTCGCGCCGGTCGTAGGCCAGGTCGTCGGCGGCGAACGACAGGCCGACCCGCAGCTCGGTGTTGCCGTGGGCGGTGAAGGCCAGGGCGCTGCGGCCGGGGGTGTTGTGCATCAGGCCCGCGTCCCGCAGGTCCAGGATGTTGCCGGTGGTGAACAGCGCGCCGTAGATGCCGAGATTGCGCACGTAACGCGACTCGGGGCCGAAGGCGAGCGCGCGCACCTTGGAGTGCATCCCATCGGCGCCGACCACCAGGTCGAACGTGCGCGGCGCGGCCTTGTCGAAGCGCACCCGCACCTCGGCCGCGTCCTGGTCGAGCGCGGTGACGGTGTCGTCGAACAGGTACTCGACGGTGTCGCGGGTGGCCTCGTAAAGGACCTTCGTGACGTCGGACTTGAGCACCTCCAGCTCGCCGGAGATCGCGCTCGCGGGCAGCACGGCCAGCGCGTCGCCGGCCTCGTCGACCAGCGTCATGGAGGTCATCGTGGTCGCGTGCCGGCGCATCTCGGCCAGCAGGCCCATGCGGTCCAGCACGTCCAGGGCCGAGCCGCGGAAGTCGATGGCCGCGCCGCCGCCGCGCGGGGCCGGGGCGCGCTCGACGATCGTGACCTGGTGGCCGTGACGGTGCAGCCAGTAGGCGAGGGCGGGGCCGGCGACGCTGCCGCCGGAGATCAGGATGCGCATTGCCATGTCCTCTTTCGTCGGTGAACGCTCCACACCGTACGCAGATTTGGGCAAACGCGCAAGACGGGCGTCTAAGGCATCCGTGCTAGGCTTCGGGCCATGGGAAATCGCGAAGACCTGCTGGCCGGGGCGCGGCGCTGCCTGGAGGAGAAGGGCTGGGGGCGCACCACCGTCCGCGACATCGCCACGGCCTCGGGCGTGAGCATGGCCGCCATCGGCTACCACTTCGGCTCGCGTGAGGCGCTGCTCAACGCGGCCCTGATCGAGGCCATGGGCGAATGGGGAGAGAAGGTCGGCGCGGCGCTGGCCGCCCTCGACGACCCCGGCAGGTCACCCGCCGAGAGCTTCGAGGCGCTGTGGGCGCAGCTGATCGGCTCGATCAACGAGCACCGCACGTTGTGGCTGGCCAACCTGGAGGCGCTGGTCCAGGCCGAGCACTCGCCGGAGCTGCGCGAGCAGCTCGTGGCCGGTCAGCGCGAGGGGCGGCGGGGCATGGCCGCGCAGCTCACCGGGGTGCCGGAGGAGGAGATCGGCGACGGCGAGGTGCGCGCCGTCGGCTCGGTGCAGCTCGCGCTGCTGTTCGGGGTGATGGCCCAGTGGCTCAACGACCCGCAGGCCGCGCCCTCGGCCGCCGACATGATCGAGGGGCTGCGAACCGTCACCACCCGGTTCGGGCTGGTCAGGTGAGCGAGGCGACGATCACCCGGGTGGCCTCGGCGATCAGCGCCTTCCTGGGCGGCGTGCCGTAGCCGGGGCGGTCGGTCATGACGGCCACCACCATCGGCGCCGCGCCGGGCGGCCACACCACGGCGATGTCGTTGGCCCTGCCGTAGTTGCCGGTCCCGGTCTTGTGCGCCAGCTTCCAGCCTTTGGGCAGGCCGGCCCTGACGCGCGCCGCACCGGTGGTCGTCCGCAGCAGCCAGTCTTCGAGCAGCGCGCGCTTGGCCGGGGGCAGCACGTCGCCGAGCAGGATCTCCCGGTAGTCGGCGGCGATCGCGCGCGGGGTGGTGGTGTCGCGCGGGTTCTTCGGGCCCATCCTGTTGAGCTCGGGCTCGTAGTGGTCGATGCGGCTGACCCGGTCGCCCAGCCCGCGCAGGAAGGCGGTGAGCCGGGCCGGCCCGCCGGCGTCGCGCATCAGCAGGTTGCCCGCGGTGCCGTCGCTGTGCCGGATGGCGGCGTCGCAGAGCTGCCGGACGGTCATGCCGGTGGCGACGTGCCGCCGGGTGATCGGCGAGATGGAGTCGATGTCGGCCCAGGTGTAGGTGACGCGGTCGTCCAGGTGGCCGAGCGGGTTGCGGTGCAGGACCGCCGCCGCGGCCAGGGCCTTGAAGGTGGAGCAGAACGCGAAGCGCTCGTCGGCGCGGTGGGCCAGCGTGGCGCCGGTGCCGGTGGCCAGCGCGTACACGCCGAGGCGGGCGCCGTGCCGGCGTTCGAGCGCGGCCAGGCGCGCCGCCGCCGACGGCCTCGCACTGGGCGCGGGCGACGCGGACGGGGACGGGGTCCCCGCAGGCCGGGCGGGCGGCTCGGCCGTACGGCGGACGTCGGCGCCGAAGGCCGTCAGCGGCAGCAGGGCCGCCACCGTCACCAGGGCACGCCGCGATGGCTCGTCGGACATATGGTGCTCCCCGCTTCCCCCGACCGGTGATCTTCCCGCCACCACCCTAGGCGTGCCGCCCAGGTCAGGCTGCTTTGCCAACCGTTGAATGACCGTTTAATATCCTGAACGTGCCATCAGGAGAGCGGACGTTCGTCGAGGAGACCCGGCGGGCCCAGATCATCGACTGCGCCGTCGAGGCTCTGGCGACGCTCGGATACCAGCAGGCGTCGATGGCGAAGATCGCCAAACTGGCCGGCATCACGCCGGGCCTGATCGCCTACTACTTCGGCAGCAAGGACGAGCTGATCGAGGCGGTCGTCGCGCACGCGGTCAAGCTCGCCACCGACCTGATGGTGCCGCGCATCCTGGCGCAGACCACCGCCACCGACGGGCTGCGCGTCTACTTCGAGACCAACCTCGAATTCATGCGGGTGCACCGCAAACCCCTGCTGGCGCTGGTCGAGATCATCACCCACGACCACGACGGGCCCTACGCGGGCCAGCAGGGCACCGCGATCGACGACATCGAGAAGCTGCTGGCGTGGGGCCAGCAGACCGGCGAGTTCCGGCAGTTCGAGCTGCGGCCGATGGCGATCGCGATCCGCGGCGCCATCGACGCCGTGCCGAGCTACGTGCTGAAGGACCCCGACTACGACCTCAGCACCCTCGCCGCCGAACTGGCCACCATCTTCACCCTCGCCACCAGGAGAACTTCATGACGCCGGCGCTCGAGATCAACGGGCTGACCAAGAGATTCGGTGACAAGGTCGCCGTCGACGCGATCCACCTCACCGTCCCCCAGGGGTCGTTCTTCGGGCTCGTCGGCCAGAACGGCGCCGGCAAGACCACCACCCTGTCCATGGCCGTCGGCCTGCTGCGCCCCGACGCGGGCGGCGCCACGATCCTCGGCCAGGACGTCTGGTCGGCGCCGGAGCAGGCCAAGGCCCTGGTCGGGGTGCTGCCCGACGGCATGGCCATGCCCGAGCGGCTGACCGGCCGCGAAGTGCTCACCTACCTCGGCCTGCTGCGCGGCCTGCCCAAGGACGAGGTGGCCCGGCGCGCCGACGAGCTGCTGGCCGTGCTGGAACTGGACGGCGCCGGCACCACGCTGGTCATCGAGTACTCCACCGGCATGCGCAAGAAGATCGGGCTGGCCACCGCGCTGCTGCACGCGCCCCGGCTGCTCGTGCTGGACGAGCCGTTCGAGGCGGTCGACCCGGTCTCGGCCGCCACGATCAAGCGGATCCTGCGCGGGTTCGTCGCGAACGGCGGCTCGATCGTGCTCTCCAGCCACGTCATGGCCCTGGTGGAGCAGCTCTGCGACCGGGTCGCGGTGATCGACAAGGGCACGGTGGCCGCGGCCGGCACCCTCGACGAGGTGCGCGGCGGCCGCTCGCTGGAGGACACCTTCGTCGCCCTCGTCGGCAACGACGACACCGGCGTAAAGGAGCTGTCGTGGCTGTCGCGCTGACCCCGCCGAACACCGCCGACATCTTGGCCACCATGGTCCGGATGAAGGTCGCGCTGCTGCGCCACGCCTTCCAGGGCACCCGGGCCCAGACCGCGGGCACGGGCGCCGCGCTGGGCGCGCTGCTCGCCGCCGGGACGATCTACCTGGCCGTCGCCGACCCCGAGCTGCTGGCCGCCGCCTACGCGGTGTGGCTGCTGGGCTGGGTGCTCGGCCCCGTCTTCATGGGCGGCGGCGACGAGACATTGCGGCCGGAGTACTTCACGATGCTCGGCCTGCCGCCGCGCCGCCTGGCGTCCGGGCTGCTGGTGGCGGCCTTCGTCGGCGTCGCGCCGCTGGTCAGCCTGACCGCGCTGCTCGGCCTGCCGATCGCGGGCGCGCGGCTCGGGCCGGCCGGCGCCCTGGTCGCCGTGCCCGCGATGGTGTTGCAGCTGGCCGTGTTCGTGCTGCTGTCGAAGCTCGCGGTGGCGCTGGTCGGGCAGGCGCTGCGCTCCCGGGCGGGCGCGATCGCCTCCGGCGTGCTCAACGGCGCGATCCTGGCGGTGCTCGGCCAGATCTGGATCTTCTTCGTGGCCTTCGGCCGGACCGGCATGCCGTCGTTCGTCCGGTATCTGCCCTCCGGGTGGGGGCTGCTGGCCGTCCAGGGCGACTGGTGGGCGCTGGCCGCCCTGGCGATCCTGGCCGTGCTGCTGCTCGGCGCGTGGGCGGTGCTGCTGGGGCGGCGTGCGGGGGCGACGCAGCGGTCCGGGCGCACCCGTCGTCCGATGACGGCCGCCACCGCCAACGGCGCGATCGTCGCCAAGGAGCTGCGCACCTGGTCGCGTGACCTGGTGCGCAGCCACCAGCTCACGTTCGCGCTGTCGTACGCCGTCTGCTTCGCCGCGGTCCCGCTGGTCGTCGGCTGGAACGGCATGCTGCCCTACGCGGGCCCGATCTTCGTCGTGATGGCCGCGGCCATGGCCGCCAACCAGTACGGCGCCGACGGCACCGCGCTCTGGCTGACCCTGATGACCCCCGGCGCGAGCGACGTGCGCGGCCGGCAGCTGGCGTGGCTGACGGCGCAGACGCCGGTGGCGGCCCTGCTGACCGTGGCGTTCACCGCGGTCACCGGCGGTCCGTGGCCGCTGGTCCTGGCGCTGCTGGCGGCCCTGCTGGGCGGCGCGGCCGGCCTGGTGCCGCTGATCTCGGTGTACGGGCTGGTGCCCGGCACCGACCCGCACCGCCGCGCCGGCAACCCGCTGCGCACCAGCGAGGACGACGGCGGCCTGACCGGGCTGGCCTACCTGACCCTCGCCCTGGTGGCCCTCACCGGGCTGCCCGCGGCGCTGGTCGCCCTCCGGTACGGCTGGGCCGGGGTCGCCGTCGGCGTCCTGACGGGGGCGCTGTGCGTCTGGGGCCTCGGCCTGCTCGCCGAACGCCGCCTGCGCGCGCAGGGCCCCGAGCTGCTGGACCTGATGCGCACCGGCCGCAGGCAGCGGCCCGCCGTCGCCTCCCGCTTCGACCGGCTGTCCAACACGCAGCGCATGATCACCTGGTGGTGCTTCGGCCTCGGCGCGATCCCGCTGGTGCCCCAGGGCATCCTCGCGGCCGTCTTCGTCTCCAACGACATGCTGCGCCACTCCTGGTTCCTGGCCACGTACCTGCCGTCGGGGCTGCGCTACCCGGTCGCCGCCGGGTTCGTCCTGCTCGGCCTGGCGATGTACGGCCTGGGCCTGTGGATGATCAGGCCGCGCCCGTCCCAGTAGGTTTTGACACCCCCTACGGCTAACCGCTATCTATTGGCTAACCGTTAGGGGGGTGGGGCCGTGCAGGACGCGGTGCTGGCGATGCTCGCCAAGGAGCCGTCGCACGGCTACGACCTGCGCGCCCGCCTGCGGCACAGCCTCGGCCCGCTGGGCGAGTCGATGAACCCCGGCCAGATCTACGTGACCCTGGCCAGGCTGGAGAAGGCCGGGCTCGTCGCCTGCGAACGGGCCGACGGCCTCCCCGAGCGGCCCGACCGCAAGATCTACGCGCTGACCCCCGACGGCCAGCGCCGGGTGGCCGCCTGGCTCGCCGAGGTCGGCTGGCCGAAACCGGACCTGGCCGAGTTCCATCTCAAACTCGCCGCCGCGGCCGCGGCCCGGCTGGCCGACCCGGTCGAGCTGGTCGCGGCGCAGCGCCGCGAGCTGCTGCGCCGCCTGCGCGAGGTCCAGCGGGCGGCGCTGGACGAACCGCCCGGATCACCCGCCGGCCTGCTGCTGGAAGGGGTCGTGCTGCGGTTGCGGGCCGACCTGCGCTGGCTGGACGCCTGCGAGCGCACCTGGTCCGGGGCCGAAGACGAAGACGAGGGCGCATGAACGTGTTACGGGCCCACGGCCTGGTGAAGACGCACGGCCAGGGGCAGAGCCGGGTCCGCGCGGTGGACGAGGTCGACCTGGAGGTCCCCCAGGGTCAGACGCTGGCGGTGACCGGCCCGAGCGGCTGCGGGAAGTCCACCCTGCTGCACCTGCTGGGCGGCCTGGAACGGCCCACCGGCGGAGAGGTGTGGCTGGCCGGCCGGCGCGTCGACACGCTGAGCGAGCGGGCCCTGGCCCGCCTGCGGCGCCGGTCCGTCGGGTTCGTCTTCCAGGCGTTCCACCTGGTGGAGGAGCTGTCGGCGGCCGAGAACGTCGAGCTGCCCGCGCTGCTGGCCGGCCGCTCGCGCCGCCAGGCCAGGCGGCGCGCGCACGCGCTGCTGGACCGGGTCGGGCTCGCCGCCCGCGCCCGGCACCTGCCCTCGCACCTGTCCGGCGGCCAGCGCCAGCGCGTCGCCGTCGCCCGCGCGCTGGTCAACGAGCCGCTGGTGGTGCTGGCCGACGAGCCCACCGGCAACCTCGACACCGCCGCCGCCCTCGACGTGCTGAGGATCTTCGGCGAGCTGCGTTCCGCCGGGCAGACCCTCGTGATCGTCACGCACGACGAGCGGGTGGCGGCCACCGCCGACCGGCTGGTCTCGATGCGCGACGGCATGTTCGTCGACGACACCCACCTGGCCGCCGCCCGCCCGCGGGGGCTGGGCGGCCTGATCGGGCTGGAGGACTGACCGTCATGGGCACCGTCGTGGGCACAGTCGTGCTCGTCACCCGGCTGGTGCTGGCCGACGTGCGGCGGCACCGCGTCCAGGCCGCGATGCTGCTGCTCGCGGTGACCGTGGCCACCGCGACGATGGCTCTGGGCCTGTCCCTGGGCGACGCCGGCCGCTCCCTGTACGAGCAGACCCGCGCGGCCACCGCCGGGCCGGACGTGGTGGCGCTGTCCGGCGGCTCGGGCCGCGCGGCCACCTCCGCCCTGGCCTCGCTGGCGGACGCCCCCGAGGTGGTCGCCCACCACGGCCCCTACCGCATCGTCTACGCCGACCTCACTGTGCGCGGCTCGACGTCGTCCCAGGTGGTGGTGCACGGCTTCGCCGAGCGGCCCGGCCCGGTCAACCGGCCGCTGGTGACCTCGGGCCGGTGGGTGCGCCCCGGCGGCGCCGTCCTCGAACGCGGCTTCGCCACCGCCCTGGGCGTCGGCGTCGGCGACCGGGTCACCATCGCCGGCCGGGCGTACCCCGTCGTCGGGATCGCCGTCACCGCGGCCACCTCCGTCTACCCCTGGGCGGCGCAGATCGGGCCGGGCGGCGGCCCCAGCGACTACGCCGGCCTGGCCTGGCTGACCAGCTCGGACGCCCGCACGCTGGCCGCCGCCCGGCACCTGCCGGTCACCACGGCCGTCGACCTCAAGCTGCGCGACCCCGCCGCCACCGAGGCGTTCCGCGACGCGCACCGCGACCCGGACCTGCGGGTCAACCTCCACTCCTGGCAGTTCACGGCCGAGCAGGACACCGTCGTCCTCAAGGACAGCCAGCCGATCCTGGTGGTCGGGAGCTGGCTGCTCAGCTTCCTGGCCGTCACCGGGGTCGCGACGCTGGCCGCCGGCCGGGCCGCCGCGCAGACGCGCCGGGCCGGGCTGCTCAAGGCGGTCGGCGCCACCCCCGGGCTGATCGCCACCGTCCTGCTCACCGAGTACCTGGCGCTCGCGCTGGCCGGCGACGCGCTGGGGCTGGCGATCGCCCGCCTGACCGCGCCCGCCCTGGCCGGCCCCACGGCCAGCCGGATCGGCGACGCGGCCGAGCTCGGCGGCTCCGTCGTGGTCACCGCGACCGTCCTGGCCGTGGCGGTCGCGGTGCTGTCCACGCTGCGTCCGACGCTGCGCGCCCTGCGGACGGCCACCGTCACCGCGCTGTCGGCGACCGCGCGCCCGCCCCGGCACCGGCCCCTGATCACCGCCCTGTCGGCGCTGCTGCCCACGCCGCTCCTGCTCGGGCTGCGGCTGACCGCCCGCCGGCCCGGCCGGGCGGTGCTCCAGGCGTGCTCCACCGCCACCACGGTGATCGCGATGGTCGCCCTGCTGACCCTCAACGTCCAGCCGGAGCGGGGCTACGGCCTGGACGGCTCCTCCGTGCTGCCCAACCTGCGCGGCGAGCAGGACCGCCGGCTGATGCTCGCCGTCACCGCCCTGCTGATCGTCCTCGCCGTCGTGAACACCGTCACGCTCACCTGGACCACGGCCATGGAGGCGCGCGCCACCATGGCCGTCGCCCGCACGCTCGGCGCCACCCCCGGGCAGGTCGCCGCGGGCCTGTCCAGCGCCCAGCTGCTGCCCAGCCTGCCCGGCGCCGTCGTCGGCGTCCCGCTGGGCCTCGGCCTGCTCTCGCTCTTCGCGGCCGGGAACTCGGTCCAGGCGCCCTTCTCCTGGCTGGCCGGCGCGGCGCTGGCCAGCCTCCTGGCGACCGCGGCGTTCGTCGCCCTGCCCGCCCGGCTGGCCGCGCGCCGGCCCGTGGCCCAGGCGCTCAGCGCCGAGGCCGCGTGACCGGCCGCGCGGAAACCCGGTGGACGGCTTCCGTGATCTCCGGCTAGGGTGGGGCGCGTGTCCGGTCCCGAGGCGTCAAGACGCTAGCCACCGATCGTCGGTGGCTTCTCGTGATGTCCTGCGGCCGCGCCGTCCCTGAGACCGCGCGCCTTTCCGGCATCCGATCACCTTCGTCCGGACCGGTTCTTCCCGGCTGTTCCGCCACCGTCGTGGCGTCGAACCCGGGCCTTCCCTCCTCGCGGTAGCGCCCGCGCCCCGCTCTGAGCTGTGCCGCCGGCGCGCCGCGTTCCTTCGTGCTGCCTTTTGGAGTACTGCTCGTGCCTTTCGCCATCTACGTTCTCGGGCTGGCCGTGTTCGCCCAGGGAACGTCGGAGTTCATGCTGTCCGGGCTGGTTCCGGCCATCGCCGCCGACCTGGGCGTGTCCGTCCCGGCCGCGGGCGCGCTGACGTCCGCGTTCGCCGCGGGCATGGTCGTCGGGGCGCCGCTCATGGCGCTGCTCAGCCTGCGCTGGCCACGCCGGCAGGCGCTGCTCGTCTTCCTCGTCGCGTTCGTGCTCGTGCACGTGGCGGGCGCGCTCACCGCCGACTTCGCCGTGCTGCTGGTCACCCGCGTCCTCGGCGCGCTGGCCAACGCCGGTTTCCTCGCCGTGGGCCTGGCGACGGCGGCCGGCATGGTCGCCCCCGACGCCAAGGGGCGGGCCACGTCCGTCCTGCTCGGCGGGATCACACTGGCGTGCGTCGCCGGGGTGCCCGCGGGCGCCGTGCTCGGCCAGGCGTTCGGCTGGCGGTCGGCGTTCTGGGCGGTGGCGCTGGTCTCGCTGCCGGCCGTCCTGGCCGTCGTGCGGTCGGTGCCGGCCGGCGGGCCGGAGAGCGCCCGTCCGCGCGCCCGGCACGAGCTGCGGGCCTTGCGCGAGCCGCGCCTGCTGGTCGCGCTGGCGCTGGGCGCGCTGGTCAACGCCGCCACCTTCTGCACCTTCACCTACCTGTCGCCGCTGGTCACCGAGGTGAGCGGCGTCTCCGGCGGGTGGGTGCCGGTGCTGCTCGCGCTGTTCGGGCTGGGGTCGTTCGCCGGGGTGACCGCCGCGGGCCGGCTGTCGGACGCGCGGCCGGCGCTGGTGCTGGTCGCGGGCGGGCTCGCCTTGCCGGCCGGGTGGGCGCTGTTCGCGGTCGCGGCGGACGTTCCGGCCGCGGCGTTCGTCCTGGTCTTCGTCCAGGGCGCGCTGTCCTTCGCGGTCGGCTCGACCCTGATCGCCCGCGTCCTGTACGCCGCCGCCGCGGCGCCCTCGCTGGGCGGCTCCTTCGCCACGGCGGCGCTCAACGTGGGGGCCACCGCGGGCCCGGCGCTGGGCGGCGCGGCCATCGCCGCCGGGCTCGGCTACCGGTCGGCGCTGTGGGTCAGCGCCCTGCTGGTGGTCGTGGCGCTCGCCGTGGCGGCCGTCGTCCACAGGTCGCCGGCGAGCGTCACGCCGCGCTGACCGGGGGCGGGAGGATGGTCCGGCGGCGGTGACCAGGCGCGGTCGCCGGGCGTGCTCTCGTGAATGCGATGGCATGCCCGGCGATCGTGTCGCTGTTGCATAGCCAGATGGGGCTTCAGGGTTGATTATGCGGAAGGTAGGGTGTGGGTTTGTGACGACGTTCCGGATCAGCGAGGCCGCGGCGCTGCTCGGGGTCAGCTCCGACACCGTCCGGCGGTGGGTCGACGCGGGCCGGCTGGCGGCCGAGCGAGACGAGCACGGCCACCGACGGGTCGACGGCGCCGATCTGGCGGCCTTCGCCCGCTCGCAGATCGAGTCCGACGGCGAGGGCGGCCGATCCTCGGCGCGCAACCGCTTCCGCGGCGTCGTGACCGAGGTGCTCCGCGACGCGGTGATGGCCCAGGTGGAGATCGCCGCCGGGCCGTTCCGCGTGGTGTCGCTGATGAGCCGGCAGGCGGCCGACGAGCTGGGCCTGCAGGTGGGGGTGGTGGCGGTCGCCGTGATCAAGTCCACCAACGTCGTCGTGGAGATCCCCGGCCACGAGCGCGTGGCCAGTCAGATGTGAGGAGCCCCCGTGGTGTTCAGGGTCAGGTGTGCGGAGCCCCCCTTGGTGTTCATGCGTCTTTCCCGGTGGTCGATCGCCCTGCCCGTCGCGTTCGCGCTGGCCGGTCTGGCCGGCTGCGGCTCGGGCGCGCCGGCCACGTCCGCCTCGGCCGCTCCCGCCGCGTCCGCCGGTGGGGGCGCCGGGCAGGTGACGGTGTTCGCGGCGGCCTCGCTGACCGGCACGTTCACCGAGCTCGGCAAGAGCTTCGAGAGCGCCCATCCGGGAACGACGGTGAGGTTCAACTTCGGCTCCAGCGCCACCCTGGCCCAGCAGATCGTCCAGGGCGCCCCCGCCGACGTGTTCGCCGCCGCCAGCCCGGCCACCATGAAGACGGTCACCGACGCCTCCCTCGCGAGCGCCCCGGCCACGTTCGTCCGCAACAAGCTGCAGATCGCCGTGCCCGCCGCCAACCCGGCCAAGGTCGACGAGCTGAAGGACCTGGCCGACCCCGCGGTGAAGGTGGCGCTCTGCGCCGAGCAGGTGCCGTGCGGGGCCGCCGCGGTCAAGGCGCTCGGCGCGGCCGGCCTCAAGGTCACGCCGGTCACCCTGGAACAGGACGTCAAGGCCACCCTCACCAAGGTGCAGCTGGGCGAGGTGGACGCCGCGCTGGTCTACCGCACCGACGTGATCGCCTCCGGCGGCAAGGTGACCGGCATCGACTTCCCCGAGGCCGCCCAGGCGATCAACGACTACCCGATCGCGGCCCTGACCAAGGCCCCGGCCGGCGACCTGGCCCAGCAGTTCGTCGACCTGGTGCTGTCCCAGCAGGGCAAGGACGTCCTGGCCAAGGCCGGTTTCGAGGCCCCGTGACCGCGCGTTCCCGGCGTCCCGGCCCGGCGGACCCGCCCGCCGGGCGTCCGGCCGCGGGCCGTGAGATCTCGGGGCGGGCGCCGTGGATGCTGGTCGTGCCCGCGCTGGCGGGGCTGGCCTTCCTGGTGCTGCCGCTGGCCGGGCTGCTGATCCGGGCCCCCTGGTCCACGCTGCTCCAGCGGCTGGCCGAGCCGCACGTGCTGGAGGCGCTGCGGTTGTCGCTGCTCTGCGCCACCGTCGCCACGGTCTTCTGCCTGCTGCTCGGCGTGCCGCTGGCCTGGTTGCTGGCGCGGGTGTCGTTCCCGGGGCGGCGGCTGGTGCGCGCGCTGGTCACCGTGCCGCTGGTGCTGCCGCCGGTGGTCGGCGGCGTGGCGCTGCTGCTGGTGCTGGGGCGGCGCGGCCTGGCCGGGCAGTGGCTGGAGTCCGCCTTCGGCCTCACGCTGCCGTTCACGACGGCCGGGGTGATCGTCGCCGAGGCGTTCGTCGCGATGCCCTTCCTGGTGATCAGCGTGGAGGGCGCGCTGCGCGGCGCCGACCAGCGCTTCGAGGAGGCCGCCGCGACGCTCGGCGCCTCCCGCTGGACGGTGTTCCGCCGGGTGACGCTGCCCATGGTGATGCCGGGCGTGGTGGCCGGGGCCGTGTTGTGCTGGGCGCGGGCGCTCGGCGAGTTCGGGGCGACGATCACGTTCGCCGGCAACTTCCCCGGCACCACCCGCACGATGCCGCTGGCGGTCTACCTGGCGCTGGAGACCGAGCCGGCGGCGGCGATCGTGCTCAGCCTCGTGCTGCTGGCCGTCTCGGTGGTCATCCTGGCCAGCCTGCGCGACCGGTGGGTGAGCGCGCCATGACCCTCGACGCCCGTCTGGTGGTCATCCGGCCGGCCTTCACCCTCGACGTCTCGCTGCGGGTCGCCGCCGGCGAGGTGGTGGCGCTGCTCGGCCCCAACGGCGCCGGCAAGACCACCGCCCTGCGCGCCCTGGCCGGGCTCACCCCGATGACCGGCGGGCGGATCAGCCTGGGCGGCGCGCCGCTGCACACACTGCCCGCCGAGGGCCGCCCTATCGGCGTGGTCTTCCAGGACTACCTGCTCTTCCCGCACCTGTCGGCGCTCGACAACGTCGCCTTCGGGCCGCGCTGCCAGGGCGTGCCCAAGGCCGAGGCCCGCCGGACGGCCGCCGCCCTGCTGGAGCGGGTCGGCCTTGCCGCCCACGCCGCCGCCAGGCCGCGGCGGTTGTCCGGCGGGCAGGCGCAGCGGGTCGCCCTCGCCCGCGCGCTGGCCGTACGGCCCGAGCTGCTGCTGCTGGACGAGCCGCTGGCCGCGCTCGACGCCCACACCCGGCTGGAGATCCGCTCCCAGCTGCGCCGCCACCTGGCCGACTTCGAGGGCGCCACCGTGCTGGTCACCCACGACCCGCTCGACGCGATGGTGCTGGCCGACCGGCTGATCGTCATCGAGCACGGCACGGTCGTGCAGGAGGGCCCGCCGGCCGAGGTCGCCCGCCATCCGCGCACCGACTACGTGGCCCGCCTGGTCGGGCTCAACCTCTATCGCGGCGTGGCCGAGGGCGTGCGGGTCAAGGTCGGCGAGGTGCTGCTGCACACGTCGGAGGAGCTCGACGGGCCGGCGTTCGTGGCCTTCCCGCCCGCGGCCGTGGCGTTGTACCGCAGCCGCCCCGACGGCAGCCCGCGCAACCTGTGGCAAGCCCGGATCGAGGGCATCGAACGGCACGGCGACAACGTGCGCGTGCACCTCGACGGCCCCCTGACGGCCTTCGCCGACATCACCCCGGCCGCCGTCGCCGACCTCGACCTGACCCCCGGCCAGCGGATCTGGGCCTCCGTCAAGGCCACCGAGACGCACGCCTACCCGGCCTGAACGCCCCGATCCCACGGTCCTTCGCCCGCGCCGACCCGGATGGTTCCTGCGCCGCTCCGCCGCATTGGCGGAGCGGCGGGCCACCGAGGAGATCGGGGCCGGCTCTGAGCCGCTGAGGCAGGCTTACGGAGTGAGCACGACCTTGTTGCACTCGTCCTGCTTGTGCTTGAACAGCTCGAACCCGCGCGGCGCCTCGCTGAGCGGCATGCGGTGCGAGACGACGAAGCTCGGGTCGATCTCCCCCGCACGGATCCGCCGCAGCAGCGGCTCGGTGTAGCGCTGCACGTGGCACTGGCCGGTGCGGATGGTCAGCGACCGGTTCATGACGGTGCCCATCGGGAACTTGTCGACGAATCCGCCGTAGACGCCGATGACGGAGATCACGCCGCCGTTGCGGCAGGCCATGATGGCCTCCCGCAGCGCGTACGGCCGCTCGGTCTCCATCCGGGCGGCCTGCTTGGTGCGGTCGTAGGCGTACATGGTGGGGGTGGGGTGGTGGGCCTCCATGCCGACGGCGTCGATGCAGGCGTCGGGGCCGCGCCCGCCGGTCATGTCGCGCAGTGCGTCCAGCACGTTCACCTCCTCGTAGTTGAGCACCTCGGCGCCGGTGCGCTGGACCCGCCGCAGCCGGTACGGGAAGCGGTCGATGACGATGACCCGCTCGGCGCCGAGCAGGAACGCGCTGGCCGCGGCGAACTGCCCGACCGGCCCCGCGCCCCAGATCGCGATCGTCTGGCCCGGCTTGATGTCGCACATCTCCGCACCCATGAAACCCGTCGGGAAGATGTCCGACAGGAACAGCACCTGCTCGTCGGTCAGGTCGTCGTCGATCTTGATGGGGCCGACGTCGGCGAACGGGACGCGCACGTACTCGGCCTGCCCGCCGGCGAAGCCGCCCAGCATGTGGGAGTACCCGAAGATCCCGGCGGGCGCGTGGCCCATCAGCTTCTCGGCCATGCCCGCGTTGGGGTTGGAGTTCTCGCACAGCGAGTACAGCTCGGCCTCGCAGGCGAAGCAGGCCCCGCACGCGATGGGGAACGGCACCACGACGCGGTCCCCGGTGCGCAGGTTGCGCACGCCGGGGCCGACCTCGACGACCTCGCCCATGAACTCGTGGCCGAGGATGTCGCCCTTCTTGACGGTCGGGATGTAGCCGTCCACGAGGTGCAGGTCGGAGCCGCAGATCGCGGTCGAGGTGACGCGGATGATCGCGTCACGCGCGTTGAGGATCTGCGGGTCCGGGACGTCCTGGATCTCCAGGCGGTTGCGGCCCGCCCACACGTTGGCCTTCATACCCGTCCTCCGATCGGTTGTGCGGGACGCTGCTGGAGCTGGCGCCGGGCGCGGTGGCCCTCGGGGCTGCCCTCGGAGCGGACCACCTCGCCGGTCTCCATGACCTGCTTGAAGCGGCGCAGGTCGTCGCGGAGCTGCTGCTCGGGGTGCTCGCCGAACATGCGGGCGACGGCGGCGGCGAGCTTGCGGCCGCGCGCGCCGTACTCCAGGGAGACGTCCACGACCGTGCCGTGCCCGGCGGGGCCGTCGGTGCAGCTGACCAGGCCGGCGGTGGCGATGCCGGTGCCGGGCACCGACCGCCAGGCGATCAGGTCGCCGAATCGCTCGTCGATGATCTCGGCCTCCCACTCCAGGTCGACGATCGGGCCCTTGGCCTTCCAGTGGGAGTGGCGCTGGTTGACGGTGCGCACCGAGTCCAGGTGGACCATGAACGTGGGCAGGTTCTCCAGGTCGCGCCAGAAGCGGTAGACGTCCTCGCGGGGCTTGTTGATGGTGATGGAGGCGCGTACCTGGAGCGGGCCCTTGGCCTTGGCGGTGCCGCGCCGGGCGCAGGCGGCGTCCAGTGCGGTGAGGCCCGCGACGGCGCCGAGCGCGGCCAGCGCGCGGGTGCGGCGGACGCCGGTGCGGCCGGCGGCGGCCCGGCCCAGGAGGCCGAGGTCCATCGTGTCGCCGGCGACCCTGGTCCACGCCCACTGGGCGGGGTTCTTGGCGCCGAGCAGCAGCGCGGCGTGCAGGAGCTCGCGCCCGCCGACGAGCCTGGCGACGGTCGTGGCCCCGGGCGCGTCGTCGACGCCGCACAGGCGGGTCACGGCTCGTGGTGCCGCCAGTTGCGCGGCGCCCAGCGCGAGGCTGGCCCACCCGAGCGCACGGGCGAATTTGTCAGTCATCATGTGTCCTAACACAGGTTGCAGTGGTGAATGCGTGCGCCCTGGTCTGCTGACGCCCCCGCGTCCTTTGCCCCCGACAAAACGGATGACACCAGCAGATTCAGGCATCAAAGGTGCAGGTCGTCTGGATGGCCCTCCCCATGGGGCCCAGGACCAGCCCGAACGCCACCGACGTCGAGATCGCCGGAAGCGGCGCCGCCGCGGACAGCGGCGGGCGCACGTTCGTGAGCGACGAGGTCACGCCGGGCGTTCAGCGGCGGCGGGCTGCGGACCTTTGGCGAACTCCTGCACGATGCGCTCGCAGAAGGCCGGCAGGTCGTCGGGCGACCGGCTCGTGGTGATGTTGCCGTCGGTGACGACCGGCTCGTCCACCACCTCGGCGCCGGCGTTGCGCAGGTCGGTGCGCACGCTCGGCCACGAGGTCAGCCGGCGGCCCCGCGCGACGTCGGCCTCGACGAAGTTCCACGGGCCGTGGCAGATCGACGCGACCGGCTTGCCCGACTGGACGAAATCCCGGACGAACCGCACCGCAGCGGGTTCCATCCGCAACTTGTCCGGGTTCACCGTCCCGCCGGGCAGGAGCAGCGCCTCGTAGTCGTCGACCGACACCTCGCCGACCAGCCGGTCCACCGTGAAGGTGCCGGCGTCTTCGAGGTCATGGTCGCGGGCCTGGATCTCGCCGCCGGCGATGGAGACCACGACGGTGCTGGCGCCGGCGTCGTCCAGCGCCTGCCGCGGCCGCTCCAGCTCGACCCGCTCCACCCCGTCGGCCGCGAGGATCGCGACCCGGCGTCCGTTCAGCTCTCCGGCCATCTCAGGCACCCGCCCCCGCCGTCTCCGGGTGCAGGACGACCTTCGTCCAGCCCTCGTCCCGCTTGTCGAAGTGCTCGTACGCCTCAGGCGCGCGGTCGAGGGGCAGCTCGTGGCTGACGATGAAGGACGGCTCGGCCTTGCCCGCGGCGATCAGGTCGCGCAGCTGCCGGTTGTACCTCTTGACCGGGGCCTGGCCGCTGCCGATGTGCTGGCCCTTGAACCAGAACATGCCGTAGTCGAAGGCGAGTTTGCCCTGTTTGGCCAGCTCGTCGCCGGCCCCGGGGTCCTGCGGGACGAAGACGCCGACATTGCCGATCCTCCCGGTGAAGCGTACCGAGGCGACCAGCCGGTTCATCGTCAGGTCGGGCTGCTCGCGGCCGTCGGGGTCGTGCGCCTGATAGCCGACGCACTCGCAGCCGTTGTCCGCGCCCAGCCCCATCGTCTCCTCCAGAACGACCTGCACCGGGTCGACCTTGGAGTCGTCGATGGCGATCGCGCCGATCGATTCGGCCAGCCGCAGCCGGTCGGGGTGGCGGTCGACGACCATCACCTTGCTCGCCCCCCGGATGGTCGCCGAGAGGGCGGCCATCAGCCCGACCGGGCCCGCGCCGTAGATGACCGTCTGGTCGCCGGGCTGCACGCCGGCCATCTCGGTGGCGTGGTAGCCCGTCGGGAAGATGTCGGCGAGCATCACGTAGTCGGTCTGGCGCTCCTCGGCGTCCTCGCCCAGCCGCAGGCAGTTGAAGTCGCCCCAGGGCACGCGCAACAGCTCGGCCTGCCCGCCGCCGTAGGGGCCCATGTCGGCGAAGCCGTAGGCGGCGCCGGCCATCTTCGGCTCTGGCTGAGCGGTCAGGCAGTAGTTCGTCAGCTGGCGCTCGCAGTTCTTGCAGTGCCCGCACGCGATGTTGAACGGCAGGACGACCCAGTCGCCCACCTGGACCTTGTCCACCCCGGAGCCGACCTCGACCACCTGGCCCAGGTTCTCGTGCCCGAACCAGCGGCCGGACTCGAAGTCGGTCCGGCCCTCGTACATGTGCAGGTCCGAGCCGCAGATGTTCGCGGACGTGATCCGCACCAGGACGTCGGTCGGCCGCTCGATCCGCGCGTCCGGCACCTCCTTGACACTGACCTGCCGCGGTCCCTCGTACACCACTGCCTTCATGACCATCCCCCGTCGCAGATGCCTCCCTCCCCACGGGCGGCCCCCCAGCCGATACCCCCGGAAAACCCCCTGAATCCACAGCCGGGCGCGTTGAGTGTCCGAATGGGTGCTGACCGTCACAACGAGGGCTGAGAACGCCTCCAGCCCGTTCATCACCCGATACACGATGCATGTGCCGCAGGACTGTGGGTATGCGGTCCGGGATCCACCCGGCCACCGGCGAGGAGCGCTCATGGCCATCAGTGAGCAGCACCGGCCGGAGATCGTCGTCGGGCTCGTGGCGACCCCGCCGGACTATCCGGCGCAGGTGGTCGCGCGGCTCGCCGCCGAGCTGGCCGACCGGCTCGCCGAGCAGGTGGACCCGCACGTGCGGTGGACCGTCCGGGCAGGCTGGGGTGACGTGGCGCCGCGCCGTGACGGCGGCGTCGAGGCGCTGCTCGACGATCTCGCCCGCCGGCGCGCCGACGCCCGGTGGGACGTCGCGATCTGCCTGACCGACCTGCCGCTGCACACCGAGCGGGTGCCGCTGGTCGCGCAGACGTCCGCCCGGCGCCGCGTCGCGGCGGTGTCCCTGCCCGCGCTGGGGCTACGCCAGCTGCGCGCGCTCCGCGCCGCCATCCCGGGCTTCGTGAGCCGGCTGCTCACGGACACCTCCGAGGAGCGGGTGCCGCCGGCCGAACTGGCCGGCCAGGTCGCCGCCATCCACCGAGTGGTCGGCGAGGCCGAAGCCGGGGAACTGGGCTACCTCGCCTCGCGGCTGGCCGGCCGGGTGCGGCTGCTGACCGGAATGGTCCGGGCCAACCGCCCGGGACGCGCCCTGCTGGGCCTGTCCAAACTCCTGGTCGGCGCCTTCGCCACGGCCGCGTTCGCGCTCACCACCAACACCATCTGGGAGATGGGTGACGCGCTCGGCGGACTCCGCCTCACCGTGATCATGTTTCTCGGGCTGACCGCGCTGGTGACCTGGCTGATCATCGCGCACGGCCTGTGGGAGAAGTCGGACCGGGAGACACCGGCCGAGCTGGCCCGGCTGTTCAACCTGGGCACGATCCTCACCCTCGCCCTGGCCGCCGCGGTGTCCTATCTGGTGCTGTTCGCCGGAACGGCACTCGTCGCGGCGCTGCTGATCGACACCTCCGTGCTGGCAGAGAACCTGCAGCGGCCGGTCGATCTCACCGATTACCTGAAGCTGGCCTGGATCATCAGCTCGCTGGCCACCGTCGGCGGCACGATCGGCTCCGGGCTGGAGGACGAGGACACCGTGCGGGCCGCCGCCTACGGCTACCATCCCGAACCCGGCGGCTGGCGCGACGAGCTGGACGCGTGATCCCCGCTTCGGGCCAGGGCGTGTCCAGGAAGCGCTCAGGCGCTGTGGCCGTCCTGGGACGGGTCGACGTACGTGATCTCCTGGATGGCGGCGACGTCGGCGAAGCCGGCGATCGTCAGGACGGGTTCGAGCACCGGGTTGGCGACGAGCCGGATCCGCGAGGCGTGCGTGAACAGCACGGTCAGGCCCGCGCTGTCCAGGTACTCCACCTCGCTCAGGTCGACGAGCACCATGCTGTCGCCGGTTCGGGCCAGCGCCTCCTCCAGGGCCCCGGCGTTGCTCATGTCGATCTCGCCGGCGGCGGCCAGGACCTGGGTGCCGTCGGGTCGCGTCGAGGTCGCAAGGGTCAGAGGGGTGGTCATGAGCTGATCCTCGCATGCATGTCGACGGTGGTACCGGCCGCGCCGGGTTCGATGGTGACCTCGTTCATCAGGGCGCGCATGAGCGCCACGCCCCGGCCCCGGTGCGGGTTCGCCTCCGGCTCCGGAGGCTTCCAGCGGCCGGTGTCGGCGACGGTGAGCCGCAGGTCGCCGGGGGTGGCGACGGCCCGCAGGCGGATCGTCCGGCCGGGGGCGTTGCGGTGGCCGTGCTCGATCGCGTTGGCGCACGCCTCCCCCGCCGCCACGAGCACGTTCTGCACCAGCGAAGGGGCCAGCTGGCAGCGGGCCAGCCACTCCCGCAGGGCCGAGCGCACGGGGGCGAGCTGGCTGGACTCGGCCGGGAAGTCCACCTCCAGCGGGGCGGGCTGGCGGTAGAGCAGCAGCGCGACGTCGTCGTTGAAGCCGCCGTCCGGGGCGAGGGAGGACATGACGTCGCTGGCCAGTTCCTCGATCGGGGTGGACCGTCCGACCTGGACGGCGGTGCTGGCCTCGCCGATGCCCGCGGTCAGCGGACGCCGCCGCCGCTCGACCAGCCCGTCGGTGTAGAGCAGCAGGGTGGACCGGGGCGGCATGGTGCACCGGGCCTCGGTGCGCCCGCGGGACGACCGTACGGCCAGCGGGGTCGAGCGGCCGCCCTCCAGCAGCTCGGTGCTGCCGTCCGCGTGGGCCAGGATGCCGGGGGGATGACCGGCGCTGGAGTAGACGAGGTCGCCGGTGGCGGTGTCCAGGACGCCGCAGAAGACGGTGGTGCACCTGGCGCCCGGGACGAGGGCGGCGAACCGGTCGAGCGCGGTGAACACCTGGGCGGGCCCGGCGTCCTGGAGCAGCAGGGCCCGGCAGGCGCTGCGCAGCTGTCCCATGACGGCCGCGGCCTCCAGCCCGCGCCCCACGCAGTCGCCGACGACGATCCCGATGCGCTCGCCGGACAGCGGCACGATGTCGTACCAGTCGCCGCCGACCTCCAGCGGGCTGGTGGCCGGCTCGTAGCGCACGGCGAAGCCGCTGGGCAGCCGGGACGGGCCGAGGATGGCGCGCTGGAGCGCCACGGCCGCCTCGCGCTGCTGGTCGAGCTGGTGCACCCGGTGCAGGGCCTGGCCCAGGTGGCCGGCCAGCAGCGCCAGCAGGGTCTGGTCCTCGTGGGTGAACGGCCGGTTCTGGCCCAGGTCGATCCAGACGGCGAGCAGGCCCTCGGGGTGCTCCAGGGTGATGCCGGCCCCGTCCGTCTCGGAGGCGACGGCCCGCAGGGGCGGCTGCTCGCGCAGGCCCGCGAGCTTGGCCCGCACCTGTTCCGGCAGGTCCTGCCAGGCCGGGCCGGACGGCGCGGCGACCGGGCCGCGGGAGCCGTCCTCGTCCCAGACGACGGCCGCGACCTGCCGGGCGTGCCAGACCTCCTGGAGCGCGTCCAGCCCGCCGGCCAGGGCGTCGTTCAGGTTGCCGGCCTGCGAGACGCGCAGGCCCAGCGCGGCGAGCGCGCTCTCGCGCTGCACGAGGTAGTGCTCGGCGGTCACGTCCCGAAGGGTGCCCACGACGCGGCGCCGCCGGGTGTCGGGGTCGCTGACCGAGTTGAACGTGACCGCGACCCACACCTGGTGCCCGTCGCGGTGGGTGACGGGGATGACCGCGCTGCCCCTGCCCTCGCCGACGAGCCGGCCGAACGCCTCGGCGACCAGGCCGTGGGCCTGCGGGTCGCGCTCCTCATCCGGCCACCAGGGGTGCCGGGGGCGGTAGGGCAGGCCGTCGGGGCCGTAGCCGAGGATGTCGGTGAACGCCGAGTTGATCTCGATCACCGCGCCGTCCTCGTCGGTCACGAAGAACGCCTCCTGCAAGGAGTCGATCATGGCGTTGCGCCAGCGGGTGTGATGGTTGCGCAGCCGCGCCAGCTCCACATTGGCCCGCGCCCGCGCCAGCAGCTCGGCCGCGGAGAACGGCTTGACCAGGTAGTCGTCGGCGCCCGCCGCCAGGCCCTCGATCGAGGCCTCCTGCCCCGCGCGCGCCGACAGCAGCAGCACCGGCACCCCGGCGGTACGCGGATCGGCCCGCAGGGCCGCGACCAGGGCCAGGCCGTCCAGGCGCGGCATCATCACGTCGCTGACCACGAGGTCGGGCTCCTCGGCGTGCACGGCGTCGAGCGCCTGCAGGCCGTCGCCGACGGCGGTGACGTGGTAGCCGGCGCCCTTGAGCAGCCGGACGAGGTATTCACGCATGTCCCGGTTGTCGTCGGCGATCAGCACCCGGGCCGGCGGGCCGGCGCTCGGCCCCTGGGAGCCGCCGCCGTCCGCCGAGACGTCCGAGGACGTCCCCGCCCCGGTGACGTCGTCCTCGGGCAGCCAGCGCAGCGCCTCCTGCACGAACGGCTCGGCGCCGGACGAGACCGGCTCCGCCGGGCGGGCCGGCACCAGGCTCCCGGGCGGAAGGTGGTCGGCGCCGAAGGGCAGCCGGATGGTGAAGGTCGTGCCCTTGTCCTCGGCGCTGTCGGCCGTGATCGTGCCGCCGTGCAGGCCGACGAGCTCCTGGACGAGAGCCAGCCCGATGCCGCTGCCCTCGTTGGAGCGCGAGCGGGCGCTCTCGATCCGGTGGAACCGTTCGAACAGGCGCGGCAGCTCCTCGGCCGGGACGCCGATGCCCGTGTCGGAGACGGTCACCACGGCCTGCCCGTCCCGCCCGCCCACCCGGACGGCGATCGAGCCGTCGAAGGTGAACTTCAGCGCGTTGCTCAGCAGGTTGAGCACGACCTTCTCCCACATGGTCCGGTCGATGTAGACCGGTTCGTCCAGCGGCGGGCAGTCCACCTCGAAGGACAGGCCGGCCTTGTCGACCGCCGAGCGGAAGACGCTGGCCAGGTCGGCGGTCACCGCCGCCAGGTCGACCGGCTCGTAGCGGGCCTGCATGCGGCCGGCCTCGATCCGGGAGAAGTCGAGCAGCGTGTTGACGAGCCTGCCCAGGCGCAGGGCGTTGCGGTGGACGACCTCCAGGTCCTGGCGCACCTCGGGGGCGGCGCCGGCCAGCGTGTTCCGCAGTTCCTGCACCGGGCCCATGATCAGGGTGAGCGGCGTGCGGAACTCGTGGCTGATGTTGGAGAAGAAGACGGTCTTCGCCCGGTCGAGCTCGGCCAGCTCCTCGGCCCGCCGCTGCTGGGCCTGGTAGCTGCGGGCCGAGGAGATGCCAGTGGCGACGTGCCCCGCGGCCAGCTCGACGAACCCGCGGTATCCGTCGTCCAGGGCGCGGTAGCGGTTGAGCGCGGCCACCAGGAACCCGTACGGCATGCCTCCCTGCTGCAGCAGCGGCATCACCAGCGCGTGCGTGGGCGGCTCCGGCCAGTCCCCCGGCGGCAGCCCGGCGTACGGGGCCGCGTCGAGCGCCACGAGCGCCGGCTCGCCGCGGGCCGGGGCCTGGACCGGCCACACCGCGTCCGGGCCGCCGGGCGGGACGACGGCCGGGGCGGCCGGATGCCCGGCGGGCAGCCCGGTCGAGCCGGCCAGCCGCGCCCGGCCGTCGCCGTCGAACAGGTAGGTCAGGGTGAAGGGCAGGTCCTGGAGGTTGCGGCCGAGCTGGCGGCAGGCGAAGGCGAGCATCTCCTGCTCGGTGCGGACCACGCTGGGGTCGGAGCCGAGATCGCGCAGGGTGGCCATGCGGCGTTCGCCGATGACCCGCTCGGTCTCCTCGCTGACCACGCAGAGCATGCCGACCACCGAGCCGTGGTCGTCGCGCAGCGGGCTGTAGGAGAAGGTGTGGTACGTCTCCTCCTGGTAGCCGGCTCGCTCCAGGAACAGCAGCAGCGCCTCGTCCCAGGTCGCCTTCCCGGTGGCCAGGACGGCGTCGATGCGCGGGCCGATGTCGTCCCAGATCTCCGCCCACACCTCGCGGGCCGGCCGGCCCAGCGCCCACGGGTACTTCTGGCCCAGCGTGTCGCGGCGGTAGGCGGCGTTGCAGAAGAACGTCAGCTCCGGCCCCCACGCCATCCACATGGAGAACCGGGACGACAGCAGGATGCTGACCGCCGTCTGGAGGCTCTGCGGCCAGTGCTCCGGGCGGCCGAGCGGGGTCGCCTCCCAGTCGACCTCGGCCAGGTCGCGGCCGACCTCGTCGTCCACGGTGAAGATCCCGGCACCGCCCGCCGCCGCCGGCCGCCGCTCACCGTGGTCGTCGTCTGTCATCCGGCTCCCCCCTCGTTCGCTGCGGGCGCGCCTACCCCGCGTGGCGCCGGTGATGCCGCCGCGGCCGTGGACCAGCAGGTCAGGTATCACCTCGACCGTAGGTAGAATAGGGCAAATCACTCCGGGGGTCGGGCCTCCGCCCCTGCTCGGCGCCTGTGCCGGCGGAGCGAGCGGAAGGAGCCGGACGTCAGCACCGCCGATGACACGCACCGCGCGGCGGCCCTCCAGCGGCACGAGCTCCCCGCCGTGCCGGGCCGGGCGACGCTGGACCGGGTGGCCTCGCTGGCGGCGCGCCTGTTCCACGCCCCCATGGCGACCGTGACGTTCGCCGGCGACGAGGGGGTGCGCCGGGTGGCCGCCCACGGCACGCCGGCCGGCCCGTTCCCCGGCGGTTGCGAGGAGAGCCTGTACGCGGCCGTGCTCGCACGGAGCGAGGTGTGCGTGATCCCGGACGTCGCGGCCGACCCGGCGCTGGCCGCCGATCCGCCCGGTGGGACCGGCGTGCGCTTCTTCGCGGCGGCCCCGATCACCGTCCCCGACGGCCGCTGCGTGGGCAGCGTCAACGTCATGGACGTCCGCCCCCGCCAGGCCGCGGACGAGGACGTCAGCGCCCTGCGGGACCTGGCCGCCCTGGTCATGGACGAGCTGGAGCTGCGCCTGGCCGCCTCGCGCACCCTGGCCACCGAGCGCGCGTTGCGCGCCGACGCCGAGCGCCTGGCGCGCACCCTGCAGCAGACGCTCGTCCCGCACACCCTGCCGGAGGTGCCGGGCCTGCGCGCGGCCGCCGCCTACCACCCCGTCTCGGTGGACGAGGTCGGCGGCGACTTCTACGACCTGTTCCCGCTCGACGGCAACCGCTGGGCGTTCTTCCTCGGGGACGTCTGCGGCAAGGGCGCCGACGCGGCCGTGCTGACCTCGCTCGTCCGCTACACCCTGCGCGCCGCCGCCGTCTACGACCCCGACCCGTGCGCGGTGCTGGCCAACCTGGACGCGGTCCTGCAGCAGGAGCACGCCGGTCAGGTGATGCCGCCGCCGTACTGCACGGCGGTCTTCGGCGTGCTCGACCCGGTGGCAGGCGGCTTCGAGGTCACCCTGGCGGGCGGCGGGCATCCGCCCTCGCTGGTGGTGCGCGCCGCAGGCGCGATCGAGTCCGTCCATCCCGAGGGCGGGCAGCTCATCGGCATCCTGCGCGACCCGTACTTCGCCCAGGTGAGCACCCGCCTGGGGCCCGGCGACGCCCTCCTGCTCTACACCGACGGCCTGACCGAGGCGCGCACCGGCACCGGGGCCCGGCTCGACGAGGAGGGCCTGGCCGCCTACCTGGCCGCCGCCGCCCCCACCAGCGCCGACGGCCTGCTGGCCACGGTGCACAAACTGATCACGACTCTCGGCGACGGCGTGTCGGACGACACCGCGGTGCTCGCCCTGTCCGTCCCCGCCCGCTCGACGGGCGTCCCTTCTGAGGAGCCCCAGTGCAGCACGACCACGGTCTGACCATCACCTCTCAGCCCCACTCGGGGCGCATCCGCGTCCTCACGGTGGCCGGCGACCTGGACCACCACACGTCCCCCCGCCTGCACGAGGCCCTGGACGAGCTCGGCCTCGCGCCGGGCGACGGCCTGGTGATCGAGATGTCGGGGCTGCGGTTCTGCGACTCCACCGGCATCTCCGTGCTGGTCAGCGCCCATCAGCGGGCCCAGGACGCGGGCGCCCGCCTGGCGCTGGCCGGGCTCAGCCCGGACATCGAGCACCCGTTCAAGATCATGGGGCTGACCCGCCTGCTGTCCTTCCACGACGACGTCGACAAGGCCGTCGCCGCCCTGCGGTGAGGCGCTAGCTGGTGGCCCGCCAGGCGAGCGAGAGGCCGGTGGCCGCCCGTTCGGTACGGATCTCCATCATGGTGCCCAGGATGGTGGCGTGGTCGGACACGACGGGAACGCCGTCGGGCGTGTAGGTGATCCGGGTGCTGACCAGCACGGCGCTGCCCTCGGGCTCGTGCAGGCGGCGCGCGGCGGCGGCGTCGAGCAGGCCGGGCCCGACCACCTCCGAGGCACGGGCGACCGCCACCCCCGCGTCGGCGAGCGCCGCGTAGAGGGAGACGGCGGTGAAGTCGCGGTCGCGGATCTGGTCGGCCACCGGCCTGCGCACCCAGGACACCTGATGGACGGCCGGCCGCCCGGCGAACTCCCGCACCCGCTCCAGCCGCAGAGCCGTGTCGCCGGGACGCAGCCGCAGCTCCGCGGCGATCTGGTCGGGGGCCCGGCGCATCGCCCGCCCGGCCACCACGGTCCGCACGTCATGGCCCTGTTCCCGCAGGTCGTCGGCCAGGCTGCGAAGCGAGCCGAGCTGGTAGGCCAGGTGGGGCGGGGCCACGTACGTGCCCTTGCCGGGCCGCTGCACGATCAGGTGCTCGTCGCTGAGCTCACGCAACGCCTGGCGCAGCGTCATGAGGGTGACCCCGTAGGAGGCGCTCAGCTCCCGTTGCGGAGGAAGCGCCTCCCCGGGGGCGTAATGGCCCGACCGGATCTTCGCGGCGAGGTCGGCGGCGATGGCGCGGTATCTCGCCTCGTGCCCGGCGTCGGGGGTCATCGTGGTGCGTCACTCCTGGTCGAGGGCCTTCCGCAGGGTCGCGACGAAGGCCCGCAGGTCGTCCGGACCGGCGCCGTCGAGCACCCGCCGCATGACCGCGGCGCCGACCACCACTCCGTCGGCGTGCCGGCCGGCCTCCCGCGCCTGGTCAGGCGTGGAAATGCCAAATCCTAGCAAGATCGGCCGGTCGGTGCTGCGTCTGAGCCGCGCGGTGAGCTCCGCCGCCGAGGCGGCCAGGGTGGCCCGCTCGCCGGTGGTGCCCATCAGCGACACCGCGTAGACGAATCCGCGGCTGCGGCGGGCGATCTCGGCCAGCCTCGGCTCCGGCGTCGCCGGTGAGGCCAGCAGGACCAGGTCGATCCCGGCGGCGGCGGCCACGTCCGCCAGCTCGTCCGCCTCGTGCACCGGCAGGTCGGGCACGATCAGGCCCTCGACGCCGGCCCGCCGGAGCGCCGCGCAGAACGCCTCGGGCCCGTCGTGCAGCACGAGGTTGTAGTAGGTGCTGGCGATCAGCGGCACGCCCACGTCCCCGGCCTCGGCCAGGTCGGCGAGGATCCGGCGGGTGCTCGCCCCCCGGGCCAGCGCCGCCTGGCTCGCCTGCTGGACGGTGACGCCGTCCAGCGTGGGGTCGGAGAAGGGCAGGCCGACCTCGACGGCGTCCGCGCCGGCCGCGGCGAAGGCCCGCAGGTAAGCCGTCCAGCCGGGCGTGATGCCGCCGGTGACGTACGGCATGAGCAGGGCGCGGCCGGTGTCCCGGCGGGCACGCAGGTGGCGCTCGACCGCGCCGGGGGTTAGGATGTCGGTCACAGCAGCTCCTTCAGGGCGGAGACGTCCTTGTCGCCCCGGCCCGACAGCGTCATCAGGACGGTCGATCCGGCGGGCAGCTCGCCGCCGGCCGCGCGGATCACCCAGGCCAGGGCGTGCGCCGATTCGAGCGCCGGGACGATGCCCTCGGTGCGCGCCAGCCGCAGCGCCGCGGCGACGGCCTCCTCGTCGGTCACCGTGACGTACCGGGCCCGGCCCAGTTCGCGCAGGTGGGCGTGCTCGGGGCCGACGCCCGGGTAGTCGAGCCCGGCGGCGACGGAGTGGGCCTCGACGATCTGGCCGTCGTCGTCCTGCAGGAACAGCGAGCGGCAGCCGTGCAGGACGCCGAGCCTGCCGCGGGCCGCCCCGGCGCCGCCCTCCGCCTCGACGCCGACGAAGCGCGCCGTGGTGCCGGCGAAGCCGGCGAACGTGCCCGCCGCGTTGGAGCCGCCGCCGACGCACGCGACGACGTGGTCCGGCACGCCGGTCGGCTGGCCGGCCGCGAACTGGGCGCGCGCCTCCTCGCCGATGACCCGCTGGAACTCCCTGACCATCCACGGGTAGGGGTCCGGCCCGATGACCGAGCCGACGCAGTAGTGGGTGTCGCCGGTGACGCCGACCCAGTGCCGCATGGCCTCGCTGGTGGCGTCCTTGAGCGTGCGGCTGCCCGTGGTGACGGGGACCACCTCGGCGCCCAGCATGCGCATGCGGAAGACGTTCAGGCCCTGCCGCTCGATGTCGCGCTCGCCCATGAAGACGGTGGCCTCCAGCCCGAGCAGCGCGGCGGCGGTGGCGGTGGCCACGCCGTGCTGGCCCGCTCCCGTCTCGGCGATCAGCCTGCGCCGTCCCATCCGCCTGGCGAGCAGCGCCTGGCCCAGCACGTTGTTGATCTTGTGGGAGCCGGTGTGGGTGAGGTCCTCGCGTTTGAGGAGGAGCCGCACACCCAGCTCCCCCGACAGCCGGCGGGCCGGGGTCAGCGGGGTCGGCCGCCCGGCGTGCAGCGCGAGCAGTTCGGCCAGCTCGCCGCGGAAGCCCGGGTCCGCCCACGCCTGCCGGAACGCCTCGTCCACCTCGCGGCACGCCTCCACCAGGGACTCCGGCGCGTACCGGCCGCCGTACTCGCCGAACCGGCCGCGGGCTCCCGGCTCGCCCATCAACCCGGCCGCCGGGACGGGCTCGCGCAGTGGCGTCGCTTCTCGCATCCTGCTCACCTCGTTCTATAACTCTGACAAGAGTTCTATAACAGTGAGTGTGACACGGCGACGGCGGCCGCGCCACCCCGGCCGCGGCTACGTCGCGGCGAACGGGGAATCTGGCACTTCCGAGTCGGAGGAGATCGTGATGAGCACTGAGGAGAGCGAGGACGTGCGTCACGGGTGGGTGGACGACGTCCCCGTGGCCTGGATCGAGCCGGCCACCGGCTCCGGCGCGGCGGCGAGAGCGCTCGGCAGCTGACCGAGCGCGTCCTGGGCGACTTCCGGCAGGAGATGTGGCCGCTGCTGGGCCGTACGACGGTGGAGTGCGTCCGGGTCCTGGACTGGGCGGTCGCCGAGCTCGGCGCGGGGCCCGGCGCGGTCGCGGGCGGGGTGTCGATGGGCGGCGACTGCGCGGTGGCGCCGGCCGGGCTGGACCACCGGGTACGCAGGGCGGCGGCCGTCGCGGCCACCGCCGACTGGACCCGTCCGGGCATGTGCGCGCTGGACGACCCGGCCCGCCTCCTGCCGCAGGGGCACGCGGGCCGCAATGCCCAGTGGTGGTTCGACCGGCTGAACCCGCTCACCAACATCGGCGCCTACGCCCACGGACCGGCCATCGCCTTCGAGTGCGGCGCCGACGACAGCCACGTGCCGCCGCAGGGCGCCCTGCGCTTCCGCGAGACGATCGAGCACGTCTACCCGCGGCACGCCGGCCGGATCAGGGTGACCGTGCACCCCGGAACGGGCCACCTGGACGCGGCCCGCGACCCGGAACTGACCCGCCGATGCGTGACCCGGCTCGCCCGGCCCGACGGGCAGACATAGCCGCGGTCACGCCGGATCGGCGTCGGGGACGGCGTCCAGGAGGCGGGCGGCGAGGGCGCGGACGTGCCGGACGAGCTCGGGCGGCTCGTGCACCTCGAACGGCACGCCGAGCTGCGCGACCCACATCGCCAGCTCGTCCAGCGAGTGCGACCCGGCGGACAGGACGCAGGAGCCCTCGCCGGCCGGCTCGACCACCGCCATGGTCGGCGGCATCCGGGCGGCGACCACGTCCACCGGCGCCCGCACCGTGAACCGCCCCTGGTAGCGGTAGGGATCGACGGAGATCCGCTCGGAGACGTAACGCACGAGGTCGGCGGCGGGCGGCTCCCGGGGCGTGAAACGCGGGCCGTTCGGGGTGTGCAGCCGCAGCCGGTCGACGCGGAACGTGCGCCAGCCCGCCCGGCCGGTGTCCCAGGCCACCAAATACCAGCGGCGACCCGAGTTGACCAGCCGGTACGGCTCCGCGGCACGGCGATCCCCGATGCCGTCGTGGGAGCGGTAGTCGAACCGCAGGCTCTCCCGGCGGCGGACCGCCGCGGCGATCGCCGTGAGCGCGGCCGGGTCCACCGCCTCCGCCGCCCCCGCCAGCGGGACCGTCACCGAACGCAGGTCGCCGACGCGGTGCCGGAGCCGGGCCGGCAGCACCTGTTCGAGCTTGGCCAGGGCCCGGACCGAGGTCTCCTGGATGCCGGTCACGCCGGAGACCGCCGCCGTGCCGAGCCCGATGGCGACCGCGACCGCCTCCTCGTCGTCGAGCAACAGCGGCGGCAGCCCGGCCCCGGCGCCGAGCCGGTATCCGGCCGTGCCCGGGGTGGCGTCGACGACGTAGCCGAGCTCGCGCAGCCGGTCGACGTCGCGGCGGACCGTGCGGGGCGAGACGCCGAGCCGTTCGGCCAGCTCGCCGCCCGACCACTCCCTCGGGGTCTGCAACAGCGACAACAGGCGCAACAGCCGCGCCGACGTCTCCAGCATGCCGTCCATCCTAGGACCGAACCTGTCCTAACCCCTGCCTATGGTCATGGACATGAACGACGACCCGCGCATCCACCCGTTCCGCATCGACATCCCGCAGGCCCAGCTGGACGACCTGCGCGCCCGGCTGGCGGCGACCCGCTGGCCGGACGAGCTGCCCGGCGTCGGCTGGTCCTACGGCGTCCCGGTGGGCTACGCGAAGAAGCTGGCCGAGTACTGGCGCACCTCGTTCGACTGGCGGGACGCCGAGCGGCGGTTGAACGCCTTCGAGCAGTTCACCACCCCCATCGACGGGCAGAACGTGCACTTCCTGCACGTCCGCTCCCCCGAGCCCGGCGCGCTGCCGCTGATCGTCACGCACGGCTGGCCGGGCTCGGTCGCCGAGTTCATGAACGTCATCGGCCCGCTCACCGACCCGGCGGCGCACGGCGGCGACCCGGCCGACGCCTTCCACGTCGTCGCCCCCTCCATCCCCGGCTTCGGCTTCTCCGGCCCCACCACCGAGCCCGGCTGGGACCTGGAGCGCGTCGCGCGGGCGTGGGCCGAGCTGATGGACCGCCTCGGCTACCCCCGGTACGGCGCGCAGGGCGGCGACAGCGGCTCGGTGATCTCGCCGATGCTCGGCCGCGCCGCGCCAGGGAACGTCGTCGGCGTGCACGTCAACGGCGCGCTCGGGTTCCCCAGCGGCGACCCGGCCGAGCTGCGGGAGCTCACCCCCGCCGAGCTCGCCCGCCTCGGCCAGTACCAGGACCAGGACCAGGCCGGTTACGCGATCATCCAGGCGACCCGGCCGCAGACCCTCGCGTTCGGGCTGCACGACTCCCCCGCCGGGCAACTGGCCTGGATCGTGGAGAAGTTCAAGGAATGGACCGACCCCGCCCGCGAGCTGCCCGAGGACGCGGTGGATCTGGACCAGTTGCTCACCGACGTGAGCGTCTACTGGTTCACCGGGACCGCCGCCTCCTCCGCCCGCCTCTACAAGGAGGGGCAGAAGGGCTGGGGCGCGGTGGCCGAGTACTCCGCGCTGCCGCACGGCGTCGCCGTCTTCCCCGGGGACGCCGGGGTGCGCCGGATCGCCGAGCGCGAGCACAACGTCGTGCACTGGTCGGAGTTCGACCGCGGCGGTCACTTCGCCGCCATGGAGGCCCCCGACCTGCTCGTCGAGGACGTCAGGACCTTCTTCCGCCCCCTGCGCTGATGCCTCGGGCCGCCGCGGCGCGGGCCGCCGGGACCGGGGCGCGCCGCCGACGGTCAGCCCAGCCGGGATCGTGCACGACCCGTGAGCCCAGGTCGGCGTCGTGCACGAGGGTGGCGGCCTGCACCCGGTTGGCCAGGGCCGGCTTGCTCAGCACCCGGCTGACGTGCGCCTTCACCGTGGCCTCCGTCAGCCTGAGCTCCCGGCCGATCTCGGCGTTCGACAGGCCGCGGGCCACGGCCCTGATCACGTCCTCCTCCCTGGCCGTGCCGTCAGCGCCGCGAGCCCGACGCCCCGCGGTCAGGCGGAAGGGCGGATGGCCCCTGGTGGTCCTGTCACCCGGCATTACGCTGCCCCGCGCGACGATGACCTCGCCGGCCGAGGAGTTCGCCGCCCGCGGCTACCTGGTGGCGGCCGTCGAGCACACCTACGAGTCGGTCGCCACCACCTTTCCCGACGGCCGGACCGTCACCTTCGAGGCCGGCAAGGCCGGTCAGACCCCCAAGACGGGCGAGAAGGTGGCCCGGGTCAGGGCCGCCGACCCCGAGTTCGTCCTCGACGAGCTGGACCGGAGCAGGGCTGGAACGCGCTGATCGACGAGGGGCGCATCGCGATGGTCGGACACTCGAACCCCGGCACGAGCCGAGCTCCGGCGCCCCCGACGGCTCGTGGGACACGTTCTGGCCGCACGTGACCGGTGACTGGAAGCGGTGGCTGACCGTGACGGGGGCCGAGCACATGTGCTTCATCGACAGCGCGGTGCTCCAGCCGCAACTCGGCTTGCCCAAGGCCGCGATCGACGGCGAGCGCGCCGTCGCGATCACCCGCACGTACGTCACCGCCTTCTTGGACCTGCACCTCAAGCACAAGCCCGCCCCCCACACTGGTCTGAGGTGCGCTTCTGGTAACCACAGCCGGGTCCGCGGCCGAGGCGGTGTCCGGGCAGTGCGCGGTGCGGCGGGATGAGAGTGCCAGGGACGGCGGCCATCTCCAGGTCGGCCAACCGGCAGGAGCCGGCCCGCCCGGTGATGACGTTGTTCGGCGTCAGGTCCCGCAACACGGAGCCCCGCTCGTGCACGGCAGGTTGTCGGTCATCGCCCGGTGTGCCGGAGGATCGCGGCGGAGATCCGGGGAATCACCGGCGGCGGGAACCCGTGCCCCATTCCCTCGATGGGCAGGAACTCGCTGCCGGGAATCGCCGCCGCCAGGGCCTTGCCGTGAGCGAAGGGCGCCATGGGATCGTCCGAGCCGTGAATCACCAGAGTCGGAGCGGTGATCGAGCCGACAAGCCCGGAACGGTCGCGGGAGGCGAAGGCCGCGAGGATGTGGCTCTTCGAGGCGTGGCTCGCCTCGGTGGCGTTCTCGATCTCCCGCTCGATGATCGCGCGCGTGGCCCCCTCGTCGAACGCCGTCAACTGTCCGGCGAGAATGCGGGCCAGCTTGAGATGCGACTCGACGTGCTCCTCCCGGGTGCGGGGCGGGTTGGCGATCTGTTCGGCGTCCCAGGCGGCCAGCCGTGGATCGCGTTCCGTGCCCCGGAAGGTGTTGGTCGCGGGGTCGAGGGGCTCGGCGCTCGACATGATGACCGTCAGGCTGCGCAGCCGGTCAGCGTGTTCGAGCGCGATCTCCTGGGCGATCATGCCGCCCATCGACGCGCCGACCACGTCCGCCGTGGCGATGCCCAAGCCGTCGAGCAGGCCGACCGCGTCCTGGGCGAGGTCGACCATGGTGTACGGATTGGCCTCGTAATCCACGCGGCCGGACAGCCCGGTGTCCCGGTTGTCGTAGCGGATGACGTACCGGCCTGCCTCCTGGAGAAGGCGGCAGAGCTCGTCGGGCCAGGTCGCGCCTCGGGCGCCGAGCCCCATCACCAGCAGCAGCGCGGGATCGGCCGGATCACCGAACGTCTGGCACCACAGACGGATCCCGTTGGCCTCGACTGTGCGTTCCCTCATGTTCTGCCCCTCGTTCTGGCTCGCACCAGTGGCGACGACTGGCGCTACGACGTCCCGTACGAGGACGAGCACTCACGGACCATGCGCCGCCCCCATGGAAAAAAGTATATACACGTTAACTTTTTACTTGATCCAAAGCCGTCACAATGCAGTCGGCACATGCAGGACGGCGAGCATCTGGGCCCGCAGGTGCACACTCAGCGCCCGGACGTCATCGCTCAGCCGGGCGGCGAGCACCGCCGTCACCATCCCCATGACGGAGGTGACGGCGACCCGCGCCGCGAGGTCCGACAGCTCCGGCCGTACCTCGATCAGCAGCCCGACCCACTCCTCGCGTATCTGCCGCATCCGGCGGTTGAGCCGCCGCCGATCCTGCTCCGGCAGCCACAGCAGCTCGGCCTGCATGATCAGAGTCAGATTCCGGTTCTCGACGGACGACCGGGAGAACCAGTCCACCAGGGCGATCAGCGCCTCCTGCGGGTCCCGGTCCCGGTCGGCCAGCGCGGCCTGCGTCCCCTCCTGCAGGCGTTCCAGCGACAACTCGATCAGGGCGAGGAGAATGGCCTGCTTGCCGGGAAAGTGCCGGTAGACCGCCGGTCCGGAGATGCCCACCGCGGCCCCGATGTCGTCGATCCCGGTGTCGGCGTAACCACGCTCGACGAAGAGCCGGGCCGCCTGCAGCAGGATGACCCGCTTGCGCACCCCATGTTTGCGCCCCTGCGAGATGAGGGACTCCAACTCGTCGGACTCGGCCACACGCGTACCTCTCTGCAAGAAACGGCAACCACGGTTAACATATGCTACGCGTACGGAGCCGCGGTGATCGCGTGCGAGACGTGGGCGGCGGAAGGTACGCCAGTCGTCCTCGGCCACGTCCCATGCCACCAGGCACCACCGGCGCAGCCTGACAGGATCGTGCCCATGATTGACGATTTCGCGAAGGACAACCTGCACGAGAGACTGCGACGGGACCGCAGGGCGCTGCTCTGGAAACTCGACGGCCTGTCCGAATACGACGCCCGCCGACCTTTGACAGCGACCGGGACCAACCTCCTCGGCCTGGTCAAACACCTGGCCACCGTCGAGGCCAGGTACTTCGGCGAGGTCTTCGACCGCCCTTCCCCGGAACCGCTGCCCCGATGGCAGGACTCCGACGGCAGCGATCTGTGGGCGACCGAGGACGAGACCCGCGATCAGATCATCGGGTTCTACCGGCGCACGTGGGAGCACTCGGACGCGACGATCAACGAGCTTCCCCTCGACGCCCCCGGCCACGTGCCGTGGTGGCCGGAGTCGACGCCGGCCTGGCACATGAACCTGTTCGCCATCATGGTCCACGTCCTCGCCGAGTCCACCCGGCATGCCGGGCACGCCGACATCCTGCGCGAGGGCCTCGACGGCCGGACCGGGTTGCGCCCCGAACACGAGGAGCAGATCGACGAGGAAGCCCGTGCAGCCTACTGCGCGAAGATCGAGCAGGCAGCCAGGACGGCCCGCACCAATTAGGGATCGACCCCCATCGCGCCACCGTGCCCGTGCCCTCGGCGGGGCCACGGTTCACCCTCGCCCTCACCCCAACCGAAGGCGTCCTCGTCGCACGGGTCCGTCCTGACCCGGCGCAACGACGGACGTCCCCGGCCGAGGACGATGCCGCTCACAGCCACTCCGTCCGGCGGCCGGGGCAGCAACCGGTACGGCGCGGCGGCCATCCGCAGCGTCCGGCACGGTATTCGGGCCGAGAAGGAGCACTCGCCGCAAGCCGACAGCCGTTCAGAGGGCTCTCGCGCGGTCCCGGCACGGACGCATGGATGAACCCTCCAGGCCGGCGGCGCGTCCTCTTGGTATGAAGAGATCGCGGTTGACCGTCATCGCGCTGCTCGCGTCGTTGTGCGCCTGCGGCCAGTCCGGTGCCGGCCCGGTGCCCGCTGCGGCCGCGACCGAGACGATCGTGTTGCCGCGGGCCGATCAGCCCAAAGCGCATCGGCCCACCCTGGAGCGGCTCAAGCGAGAGGCGGCGTCGTCGGGCCGATCCCTGGAGGAGGTCGTCAAGCGGTACGCGGCCCGGGTGGCTGCTACCTCCTCGCCCAGGCCGACGGACTTCGAGGGTTACGATCCTGCCGTGACCGAACCGGGCGTGGTGATCGACGGCATCCCCTACGCCGAACTGGTCGACCTCGGGGCCGTCGCCAGATCGGAGGGCATCTCCTACGAGGAGGCCATCGACCGCTTCGGCTCACAGTCGTCCAACAGCCGGGTGATCGACGAACTCAATGCGGAGTTCCCTGACGAGATCTCCGGTGTCGGATACGTCGACCACCAGCGGGGGCTGCGCATCGGCTTCAAGGGTCCCATCCCGACTCGCGCGATCGAGCTGGCCAGGACCCTCCCCATGGAGGTCACCCTGATCGGCGGCAAGGGATTCTCGGCCGCGGAGCTCCGGCGGGCCCAGGACGCGGTCGTCTCCTGGCTCCGATCCCGTCCTGAGGTGGCCACGATGACGGCGTACCCGGATGAGGAGACCGGCCAGGTCAAGGTCACAGTCCAGCCGAAGGTGATGCCGGACGATGCCGAGGAGTTCAAGCGTGGTCTTCAGCTCCCGCAGCCGGACAATCCGCACATCACCGTCGAGGTCACGCTCTCCGCTTCGTCGGTCGCCGTCCGGCCGCAGTGAGGGCCACCGAAGCCTCCGCGCGACGCCATCACGCCCGAGCCACGATGCAGGTGAAGGAATGGGCCGACGAGACCCGCGCGGTCGCCAAGACCACCATCCACCGGCTGCTGTCGCGCCGCGACATCCCGCTGCGGGAGAAGACCCCGTGGCGCATGCTGTACGAGATCTGCACCAGCTGCGCCACAGCGCCGGCACCCACCTCGGCGAGGCCGAAGTGCCGCTGCAGCTCGTCATGGGCAAGATCCGGCACAAGAACCCCCGCACCGCCATGCGCTACGTCAAACCCGGGCCTGAGGTCATCGAGGTCCTGGCGCCTCGCCGCCGTACCCGCTGATCAACTGAGTGGCGGCTTGCCGTAGCCATTGGAGCTCCGGGCCGAGACTGACGCCCGGCGCCAAGGCCGCAAGCCCCAGGGCTGACACGCTCACCAGGTGGCGTCAGCGCTCGACGAGGGGTGCTCATGGGCGCTGGAACGTTAGAGAGGATCGCAGTTTCTCCATGACCATTTGATCCTCTGGAGCTTCTGCCACCGCGGCCACGAGTACGACCTGGTGCCATCAAGCCCGACTCTGATCCAGTTGCTGTCCACCCGATTCTTGATGATGACCTTGAACCAGACGTCCTCGTCGCAGCCGTTGTAGACGCTGATTCTTTGGGTGAGCCGGCCGATCGTGTGCGTGGCGCCCGCGAGGGGGGGCCGCTCCGCGTTCGACAGCGTTGCCGTGATGGAGTGAGCGCTCGTCGATAGGGCGCCTTCGGAACTGGCCGACGCCGCGGCGGCGGTCGACGAGGCGAGCAACGTGACGAGAGCTGCGGCGCTGAGGGCCGCAAGGGCCTTCTTGTGGGTCATGAGCTTCCTCCTTCTCTTGCTGGTCTGTTGACGCGTCGCTCGATGTGAGGTTGTGAAGTCAGCATGTGGCGGACCTGTTGACTTCCTGTTGAGCTTGCGTTGAGTAGGCCGCTTGGGCGGGAACTGGGGCGTCAGGTCTTGGCTGCGGTCGCGGAGCCGCTGGGTCATTGGGGCTCTGTGCGGCCGGCGGCGATGATCGGGGCGATTCTGCGGAGCAGGAGCTTCCAGCCGTCGGTGTTCTGGACGCCGCCGCGCGGTCCGGCGTCCTGAGTGCCCCTGCACCTTGGAGGAGATGGCGTCACTGCTGGTGACGATCTGGGCCGCGCGAAGCGGCCGGGTTCCGCTCACGCCCCCTTCGATCGGTTCACCGCAGAGGAGTTGATCACGTTCTGGGCCGACGACCTGACAGCCGCAGGTCCTTCCCCTCGATGTGAAGGATGAGATGGATGTTCTCTTTGCCGCGCTTCTCACGCTGCTGGCCACCGTGGTGATGGCTGCCATCACCTGCGCGCTCGTCCTGGCCGCCGATGCTGCCTGGCCGGCCGCGCTTCTGAGCGCGGGCACGGCCGGCGCGGCGACCTTCAGGACGGTGCCCCGGCTGCTCGGCAAGGACCGCCGCGAGGACGAACAAGCCGTCTGCGTGCCAGACGCGCTCACCCGCACGCGCCCTCCGCTCCACAGCTCGTGATCATTTCGGAGCGGTGCGTCGGCGAGGGCCGGGCGAAAGGTCTTCTGTGCTTCTGCGTGGGCCCCGGAGAACCTTGGCGGACTGTGCCCGGTGGCCGGCTGCATCAGCAGGGCGCCCGGGCGGACCGCCGCTGTGCGCGGGGTTTGATCGGGATCGGCGGGCGCTACCGCAGTTGGTCGCGGCCTCGGGTCAGGTAGGCGGTCTCGGCGGTGTTGCCCGCCAGCTCGACAGCCCTGTCGTAGGCCGCGCGTGACTGCCCGCTGTGTCCCAGGCGGCGCAGCAGGTCGGCGCGGGTGGCGTGGTAGGCGTGATGGCCGGCCAGAGCGTCCTCGAGGTGATCGACGGCCGCCAGCGCCACTTGCGGACCGTCGAGCTCGGCGACCGCGATGGCCCGGTCGAGTGCGATGAACGGCGAGGGGTCGCGGCGTGCCCTACGGTCCTGTTCCTCGAGCGGGACCAGTTCGCCGCCGGCCGAGATCCGGGCGGTGCGGCGGGCGTCGGTGAGGAGCATCAGCGCCGGCAGCCCGGCCACCTCGCCGTCGCCCGGCATGAGAGCACGGATCAGGCGGGCGAGCCGGATCGCCTCGGCTGTCAAGTCGAGGCGCAGGCGATCGGTGTCGGGGCCGGTCGCCAGGTAGCCTTCGTTGAACACCAGGTACAGCACGGCGAGGACGCCAGACACGCGTGCCCGCAGATCCTCCACGGCTGGTACCCGACAGGGGATACGGGCCGCCTTGATCTTGGCTTTCGCGCGGGTGATGCGCCGCTCCATGGCGGTCTCGGCCATCAGGTGGGCGCGGGCGATCTCGGGCACGGTCAGACCGCCGACCATGCGCACGGTCAGCGCTACGCGGGTCTGCATCGCCGGCGCCGGGTGGCAGCAGGTGAAGATCAGCCGGAGCCGGTCGTCGTCGATGGCGCCGAGAGGCTCGGGCGGGTCGTCGTACACCGTCTGAGCCTCCTTGTGCTGGTCTTCGCGTTTGTTCTCGCGCCGAATCCGGTCGATGGCCTTGCGGTTGGCTGTGGTGGTCAGCCAGGCGCCGGGGTTGGGCGCTTACCGTCGGCCGGCCACCGCTCGACGGCGGTCGCGAACGCCTCGGCCGCTGCCTCCTCGGCGATGTCGAGGTCACCGAAACTCCTGGTCAGAGCGGCCATCACCCGCGCCCACTCCTCGTGGTGGACCCGGGTGATCGCCTCCTCGACGTCGCTCACAGGAACGGCCGCACCTCGATCTTCCGATCGCAGACCTTCGACGCCTCCGCGGCGAGCTTGAGCGCCACATCCAGATCGGGGGCCTCCCACACCCAGACGCCGGCGAGATACTCCTTCGACTCCACGAAAGGCCCATCGCTGATCACCGCCTGCTCGCCCCGGTTGTCGATGACCGTAGCCGCGTCGGTGTCCGCAAGTCCGCCCGAGAAGACCCAGTAGCCCTCGGCGATCAGCCGTTCGTTGAACGCGCTGATGGCGGGCCGCCGGTCCGTGCTGCCAGGATCGCTCTTGTCATCGATCACGGAAACCAGGTACCGCATTTGAAGATCAACTCCTGTGGTGTCAAGACGGCGTGGCCCGATGGCCAGGGACTTCAGGCCGTCGCATACTGCGGGCGCCCAGCCGGCCGGTAGACCTGGATCGACACACCCTTGGAGTCGACCCGCGATTCGACCAGGTCGAGCGCAAGATCCGGGCCCGCGTCGGGGAACAACCGCGCGCCCTGGCCGACAACCACCGGGATCACGATCAGAGTCATCTCGTCGACCAGGTCGTTCTCCAGCAGCCACTGAATCAGGATGCCACTGCCGTGCACCTGCAGCTCACCCCCGGGCTTGGCCTTCAGCTCACTGATGGCCGCCGCGAGGTCACCGCGGAGAACGGTCGTGTCCTGCCAACGCGGGGTGGTGAGCGTGGTCGAGGCAACGTACTTGGGGGCCTCGTTCAAGGCCACGCCGATGGGATGTGCACGCATCTGGTCGATTGCCCCCCAAGAGCCGGCGAACAGCTCATAAGTGCGCCGGCCGAACAGGAACGCCTCGGCGCGCTGAAATGCCTGCGTGATGAACGTCCTGGTCTCGTCGTCCCCCTTCCCCCGGGCCCATCCGCCGCGCTCGAATCCGTTCCCGCGGTCATCCGACGCGGCGCCGTTTCCCTGCATCACTCCGTCGATGGTGACCTGAGTCATGGTCGTCAGCTTCATGTCGCGGTTCCTTCGCCTTGGCGCCGCCCCCTGCGGGCGGCCTCACCCCCGCTACGAACGCCACCGCCCCGATCCGACACCGCCTCCCGGATTTCTTTGCAGAATTTCCGGGACGCCGGCCGTCAGCGATCCGACACACCGACGCGGACACCAGCGGCGAACGCTCCGCACACATGGCCGCAGATCATTCTTGGCGGAATACGGCCCCCATCCCGATGGCAACACGGGCCCTGACTTCTCTACTCGCCACCAAGCCAAGGACCTCCCCTCCCACGACGTCTGCCCCGGAATCAGAGTGACCGACAACGACGCAAAATCTGCCTGGCGGCTGGGGACACGTTCGGGAGCAGATGGCCTACTCCTGGGGAACGGCGCGGTGGTCGTGCTCAATGTGCGTCCTGGCTCCGGTGGAGGACCTCGTGCCGGCCGCCGCACTGCGTCCGCAACTGGCCGCCGACTACCATCAGGCGGAAATCGAGCTCAATCACCGGTTCGCCCACAG
Source organism: Nonomuraea sp. NPDC001636 (assembly GCF_040298265.1). NCBI lineage: Bacteria > Bacillati > Actinomycetota > Actinomycetes > Streptosporangiales > Streptosporangiaceae > Nonomuraea > Nonomuraea sp. NPDC001636. Next base: position 141,723 of record NZ_JBEOZT010000012.1, read on the forward strand.
GCTGTCGGCCGGGGAAATTCTCGCTGGACTGCATGCTGCTCGCCTGGAGCAACAGGGCGATCGCGCCGTCGACGAGGCCCAAGTGAATCTGAGGAAGAGGGCTCGTGCGCACATCGCCGCCGTCCGTGCGCAGGCGATCCTGGAGAAGGGGGTTCGTCCCTGGAGCGAGCAAGAGATCAGCGACCGGGCCAGCGCGCATACCTGCAAGATCCTTGCTACAGCTCGGCGTGCGGTGGCCCTGGTCGCCGCGATCCCGCCTGACGAGCTCCGTCGTCTGCGTGAGGCTGACCACCACGAGGGCCTGTGATCAATCCATCCCCTGTACGCCGGTGGTTCACGTTCTGTCTGTTCGGGCTGATGTCCTGGCTTTTCCGCGCACAGGGCGCTCGCTACGCTCGCGTCCAGCTCGCCGGTCACGCCCCCTGGCACGCTGCTTTCGACCAGGGGGCGTGGGTCACGAACCGGCGCCTTCGCGGTTCTCCAGGAGGAAGCGGCGGATCACGGCGGCCACGCGTCCGGGGTGTCCGCGCTGGGCGGTGTTCGAGGTGGCGCTGTGGTCGAGCCCGCGGAGGACCTCGCGGCGGACGTCCGGCAGGACGCGTTCCAGCCCCGTGAGGGCGTCACGCAGGTAGGACGGGCCCTTGGTGCCGCCGAGCAGCAGCACCTCGGGGCGTACCGCCGCGTACCGGGCGAGGTCGCCCGACGCCTCCGCCGACAGCTGGATGTCCTGGCGCAGCGTCGGGGCCAGCTGCGCGAACGTCGGCGTCTCGCCGAGCCTGTCGCCCTTCAGCATCAGGCCGGTCATCAGCTCCAGCACGCCGCGCGGGACGGCCATGAAGATCGCCGGTCCGAGCCGGGCGGCCTTCATACCGGTGACGAGCGCCGCCGCGGTCCTGCCCTCCGCCAGCTCCCGGTCCAGGCGGGGCAGGCAGGCGGCGGGGACGGAGCCGTCCGGGAAGAGCGGCGGCTCGAAGACGACGGCGCCGGCCAGATCGGGGCGGGCGAGCAACGTGTGGAGCGTGATGATCGCGCCGGAGCTCACGCCCGCGACGTGACGCGCGCCCGTGGCGTCGAGCAGCGCTTCCAGGTCCTCCACCTCGCGGCGCAGGCCGTAGGCGGGTCCGGCGGGGCCGCTGCGGCCGCGGCCCCGGCGGTCGGGCAGGTAGCAGGTGAAGTCCGCCGACAGGGCTTCGGCCATGTCGAGCTGGCTGTCTCCCGTCTGCATGGCGCCATGCAGGATCACCAGGCCGGGGCCGTGCCCGACCTCGCGGTAGCCGATGGCGGTGCCGTCGGCCGACGTGACCGTGCCGATGGTGGTCGTGGTCATGATGGCTTCCCTTCGTTTCCGTACGGGAAGGGAGCCCGGCTATCGTGGTTCGCGGTATCTCGTGGCCGGGGCTCCGCTTCGCGGTTCTTCGGTTTCCGAGGTCTCCCGGCGGTGGTGTTGCAGCACCGCCGCCGGGATCCGTCACTCTTCGGTCGTGCCCCTTTCCGCGAGCGCTTCGAGGTCCGGCGGCATCCGCCCGGACACGTGGAAGGCGCGCCAGGTCTCCAGGTCGGGGAAGGTGCCCTCGGCCAGCTCGGTCAGCAGCGAGCCCACCCAGGCGGCCTGCGCCTCCAGCATCGCGAGCGCGTACTCCGACTCGACGAGGAAGAGCCTCGGCAGCTCGTCCCGCTGCTGGTCCAAGGCGTGGCGGGCGGCCTCGACGCGTTCCTGGAGGAGCTGTGACCGCTGCCGCAGCAGCGCGGTGACCTCGTCGGGCGCGAGGCCGCCCATCACCGACAGCCCGGCCTCGAACGACGACGGCTCCCGCCGCGGGGTGGACAGCAGCTCGCGGGTCCAGTCCTCGGCTTCCCGGCGTCCGGCCTCGGTGACACGGTAGACGGTCCGTTCGGGGCGTCCGCCCTGCCGGCCGCTCTCCACCGCCTCCAGCAGGCCGTGCTTGGCCAGGTTCCGTACGACGGTGTAGAGGGAGCCCCACTTGATGGGCATGTCCTCGTCTTTGCCGCGGGCCCGCAACACGGAGGCCATCTCGTACGGATGCATCGGCCGCTGGACGGCGACCGTGAGCACGGCCAGCGCCAGCAGGTTCTCGACCGGCCGCCGCGCACCCATCCGCTTCCTCCTCGCCGACGATTACTCGTAAGCGAATATACGTAGGCGAGTGGCAAACCACAAGAGCCCTCGGCCGGACCCTCGACATGATCGACAAGCAGGTCACCGAGGTCCTGGCGCCCCGCCGCCGCACCCACTGATCATGACCGGCAGCCGGCTGGAGCTGTGCGAGGTCGGGGCCATCACGTCACGGATCCCTGACAGGCGAAGAAGCCCCAGGTCGCTACCGCTGATTCCGGCACTCAGCCTCCTCGAAGGCCCTCACTGCACAGCCCCGACCACGTGACCACTTCCGCCACGACCTCGTGCGCATTGACCGAACCGCTCCGCTTACCGGTCTCGGGATCGACGGTGATAGACATCCGGCGTGGAAAACACCCTGGAGTTCCCTGACCTGCTGCGACTGATCCATGAACGGTCGACCGCCTTCCGCGCCGCCGTCGCCGCCGCGCCCAGTCTGGACGCACAGGTGCCGACCTGCCCCGATTGGACGCTGTTCGACCTGGTGAAGCACCTGGGTGGAGGAGACCGTTTCTGGGCCGCCATCGTCGGCGCGGGGCCTGCCGACGCTCCCCCGGCCGAGGCCGTCGCCGCGCGCGCCGCGCTGGAAGTGCCGCGGGAGCGCGAGGCCCTGCTGGCCTGGCTGAAGGAGTCCACGGAACTTCTGCTGGGCGTCCTGCGAGAGGCGGGCCCGGACGCCGGCTGCTGGGCGTGGTGGAGTGCCCTGCAGACGCCACGGAGCTCAGGCGGAGTCGCCCGGCACCGGGTTCAGGAGAGCGCGGTGCACACGTACGACGCCCAGCTCGCCGCGGGCGCCCCGCAGCCACTGCCGGTCGAGGTCGCCCTCGACGGTGTCGAGGAGTTCCTGTTCACCTGCGTCGCGACGCCCAGCGCCTGGCCGCACAAGCCCACAACCTTCGACTTCCACGCCGCCGAGGGCCGCTCCTGGCGCCTCACGGTCGACGGCGACGGCGCACGCTCCACCCGCATCTCCGCGCCCGGCGAGGACTCGGACGAAGCCGGCGCCTCCGTCCATGGCACAGCCAGTGAGCTGGTCCTCTACCTGTACGACCGCATCCCGGCCGCCTCCTTGCGCGTCGACGGAGACGCAGGGCTGCTTGACCTGCTCCGCGCCTGGGAGCCGGAGGATTAGACCGTCGGGGGTCTCGCCCGATGGTCTCTCGTACGTGAGCGCTCCGCCACGTCGAGGTACAGAACCGCTCACGCAACGTGACTGGTTTCGCCCGATGGTTTCTCCGCGGGGTTGTGATCCAGCGGACGACGGATTGCCTGCCGCGAAGCCCCGCATTTCGGAACTCTGGGGCAGCTGATCGCGCGGCGAGGGCTTGGCGGACGACTTCTCCCCGGCGGTGCGCAGGTGGTCGGCGAAGAGGCCGGGGCCGTACCTCCCGTGAGGCGAGTTGGGCGGTGGGCAGACCGCTCAGGACGCCGGCGACTCAGGGATGAGTGCGAGAATGTCGTCGACGAGGCGCTGCCTGACCCCGCTGGGGATGGAGGCGCCCAGGGCGTTCTCGTATCCCCAGAACCCGTCGGCGGCCATCCGCGCCATGAGGCACCGGATCGCCTCGTCGTCGTGCTCGTCGACCGGCGCCGCGTCGCCGGGGAACCAGCGGTCGTAGACCCGCTGCCAGGGGGCCAGCCAGTCGGGCTCGTTGCCCGCCTCGGCGATCAGACGCGTCTCCAGGCGCGTGGAGGCTCCGGTGGACGCCAGCACGTATCCCCTCGTGCGTTCGGCGAGCGTCGCCTCCTCCGGTTCCTTGCCGGTCGCCTCGCGCAGTCCCCGCTCGACGCGGTCGGCGAGGAACTCGTGAATCCCGGCCAGCAGCGCGTGTTTCGACGGAAAGTGGTAGATCAGCCCGCGTTTGGTCACCCCGGCTTCAGCCGCGACCGCGTCCAGGGTGAGCGCGGTGATGCCGCGTTCCTCGACGACGCGCAGGGCCGCCTCGATCATCGCCGGTCGCGCATTCGGTCGTGCCATGTCCCCTCCTCGTCTCGAGGGTTAGTATACCGTCCGGTGTAGTATACCGTTTGGTGAAGTAACTGGCCTGAGGGGGAAAGATGACCGAGAACACACCGCGAGCGACGACTCGCACCTGGATCGGGCTGGCCGTGCTCGTCCTGCCGATGCTCCTGATCGCGATCGACGGCATGGTGCTGGTCTTCGCGCTGCCCGCGATCACCACGGACCTCCAGCCCTCCGGGACCGAGCAACTGTGGATCCTCGACATCTACTCACTGATGCTCGCGGGTCTGCTGATCACCATGTCGTCGCTCGGCGACCGGATCGGCCGCCGCCGGCTCCTGCTGATCGGCGCGGTGGGATTCGCGGCGGCGTCCGTGCTGGGAGCGCTGGCCATCGCACCGTGGATGCTGATCCTCGCCCGCGCGCTGCTCGGCGTCGCCGGGGCGACCATCATGCCCTCGACGCTGTCGATCATCCGCAACATGTTCCTCGACCGGAACCAGCGCCGCACGGCGATGGCGGTGTGGGCCGCAATGGGCTCCGCGGGCGCCGCGGCCGGCCCGATCGTCGGCGGCTGGATCATCGAAGCCTTCAGCTGGCACGCCGCGTTCCTGATGAACATCCCTGTCATGATCGTCCTGCTGGCGCTCGCCCCGATCTTCGTGCCCGAGAGCGCCAACCCGGCGCCGGGACGCATCGACGTCCCCAGCATCGCGCTCTCCCTCACCGGAATGGTGACGCTCGTCTACGGCGTCAAGACCCTCGCCGAGGGCAAGGAGCCGCCGGCAGCGCTCCTCACGCTCGTCGCCGGCGCCGTGCTCCTGGTGCTGTTCGTGGTGCGCCAGCTGCGCATCCCGAACCCGATGATCAACGTCCGGCTGTTTCGGGTCCGCTCCTTCACCGGCGCGGTCGTGGTCGACCTGCTGTCGGTGTTCGCCCTGGTCGGCGCGCTGTTCGCGCTGACGCAGCACCTGCAGCTCGTCGCGGGCCTGTCCACCGTTCAGGCCGCCCTCTGGATGTTGCCGCAGGCCGCGATCTCCGCGATCGCGGGGTTCCTCGCCGCCGCGCTCGTCAAGAAGATGCCCGCGTCCATCCTCGTGCCGGCGGGCGGCGTCATCACCGCGGCGGGCTTCGGGATGCTGCTGCTCCTCACGCCCCAGACTCCGCCGTTCGTGATCGCGATCTCGCTGTGCCTGGTCGGGCTCGGCGCCGGGGTCGGGCTGACGCTGACCAACGACATCATCATGAGCTCGGTACGGCCGGAGCACGCCGGGCAGGCCGCGGCCGTGAGCGAAACCGCCTACGAAGTGGGCACAGCGCTCGGCACCGCCGTCCTCGGCTCCATCCTGCTCGGCTTCTACCGGACCGGCCTGGCCTCCCAGGCGCCCGTCGGCCTGCCCGGCGAGGTGCTCTCAGCGGCCAAGGAGACGCTCGCCACAGCCCTCGCCTTCGCCGCCGACCTGCCCGGTGCGCTCGGAGCGGCGCTGGCCGACGCCGCGGTGACGTCATTCACCCACGCGCTCGCGTGGACGGGCGGCCTCGCGGCCCTGATCCTGACCGGGGTGTCGATCTTCGCAGCCATCATGCTGCGCGGCGTCTCGGCCCAAGCCGACCTGGCGAAAGCGGACCACTGATCTCCGGCCGCCGGCCCAGCTCCACGTCGCGAGGGAAGGGAGAACTGACGGACAGCCTTTCCCGTGGGAGCCGATCGGCGAGTCAGGTCTGTGCCGCGTTCAACGAGGTAGACGTTCGTCAGCTCAGGCAGAACTCGTTGCCCTCGACGTCCTGCATCACGAGGCACGACTCGTTTTCCTCATCGGCGGGCAGGAGCCGCACGCGCTTCGCGCCGAGAGGGATCAATCGTGCGCATTCGGCCTCAAGGGTTGCCAGCCGCTCTGCGCCGACCAGTCCGGTGCCGACCCGCACGTCAAGGTGCAGCCGGTTCTTGGTGACCTTGCCTTCGGGAACGCGCTGGAAGTACAGCCGCGGACCGACACCCGTGGGGTCGCTGCACGCGAACCATGAGTCCTGCTGCTCGGGCGGCAGTGTGCGAGTGAAGTCGTCCCAACTGGCGAACCCCTCAGGCGGTGCCGGCGGGACATACCCCAACACCTCGCACCAGAAGCGACCGACACGCTCAGGTGAAGCGCAATCGAAGGCGACTTGAATCTGCTTAACAGATGCCATGGGAAAATCCTCCCATAAGGCACTATGTATGCCGTAATCCCCCACCTTGCACCCCGGCCGGATTGGCGAAGTCCTGAAAAGATCCAAAGCTCCAGCCTGAACGCCTCGCCCGCCGACGGGTTGCGAGATGCGTCATCAGGCAAGATAGCGATCACCGGCATGGCGTGACCTGGACGGCCGCTGTCCGGCGCGAAGGCCTCGTTTCTCGGTCATCTGGCAATCCGGCGGATGGAGCAAGGTCGCCACGGTGGATCCGGTCATCACCGAGCAGCCCGGCCGCGCCCACCCACTTGCCCGGCATCTCGACGGCTTCCTCACCGGCCTGGCCAACGCCGGTCGCTCCGCACACCCGGCGCGCCTACCGCGGCGACCTGATCGCCTCCGCCGCCCGCGAGCTGGATTGCGTCCCGTCGCAGCAACCCGAGTGGAGGGCCTCCGACGTGCGCTCTCGGCAGCCCGACATGCGGTTCGGGGAGTGCGCGGTGCGGGTCTTGGGCGGCCCGGGGTCCGATTCGCGCAACCCGCGGGCCGACGTGCGGTTCGGGCAGCCTGCGGTGCAGGCGATGCGCGGTGCGGCGTGTGGTTCTGGGTATGCGGCCGCGCGGGTGTTTCTCGTTGATGCGGTCCACACTGCCCGGGGGTCCGTTGTCCGGGGTCGCCCGCGGTCAGTCGGTCCGTGTTGCCTGTGGTTCGGGGTCGAGGGCTCGTCGGGTGAGTTCGGCGGCGACCGCTCGTTCTCGTAGCAGGGCGGCCTCGGCGCGTGCGGCGTCCAGTTCGGCCCGTACGTCCGCCAGACGCATGCGCTCCAGCCGCAACTCCCCCAGCAACTGGTCGCGTTCCTTGACCGCCGCCGCGGCCCGTACCTTCTCCCGGGCGTGTTGTCTGCGCTCCTTGGCCAGCGCCGCGGCGGCGTCCTCCTCGGCCGACGCCAGCTTCCGGGCCAGGTCACCCACCTCGGTCGCGGCCTGGGCGGCCTCCCGCTGCGCGACCGCCCGGTCCCGTTCGGCCTCCGCGGCCGCGCGTTCGGCACGTTCGGCCCGCTCCACGGCTCGCTCCCGCTCCTGCGCGGCCGCCTCCTCCCTGGCCGTGGCCGCGATCACTGCCCGCTCGGCCAGCTCGCGCGCCCGCCCGGCCGCCGCCGCCTCCTCCCGGGCGCGATCTCTCTCCTCCCGCGCCCGGTCCGCCTCCAGCCCGGCCTGTACGGCCTGCGCCCGCGCCTCCTCGGCCCGCTCCTCGGCCGCCTCCGCCTGCTCGGCCAGCTCCTGGACGACCTGATCCCGGGTCTGCTCGGTCAGCTCCGCCTGGCGCGATGCCTCCTTCACCCGCCGTTCGGCCTGCTCGGCCCGCCGGACCGCCTTCTCGGCTGTCTGCAACGCCTGCCGTTCGGTGCTGGCCGCCTCGCGCAACGCGGCCAGGGCCTGCTCGCGGGCGCGTTCGGCGTCCTGCAGCGCCGTCTCGCGCTCGTTCTCGGCCTCCTCCAGCCGGGCTCGCATCTCGGCGGTCTGCCGGCGCGCGTGCTCGGTGGCCTCGCGGGCCAGGCGTACCTGCTCGAAGGCCTGCTCACGTTCGGTGCGGGCGATCGCCACGCGCGTGTGCGCCTCAGCCTGGACGGCGCTCAGCTTGGCCTCGACCCCGGCCGGGCTCAGCTCGTCGGACAGGGCCTGGGCCAGCGGCTCGATGGCCGCGAGAAGCCCGGTCTCCATCCGGTCGTACAACTGCTCGGCCCTGGCGAGCGCGCCTTCCAGCCCGGGGGTGGCCCGCCGCAGCTCGCGCTCCCGCTTGGCCGCCGCCTGGCACCCCTTCTCCGGACAGTACGACTTCGGCCGCCCACGCCCCGGCCGCTGCTCGATGGGAGCTCCACAATGCTTGCAAGGCGTCACCACGCCGACCTCCGCAGTCACGGCGACACCCTAACATTTTCTAATTTCTGGAAATTCAAATCCAGAAATTGACCATGCGTATGGAAGGTCTGGACGAAGCTGCCATCGCAGTGACGTTCGAGCGCGGTAGGACCACGCCACCGCAGGTCGGCGCCTTGCCCACGTGAACGGCCGGATGTCCGCCACTGACCGCAGACCCGGCCGCGCCGTCTTCCGCCCACCGGACGGACATGCAACGTCTCCGGCGTGTCGCCCCCTTCGCGTCTCCGCCACTCGCCAGAATGCCGTGCCGCACCGACAGTTCGTTCGTATCCACCGCCGTGCCAGCGCGTCCGCCACCGTGCCGGGCGTGACCACCAGCCCCACGTTCCCGCGCGCACACTCACAGGACGATGGCCAGCTCGTACACTTCGCGCCGCCCTCGTCAGGCTCAGCGCCATGTCGCGCCACGCGGTGTGTAGGGCCGGCTGACGGGTCAGCGCAGGCGGTGCGTTGTCTGTCCGGGGCGGCCGCCGGCGGTGGCTGTTCGTCCGCGTCGTGCTGGTGGAGCCGGCCGTCGGCTTGCCCGCCCTCAAAGAGCGGCTGCACGCCGTGAAGGCTGCGGGATCACGGCGGCGTTCGCGCCGTCGCCCGGGGCCGATCAAGGAGATAGGGCGAGCTTCGAGGTGAGCCGCCCGACGATCAACTCCCGGCTCGGTCGAATCGCCGAGCGCCTCGACTTCGAGGCAAGCGCGCCTGACGATCAAAACCCCGGCTCGATCGGATCGCCGAACGTCTCGGCTTCGGCGAAGCTGCTCCGACGATTCAAGTCCCAGCTCGCTTGTGGTGAAATCATCCACCGCTCAACGTGGCCTGGCTCACTGATGTCCCGGCTCAGCTGGGCCACGGACGGCAGAGCCCATGCTGCGCCGCCCCAGCTGGCTTCGCCTCACCTGGCCAGAGTTCTGGTCACGGTCGCCGCACGTCACTTGGCCCGATGCGGGGCGAGGTCGCGGCCAAGGAAGGCCAGCAGCCGCCGGTGGGCGGGCGCGCCTGCGGGCTGGTGACGTTCGGGGCCGAACATTCCGGGGCGGCGGAAGGCGTCGAAGTCCATGCCGCGCATGGTGGCGAGCAAGTCGTCGCAGGCCTGCTCGTCCACCAGCGTTTCCTGGCCGGTGGCGAACGCCAGGTCGACGCCGTGCACCAGGACCTCGGTCAGATGGATGAGTGCGGCCATCGGCCCTGACACTTCCCCGAATCCCAGCCGCACGGTCGTCTTCAGGGCACTCTCGCGGTGCCAGGCCGCGAGGTCGAGCCGGGCGGCTGCGAGAAAGGCGTCCTGCGGGTGGGTGCCAAGCCAGTCATCCTCGTGCTCGCCGCCGGGGTCGGTGCCGGTGAGCTCGGCGGCGAAGACGTGCATGCCGCCGACCAGGTGGTTGAGCTCGGTACGCACGTCCCATCCCGGGCAGGGTGTGGGGGCGGTGAGCTGCTCGTCGGTGATGCCCTTGACGATGGTCGCGGTCATGTGGATGGCCTGGTCGATCCGGCCTACAACGTTGGTCATCTGGTTGCTCATTTCGGTGGGGATTGATCAGGTCCGGCCCGGGTTCACCGCTGAGGTTCACGGGTTGCCCCGGCTCCGGAATTGGGCGCTGACCCGGTGCCCGGCCGCCAATGCCTGGTCGCCCAGTTCGTGGACGCGGGCGGCGGTGGCGCGCCACTGCGGGTACCAGGCGTCCTCGTCGCCGTCCGGGATGGCCCGTGCGGTTCCGATCACCTCGCCCAGGTCCGCCCCGCCGGAGGGGGCGGAGCACGCCGTACGAAGGGACTCGAAGAAGAACTGCACGGCGGACTCTCCAGGATTTAACGAGACGGAACGGGACCGTCTCGACATGTCGCACCATAGACCGGCCCTAGTCGAGACGCAACCGTTCCGTCTCGGGTATGCTCGGCGGCATGAGTCGATCGCCAGCAGCCCGCCCGCCCGGCGGGCCCGTGCTTCAGGGCGCCGTCACCGACGCGATCCGCACCGCCTTCCTCGAAGAGCTCGCCGAGGTCGGCTACGGCAGGTTGTCGCTGGAGGCCGTGGCCCGGCGGGCCGGCTCGGGCAAGGCCGCCATCTACCGGCGCTGGCCGTCCAAGGAAGCCGTGACCATCGACCTGATCGCCCAAGTCTCCTTCGCCGCAACCGACACCCCTGACACCGGAACCCTGCGCGGCGACGTTCTGGCCTTCCTGACCGCAGTCGACGCAGCGCTCCGGCATCCACTGGTGTCGCGAATTCTGCCCGACCTGTTCGCCGCGGGCATCCACCATCCCGACATCGCCGACTCCCTGCGCGACAGGGTCGGTGGAGCTGGACGCGAGAAAGCGGTCAGCGTCCTGCGGCGGGCCGTGGAACGCGGAGAACTCGCGCCCGACACTGACTTCGAACTCGGCCTGGACCTGCTGGCGGGCCCCCTCTACTGGAACACCACCGTCCGCCAGGCCCCCGCCGACCCGGCCCGCCTGCAGCGGCTCGCGGACAAGGTGGTGGCCGCCCTCGCGGCATAAGCCCGGCGTGCGCCCGAACCTTGCCCGCCGGCTCGGCCTCGGCCTCGGCGAAGTCCTTCAGCCCGAACGCCTTGACGATCTCCCAGGTGTGCTCCAGCGCGTCTTGTCCCGCTCGGCATGCGCTTCACGCAGGGCGGATCCTCGATGCCAACTGGGCAGCCCAGGTAGCGAACGGTTGCGAGCTGGAGAGCGAAGCCGCCGCCCATCAGGCACCCCCCCAGCTCCGGACCAGCCCGTTGTGACGTCGCTCACAAGCTGTCACAGCCACAGAGAGGGTTCCGTCTTAGAGCGCATGACGAACACGGAACGCACCACCGCACTGATCACCGGAGCCAACAAGGGGCTCGGTCTCGAAGCCGCCCGCCGTCTCGGCACGCTCGGCTGGACGATCTTCCTCGGCTCCCGCGACGAGGCCCGCGGGCAGGCCGCCGCCGCCCGGCTGGCCGAGGACGGCATCGACGTGATCATGATCCCCCTGGACGTGACCTCCGACGCGTCCGTGAACGAGGCCGTGCGGCTCGTCCGCGAGCACACCGGCCACCTGGACGTGCTGGTCAACAACGCCGGCGCGCCGGGGAACGCCGTCCCGCCCGCGGACGCCACGGCCGGGGAGATCCACGCGGTCTACGACACCAACGTCTACGGCCCGGTCAGGGTCACCCACGCCTTCCTGCCCCTGCTCCAGGCCGCCGAGAACCCGCGGGTGGTGATGGTGTCCAGCGGCGGCGGCTCCTTCGCCGTCGTCACCGATCCGGACCAGCCCGTCTCGAAGATGCACGAGCTCGCCTACAGCTCCTCCAAGGCGGCCCTGAACATGATCACCGTCCGGTACGCCCAGGCGCTCCCGCACATCAAGTTCAACGTCGCCACCCCCGGCGAGACCGCCAACCACAAGTTCGCCGCCACCGACATGAACCGTCACACCGGCCTGCTGACGGTCACCGAGGGCACGGACTCGATCGTCCGGCTCGCGACCCTGGGCCCCGACGGGCCCACAGGCGTCTTCGTCGACCGCCTCGGCCCGATCGCGTGGTGACCTCGGTGCGCCACCGGACCCGCCCGCCTGGCCACGAGGACGTCCAGTCGCACGGCTACCCTGCTGGGCGTCGTACGCAAGCACCTCCGGACGGGAAGGCCGAGCAGATGAGCCGCGGTACAGGAGCCGGCGCGACCGACCCCCTGGCGGAGGAGCCGGACGTGACCGGCTACCGGCCGCTGCTGTTCTCCATCGCCTACGGGATGACCGGTTCGGTGGGCGACGCCGAGGACATCGTGCAGGACGCGTTCCTCGGCCTGACCAGGGCGCGCAACGCGGGCACCGTGATCAGCGAGCCGAAGGCGTACCTGACGACCGCGGTGACGCGGCTGGGCATCGACCACCTGCGCTCGGCGCGGGTGCGACGGGAGACGTACGTGGGCGAATGGCTGCCCGAGCCGGTCGTGGCGCACATCGGCGAGCCGGGACCGGCCGAGCACGCCGAACTGGCCGACTCGTTGTCGATGGCGTTCCTCGTGCTGCTGGAGTCGCTGTCGCCGGTGGAACGGGCGGTGCTCATGCTGCGCGAGGTGTTCGGCTACGGCTACCAGGACGTGGCGCGGATCACCGGCAAGACCGAGGTGAACTGCCGGCAGATCCTCGCCCGTGCCAGGCAGCGCGTCGCCGCCGGCCGGCAGTCCCGCGACGGCGCGCCCACCCGGGCGCGGCGGGCGGCGGGCGAGGAGCTGGCCCGCAGATTCTTCGACGCCGCCGACGGCGGCGACCTGGACGCGCTGCTCGGCATGCTCGCGCCCGACGTGGTCCTGCACGGGGACGGCGGCGGCAAGGCCCAGGCGATGGCCAGACCGGCGGCCGGGGCGCCCCGCGTCGTCAAGATGCTGGTCGCGGGGCTGCGCCGGGTCCGCGCGCTCGGCGTCTCGGTACGGACGGCCTGGGTCAACGGCCGCCCCGGGGCGGTCATGTACGACGCCGAGGGACGCGTGGCGGGCGTGGTCGAGCTGGACGTCGCCGACGGCGTGATCCAGGCGATCCACTCGGTGGTCAACCCGGACAAGCTCGCCCATCTCGGCCCGGTCTCCGACGTCGCCCGCCTTCCGGAGAGGTGAGCCGGGTCAGGAGGACGCGGCGGCGGTGTAGCGGCGGGCCAGCTGGGCGAAGGCGTCCTTGAGCTCGGCGGGGCCGACGACCTCGATGTCGGCGTCGAACCTGCCGAGCGCGGCCGCCAGCCCCAGCCACGACCACGACCCCATGACGATCCGGCAGCGGTCCGGCCCCGCCTCCTCGACGAGCCCGTCCCGGACGTAACGGGACACGACCGCCGCGGGCAGCGCGAGGATCACCTCGCCGCGGCAGGGCCAGTCGCCCGCCTCGTCCGAGCCGCGGAAGCGCGCGGTGACGAAGGCGGTTACCCCGCCGCCGGGCAGCTCGCGCGGGGTGAAGCGCGGCCCGGTGGGCGTGCGTGGCCGGACACGGTCGGCGCGGAAGGTGCGCCAGTCCGCGCGGTCGAGGTCCCACGCGACGAGATACCAGCGCCCGCCCCAGGTGACGAGGTGGTGGGGCTCCACCCGCCGGGGCGGCGGGAGCGCGACGCCGTCGTCCGCCTCCGACGGGTAGTCGAAGCGCAACACCTCACGGGCATGGACGGCGGCGCTGAGCGCGACGAGCACCCCGCCGGCGACCTGCGGCTCGGGCCGGGCGCCCGCCCGCTCGACGGCGGTCACCTGGAGGGTGTCGATCCGGTGGCGCAGCCGTGCGGGCATGACCTGCCGGACGGTGGTGAGCGCCCGCGCCGCGGCCTCCTCGATGCCGGCCCCGGCGGTGGCGGCGATCTGGAGCGCGATGGCCAGGGCGACGGCCTGCTCGTCGTCGAACAGCAACGGCGGCAGCTCGCTGCCCGCGTCGAGCCGGTAGCCGCCGTCGGGGCCCTTGATCGCCGCGATGGGGTAGCCGAGGTCGCGCAGACGGTCGACGTCGCGGCGCACGGTGCGCGGGCTGACCTCCAGCCGCTCGGCGAGCAGCGCCCCCGGCCAGTCGCGGCGCATCTGGAGCAGTGAGAGCAGGGCCAGCAGGCGTGCCGAGGTCTTCTGCATGTCTCCCATGGTGCCGCAGGAAGAGGCCACAACCTGACCGCTTCCTCCGCCAGCATGGGCACCGCAACCGGGGGCCGGACGGCTCCCGGCGACCATGAGCCGAACCGGCGAGGAGCCTGCTATGTCTGTCAATGTCGTGATTCATCTGAACTTCCGGGGCGAGGCCGCCGCTGCGCTCGCGTTCTACCGGTCGGTGTTCGGCGGGGACGTCACCACCGTGACCTACGCGGACGCCGGCAACGTCCAGGACCCCGCCGACGCCGGCCGGGTGATGTGGGGCCAGGTGGCCGCGCCCGGCGGCTTCCGCGTGATGGCCTACGACGTGCCCGCCCACCTGCCGTGGGACCAGGGCGAGAACGCGTTCTTCGTCTCGCTCGGGGCGGGCACGGCCGAGGAGGCCACCGCGTACTGGGAGGGACTGGGCGCGGGCGCGACCGTCGTGCGGCCGCTCGGGCCCGCGCAGTGGGTGCCGCTGCACGGCATGCTGCGCGACCGGTTCGGGGTGACCTGGATCGTCGAGCACGGCGCGTCCTGAAAGAAGCAGATGACCGTTCTGAGCACCAGGGCGCTCAACCGCGCCACGCTCGCCCGCCAGTTGCTGCTCGACCGCGCCGGCCTGCCGGTCCTCGACGCCGTCGGGCACCTGTGCGGCCTGCAGGCGCAGGAGCCGCAGGAGCCCTTCACCGGGCTCTGGTCACGGCTGCGCGCCTTCGACCCGGCCGCGCTGTCGGACCTGCTGACCGGCCGGGACGTGGTCCGGACCCACCTGATGCGACGCACCGTCCACCTGGTCACCGCCGCCGACGTCCTGGCCTGGCGATCCAGGCACGACGCGATGCTGCGCCAGCGGGTGCTCGGCGTCTACCGCCGCGAGCTGGCCGGGGTGGACCTCGACGAGCTCGCGGCGGCCGGACGGGCGGTGCTGGCCGACGGCGAGCCGCGCTCGATGTCGCAGCTCGCGCGGGCGGTGGCCGATCGCTGGCCCGCGCCGGGGCCGCGGGCGCTGGGCGAGATGCTGGTCGCCGCGCTGGTCCCGATGGCGCAGCTCCCGCCGCGCGGGCTGTGGCGGGCGCGGGCGGGCGTGCGCAACCTGCCGTTGTCGTCCTGGCTGGGGCGGGAGGCGGACCCGCCGTCCGCCGACGGCTCCGATCCCGTGGGGCGGGCTCTCGTACGGCGTTACCTGGCGGCGTACGGCCCCGCCGCCACGGCCGACCTGCGCGCCTGGTCCGGCCTGGCGGGCCTGCCCAAGGCCGTGGCGGCGGTACGCGAGGAACTGGTCGCCTTCCGGGACGAACGCGGCCGCGAGCTGCTGGACCTGCCCGGCGCGCCGCGCCCCGACCCCGGCACGCCCGCCCCCGTACGGTTCCTGCCGGCGTTCGACAACGCGATCCTCGGCTACGACGACCGCGACCGGATCATCGACCGCGAACACCGCGGCCTGTCGGTCGTCGGCGCCCGGATGGTCCTGGTGGACGGCCGGGTCTCGGCCACCTGGACGGTCGAGGACGACACCGTGCTCGTCACGCCGCTGCGCGACCTGTCCCCGGCCGAGCGCGCGGCCGTCGGCGAGGAAGGAGGTGCCCTGGCGGCGTTCCTCTCCGACGGGGCCGGCGACCGCACCCGGATCCTCGGCGGCTGAATACATCCCCATAAGCTCGGCCATACTGTCAGGACCGCGGGCGTCCCTGGTGACGGACCGGCCGGCGGGTAGGAGGTGGGGACGGAGAGGAGCCGACACCATGAACGTGCCCGAGCACGACGCCGGGCCGCACCGGCCGCAGGACGGACGTCCCCGCGGGCTGTGCGACCTGACCCACGCGGGCGGGTACGTCGTGGACGACCGGGGCCGGATCGTCGAGGTCGCCCCGCGCACCGAGGCGCTGCTCCGCCGTCCCGCCGCCGAACTGCTCGGCGCGGACGCCCACGACCTGCTCCACCGCGGCCCGCGCGGCGAGACGCTGCCGCGCAGCCGGTGCGCGATGCGGCGCCCGCTCATCACCGGCGGCACCTCCCAGGGCGAGCGGGAATGGCTGGCGCGCGGCGACGGCTCCCTGCTGCCGGCCTCATGGCTGGTCACGCCCTGCCGGCTGGCCGACGGCAGGACCGGGGCGCTGGTGCTCTTCCACGACGCCGAGGAGCCCGGCGCGCAGGTCCCGGAGCCGGGGCACGAGACGTCGATGTCCGAGCTCGACCGGCTCGCCCTGCTGGCCGAGACCACCACGACCCTCGCCTCCAGCCTCGACGTGGACGAGACGCTGCGCCAGCTCGTCCGCCTGGTGGTGCCGCTGCTGGCGGACTGGGTGGTGGTGGACCTGCTCACCGAGCACGGCGGCGTGACCCGCGCCGCCGTCGTCCACCACGAGGACGGCGTCCTGGTGCACCACGAGGACCTGGAGGGGCCGATGCCCGCGGTCCCCGAGGAGTCGCCGATGCCGCTGTCGCGGGCGTTGCGCGGGGTCACCGCGACGCTGGCCGGGCCGGAGACCTACCAGGGCGCGCCCGACTCCGGCATCGCGGTCTTCCAGCAGGAGCTGTTCCGCAGGACCGGCATGCACTCGGCGGGCATCGCGCCCATCCGCGGCGTGCGCGAGGTGGTCGGGGCGCTGACGCTCGGCCGCGCCGAGCGGCCCGGCGCGTTCACCACCGCCGACCTGCTGCTGGTGGAGGACATCGCCCGGCGCGCCGGCCTCGCCCTGGACAACGCCCGCCTGTACGAGCGGCAGCGCCGGGTCGCCGAGACCATGCAGCGCCACCTGCTGCCGCGCCTGCCGTCCGTGCCCGGCCTGGAGATGAGCGCCCTCTACGTGCCCGCCCCCCGCGCCTCGCAGGTCGGCGGCGACTGGTACGACGCCTTCACCATGCCCGACGGCGCCACCGCCCTGGTGATCGGCGACGTGGTCGGCCACGACCTGGAGGCCGCCGCCGGGATGGCCCAGGTCTGCAACATGCTGCGCGCCTACGCCGGCGCCGGGGAGCAGGACCTGCCCAGCGCCATCCTCGACCGGCTCGATCGCGCGGTGGTGCGCATGGCGCAGGCCACCATGGCCACCGTCGTCCTGGCCCGGCTGGAGCACACCGACGACGGCCGCTGGCTGCTGCGCTGGAGCAACGCTGGCCATCCGCCGCCGCTGCTGGTCGAGCGCGACGGCCGTACCCGCTTCCTGGAGGAGGGCCAGGGCCTGCTGCTGGGCACCGGCATCCGCGGGGAGCGCGACGACGCCGTCGTGGAGCTGCCGCCGGGGTCCACCCTCGTGCTCTACACCGACGGGCTGATCGAGTCCCCGGGGCATTCCCTGGACGAGGGGCTGGCCCGCCTGAGCCGGTACGCCGCCTCCCACACCCACCGGCCGCTGAACGCGCTCGGCGACATGCTGCTGAAGCGCGTCCGGCCCGAGGACAACGACGACGACGTCGCCATGCTGACGCTGCGCGTGCCGCCGCGCGTCCCGGCCCCGGACGCCCTGCGCGGCGGCGTGCTGGACGGCGAGCGGAGCCTGCCCGCGATCTGACGACCGGCGCGCGTCACGACCGTCCGTGCCGCGCGCCCGGACAGACGTCCCGGTACGGCACGTCCTTCAGGTACCGCTGCCACTCCTGCGGGCTCATCGTGCGGCCCGCGCGCTCGCACACCAGGCGGGCCACGGACTCGGCGCCCACCGGGATCCGGATGATCGTCCCCGAGGTGTTGCCCGAGACGTACAGGGTCTGGTCGTCGGCGCTGAAGGCCAGCCGGTCGAGGATGCCGATGGGGAAGGAGCCGATCCGCTCCCGCGAGCCGACGTCCCAGACCTGGACGGTGTACACGTCGTCGAACGTCTCCCCGATGGACCTGCCGATCAGCGCGAGCAGCGAGCCGTCGTGGCTGAACAGCACGGTCTCGACCTGCCCCCGGGCGGCCACGCGCAGCGCGGGCGGCAGTTCGCGGCCGGTGGCGACGTCCCACAGCTCGACCGTGGCCGAGCCGAGGGCGAGCACCTGCGCGGTGGGGCTGAGCGCGATCGCCAGGCCCGACCGGTTGAAGCCGGGGCCGACGGCCTTGCCGGTGCGCAGGTCGTAGACCTTGCCGGTGGCGCTCACCACGGCCGTGCCGTCGCGGGTGGACACGATGGTCTCGGTGGCCGTGGCCAGGGGGTGGCGGGCGAGCGTCCGGCCGGTGCCGGCGTCGAGGACGACCAGCTCGTTGCGGGCGTCCCGCTGGCTCAGCTCCTTGAGCGACAGCACCAGGCGGCGGCCGTCGGGGGTGAACGTCTTCGACAGCACGAACTGCGTGCGCGGCACGGCGTGCCGCCACAACCGGCGGCCGGTGGTGACGTCCCAGAGGCCGGCCGAGGAGTCCGCGCCCTCGGCGGACAGCCGGGCGCCCGCCGGGTCGAACAGCTGCCCGGTGACGCCCGCGCTGCCGGCCATCGGGGCGCCGAGCCGGCCGCCGTCCCACACGCGGACCGGCCCCGAGTCCTTGGTGGCGGCGGCCAGGCGGCCGTCCTGGCTGAAGGCGTCCAGCTCGTAGCCCTGCGGCAGCCGGGTGGAGGGGAGGCGGGAGGTCAGGTCGGCGGTGACGGTCGAGTTGTCGAGCACGTAGCGGACGGTGTGGCCGTCGGCCTCCAGCCAGACGTCCTCGGGCTCGCCCTCGGCCTGGTAGAGGGCCACCTCGTCGCCGTCGTCGGCGTCGAGCAGGTGCAGGGTGCGGCCCTCGACGGCCAGCATCCGGCGGCCGTCGGGGCTCAGCCGCAGCCGTCCGGCCAGCGTGTCGTCCAGGGCCGACTCCTGCCAGAAGGGCCGGTCGGTGTCGGGCACCTTCCTGGCGGTGGCCAGGTCGAAGGCCGCGATGTCGCCGTTCGCGCACAGCAGCCGCCTGCTGTCCGGCGTGAACGCCACCACCGGCCCGCACGCCTTCGGCAGGCGGGTGTCCACGGTCAGACCGGGCAGGCGGATCACCTTGAGCCCGCCCTGGTTGGGCCCGACGCCCGCGATGTAGGCGCCAGAGGGCGCGATCGCCGGAGCGACGCCCGCCTCCAGCTTCGGGGTGTAGGACGCGCCGGTCCTGGTGTCCCACAGGAACTCCAGGGTGCTGTCGCGCATCACCGCGGCCAGGTTCTCGTTGCCGTCGAAGGCGACGTTCACGCCGGGGCTGCCCTCGCCGACGCGGTGCTCGTGCAGCTTGGCGCCCGTCCTGGTGTCCCAGGCGTAGGCCGTGTCCCTGCTGACCACCACCAGCGTGCGCCCGCTCGGGCTGAGCGCCGCCGCCGACGGCAGCGCGTCCAGGCCGCGCGGCCACCGCCAGAACGCGGTCTGCCGGCCGGAGGGCACGTCGTAGACCCGCACGCCGTCCTCGCCGGCGATGGCCCGGACGCGCCCGCCGGCCGCCGACGCCGACGCCGAGACGCCCTTGGCGCCGGGATCGCGGAAGACGGCGCTCTCCGGCATCGTCAGCGAGGTCGTCAGGCTCCGCCGGGTGCCGGGGGTGGGAGCCAGCCGCCAGCCCGCCACGCTGAGCAGCATCGCCGTGACCGGGTCGCTCGTCCGCAGCCGGTCGGCCTCGGCGGCGGCCTGCCGCCCGACCGCCTGGTCGCGCTGCCGGCCCGCCAGGTGGCTCTGCTCGGTCACCTGCCTGCCGCGCAGCACGGCCAGGCCGCCCGCGGCCAGCGCCACCACCAGCAGCCCGGCCAGCGCGGCCGTGGTCAGCCGCCGGCGGCGCACGCGCCGTCTGGCCAGGCCGGTGCCCGCGGCCAGGAAGTCACGTTCGAGCGGGGTCAGCGTGATGTGCCTGCGGCCGGTGGCGGCCCAGGTCAGCGCCTGGTCGAGGCGGCTGCCCTGGAGCAGATCGCCGTCCTTGCGGCCGTTGCCGGCCCACTGGCGGGCGGCGTCGCTGAGCTGACCGAGCACGGCGAGCCCGTCGCGGTCGCCGTCCACCCAGACGCGCAGCCGCGGCCAGGCGCGCAGCAGCGCGGGACGCGACAGCGCCACCGCCTCGTTCTTCTGCGTCACCAGGTAGGAGAACACCTGGAGGATGTGCTCGATCGCGCGCGTCTCCCCCTCGGAGCGTCCGGCGAGCAGGTCCTCCTTCAACGCCCAGCGCACGGCCTCGTGCCCGTCCTCGGTGACCGTCACCAGGCGCAGGAACACCTCGGCGGCCAGCTCGCGCTCCTCGGGCGCGAGCGCGCCGTAGGCGTCCTCGGCGATCGTGCCGAGCGCCGGGTCGCCCTGCTCGGGCACGTGCACGCCCCTGGCGGCGCGGCTGCCCGCCGTCAGCAGCCCGCGGGTGTCGGCGCTGTTGCCGCTGACCAGGGCGAGCAGCAGGTCGCGGGCGGTGGGACGGGCCGCCGGGTCCTTCTCCAGCGCGGCCGACACCAGCGAGGCCAGCCGGGGCGGCAGCCCGCTCAGGTCGGGCTGGGCCGACAACACCCGGTGCATGACCCCGCCGAGGTTGTCGGCGCGGAACGGGTCCTCGCCGGTGGCGGCGAACACGATGATCGCGCCCCAGGCGAACACGTCGGCGGCCGCGCCGGCCCGCTGCCCGGTGAACACCTCGGGCGCCATGTACGTGGGCGTGCCGGCCACCTCGCCGGTCCTGGTCAGCGACATGTCCAGGGTGCGCGCGACGCCGAAGTCGATCACCCGCGGGCCGTCGGTGCCGAGCAGCACGTTGTCCGGCTTCAGGTCCCGGTGGATCACGCCCGCGTCGTGCACGGCGGTCAGGGCGGTGGCGATCGCCGTGGCCAGCCGGTGCAGGTCGTCCCCGGCGAACCGGCGCCCCTGCTCGACCGCCCGGCGCAGGCTGGGGCCCGGGACGTACTCGCTGACGATGTACGGCCTGCTGCCCGACAGGTCGCAGTCGAGCACCCGCGCCGTGCAGAACGACGCCACCCGCCCGGCCGCGGCCGCCTCCTTGGCGAACCGCTCGCGGCTCACCGGGCTGTCGGCCATGTGCAGGACCTTGAGCGCGACCCGGCGGCCTTCTGGGTCGTAGGCGTCGTACACCACCCCCTGGCCCCCGGACCCGAGCCGTCCGGCCAGCCAGTATTGCCCTATACGCTGCGGTTCTCCGGCGTTCGACGCTTCCACGGCGTGTTAGATGTCCTCTCCGGTCGCAAAGTTCCCCTCGCGCAGGTAGGCGTCCAGCGCGCCGGCCGCGGTGAGCATGGCCAGGCCCCTGGCCGTGAGCCGGTCGTGCCAGTCGCGCAGCGTCGCCTGCAGGGGTTCCATGCCGCCCGCCGCGCGCACCTGGTCCAGCACCTGCCGGATCTGCTCCAGCCCGTAGCCGCCGCGCCGCAGCTGGTGGGCCAGCAGCACGTCGCGGACGTCGGCGGCGGTGTAGACCCGGTAGCCGGTACGCGGGTCGCGCCGGGGCACGGTCAGCCCGGCCCGCTCCCACTTGCGCAACGTCGCCGGCTTGACGCGCAGCCGGCGGGCCAGCGGGCCGATGAACGTCACGCCCGGCTCCGGCTCGCGCGGCGGCGCCAGGTCGCGCAGCGCGCGTTCGACGGCCTCCAGCGTGCCTCGGTCCTCGGCGAGCTGGGCGTGGCCGTCGTCGATCAGGCGCAGCGCCGCCGCGACGCCGCCGCCGTTGACGGCCCGCATGATCGCGGTCGCGGTCGCGTGCCCGTGGGCGGGGACCAGCGCCAGGAAGGTCCGCAGCGCCGCCGCGTGGCGCGGGGTGTAGACGCGGTAGCCGTGCGCGGAACGCTCGGACGGCGGCAGGATCTCCGCCTCCTCGTAGTTGCGCACCGCCTGCGTGGACAGGCCGTGCGCGCGCGCCAGATCGATGGGCCGCATGTTGAAGGTATGCCCTCCTGCCCGCTGGGGAATCGGGCAGAAGTTTACACGAAAAGTTCAACGATACGGTCGAAGGCATGACGACCTCGATCCGGGACGCCGTCCAGGCGTTCACCGGCGGCGGCGTCACCCTCGACGAGGCGATGAGCCGCGGCTTCAGCCACGGGTTCGGCGCCTCGCCCGCCAACCGCGAGCTCCTGCGCTGGATGCGGGCCCGCAACGAGCGGTCCGCGCCGCGCGACCGGCTGCGCTTCGACGCCCCGGTGGAGATCACCGCCCCGGCCGCCCCGCGCCCGGCCCTGACCGCCCTGTACGACCACCTCGCCCCCCACCTCGACCTGCCCCTGACCCGCGACGCCCTCGACGCGCTGCTCGGCCCCGACGAACGCTGGACCGATCCGGCCGCCCTCACCGACCCCTCCCGGTCGATCGGCGGCACGCCGGAGGTCAAGGAACTCCGCCTGATCGCCGACGACCTGGGCGTGCTGCTGACCGCGCACGCCCCCCGTCTGGCGGCCGTCACGTCCGAGGGCGACCGTTGGCGGGCCGGCCTGTACGTCCGCACCGCCTCCGGGCTGCTGCGCTACCACGCCGCCATGGCCGACCCCTCGCCCGCCCGCCTCGGCACGCTCATGAGCCTGCGCGACACGATGATGGCCGGCAACCTCGACGCGATCGTCCGGCGCGAGGACCGCCGGGGCCCGACCCTCGTCTTCGCCCACAACCGCCACCTGCAGCGCGACGAGAGCCGGCTGTGGTTCGCGGGCGAGCCGCTGCGATGGTGGAGCGCGGGCGCCGTCCTCGCCGCCGATCTCGGCGACCGGTACGCCTTCGCCGCCGCCGGGTTCGGCTCGCGGGGCGCCGACGTGCCCGCACCCGGCACCCTCGAAGGCATCCTGTCGGCCCTGCCCGAGGACCGCGTCGTCGTGGACCCCCGCCGCCTGGCCGGGGCGCTCGGCGGCACGCCGGCGCCCCGCGTCCCGGCGGACCACACCTACCTGTCCCTCGACCCCGCCACCGTCCACCAGGCGGACGCGATCGTCTTCCTCAAGGAGATCTGAGCTCAGCCGCCCTCCGCGACGGCCGTCCCGAGGTCCGCCGGGCGGGCGATGAACCGGTGGGCGCGCGCCAGGTCGGCGATCCGCTGAAGCTCCGCGAGGTCCAGCTCGGCGGGGAAGGTGCCGATCTCGGCTTGTGCCGCCGCCGCCCCGGTGATCTTCGTGTAGGTGGTCAGCGCGTCGCGTACCTGCCGGGGGTCGGTCGCGATCAGGTGTTGCGCCTTGGTCAGCGCGCGCCGGAAGGCCGCCAGCGTGCGGGGGTTCTCCCTGATCCACCGGTCGGTGGCCGACATGCCGGCGGTGTACAGGTTCGCGAATCCGCGGGTCATCGGGTCCTCCACGATCCGCGCGCGCCCGGTCTCACGGCCGACAGTGACGTACGGCTCCACCAGCAGCGCGGCGTCGACCTGCCCCTTGTCCATGGCGAGGAGCATCTCGGGGTAGGGCGTCTCGACCAGCAGGACGTCCCGGTAGGTGAGCCCGGCCCGCTTCAGCGCGGCCTCCAGCGCCAATGGCCCGAGCCCCGTGAGGTTCGGGACCGCGATCTTCTTCCTCCTGAGGTCGGCCACGGTCCGGGTCCTCGACCTGGGGTGCACGGCGATCGCGAAGCTCCCGGGCGCGGCCCGGTGCAGGCCGGAGACGATCTGGAAGGACTTGCCGCCCTCGTTCATTCTGAAGAGCGAGGCGTAGTCGGTCTGCGCCAGGTCCAGCCTGCCCAGGTCGAGCTCCGGGGCCGCCGCGGCGGCCCCGGAGACGATCTGCGGGACGACCGTCAGCCCCTCCTCCTTGAAGTAACCCTGGCCCAGCGCGACGAACACCGGCGCCGACTCAACACTCGCCACCACGCCGACCTTGACGACGGACCGCTCGGGCGGCTGGGCCGGGCGCACGGCGGCGCGCGGCTCGCCGGGCAGCGCCCGCACGCCGACGGTGGCGGCGAGCACGACGACGACCACCACCACGGCGGCGGCCAGGGCCATGACGTTGCGCCGCCTGCGGTGATGGGCTTCGAACGCCCTGGTCGCCAGGTCGCGCTCCGGCATGTCCTCCGCGATGCGGCCGAGCTGATCTCCGAGCCAGGTCATCGGCGTGCCCCCTCACTGTGGGCCGGGTCGTCCAGGACGGGCAGTCTGGGCCCCAGCTCGGGGGCCAGCGTCCGCAGGCGGGCCAGCGCGTGGTGCGCCTGGCTCTTGACGGTGCCGACCGAGCAACCCAGCAGGTCGGCGACCTCGCACTCGGTCCGGTCCTCGTAGAAGCGCAGGACGAGCACGGCGCGCTGCTTGGGCGTCAGCCGCATGAGCGCCTGGCGCAGCACGATCCGCAGCACGGCGGAGTCGTCGCTCACGTACGCGCGGTCGGGCGGCTCGGCGCTCGGCACCTCGTGCGAGCTGCGGCGACGTCGCCACGAGAGGTACTGGTTCACCATCATCTTGCGCGCGTAGGCGTCAAGGTCGCCGACGTGGCCCAACCTCG
Organism: Nonomuraea sp. NPDC001636; assembly: GCF_040298265.1. Taxonomy (NCBI): domain Bacteria; kingdom Bacillati; phylum Actinomycetota; class Actinomycetes; order Streptosporangiales; family Streptosporangiaceae; genus Nonomuraea; species Nonomuraea sp. NPDC001636. The sequence goes on from NZ_JBEOZT010000012.1 coordinate 165,813, forward strand.
ACCACCGCCCGATCATCCGGACGAACACGCTCTGGAGGAGGTCCTCCGCGAGGTGGACCTCTCCGGTGAGCAGGTAGGCCAGGCGCGTCAACGGGCGTTGGTGAGCATCAACGAACGCCCGGAAGGCGGTGTCGCGATCCAACGTCTCTCCTTGGTCTCGATGTCCTCCAGACGCTGTGGGCGTGGCGAAAGGTTGGCACCCGTGAGAAGCGTGTGACGGGCCCCTGCCGGCGCGGTTCATTTATCGGTATTTAATAAATGATGTCGTCAAGGCGCATTCTCCTCGCATGGCGGCGCGCGATACACGCTCGTTAAAGTCGGGGTAACGTCAGGCTCCACGGATTCCCCGACAAGAGGACGAGCCGATGAACTGCGGTCACTGCGACAGCCCCAACCTCGCCGATTCCCTGGTCTGCGCTAATTGTGGCCGCCATTTCCAGGGCGATCGCACGGCCGCGACGGAAGTCACGCGATATCTCTGCATCGCCATGATGCTCGACGCAAAAGTGCGTAATTCCACCATTCGCTCGATTCTTCATGACCGATTCCGCGCCGTCGCCCAGTCCCCCGGCGTCGACCTGGCCACGATGCTCAAGTACGGCCTGATGGCCCGAAGACGTCAGCATGTGCGTGACGCCGTGCTGGCCGTGCTCGCCGTGGCCACCCTGGCGCTGCTGTCCAGCCCGCTCGTCCTGCTCCCGATCTTCCTGGCCTGGCTCGTCGTCTTCGCCGAGCTCTACGACGCCTACGAGTCGGTCATCCTGACCAGGCTGACCCGCGACTCCTTCGACCCGGCCGAGGCGCCGCTGCCCAGCTCCCCCGCGCTGCGCGACCATCTGGTGGACATCGCCGACCGTGGCGCCGGGAACGTCACGGTGTTCGCCGACTACTCCCCCTTCGTCGGCTACGGCAGCAGGATCAACAACTGGTCGTTCACCATGAACGTCGCCAAGGCCCGGCCCGGCGAGACGGTCGTGCCCTTCGCGGTCGGCGAACTCTACGACCGGGTGGCCGCCGAGATCGCCGCTCTCGGCCTGCCCGGTCTCACCGTCGGCGACAAGCTCTTCGTCAACGGCCTCGACCTGCGCTACGAGACCGACCCCGAGCTTCAGGCCGCCGTGCTGCCCGACGCCCTCCTGCCGCCGGTGCCGACGGTGAGCGAGCGGTTCATCCACCAGCTGCGCGACAACCCGCGCACGCGGGCCCGCCCCTACCTCACGGTGAGCGTGACCGGCTGGGAGGGCGAGGTGGTCATCTCGATCTTCCTGCGGTTCGTGCTGCTCGCCGAGAAGGGCCTGATGTTCACCGAGGCCGGCTACTCGCTGCTGCCGCCGCTGCGGGAGGCCTACCGCGAGGTCGACCGGCTGGTCAACTGCGCGCCCTCGGAGCGGATGGCCCGCATCGCGCTGTCGGCGCTGCGGCGGACCGCCGCGGGGCTGGTGCTGGCCCTGCCCAACACCCTCGCCGCGCTCTCGGAGCCGAGAAGGCGCAGGCGGCAGCAGAAGGCGAGCATCAAGGCCATCCGCGGCCACACCTTCAACTACGGCGCGGCCTACAACCCCCGCGAGCACGCCACCGACCACCTCTACCACCGCTACTTCCAGCAGCTCGACAAGGAGATGTACGTCAAGGCCGCCGAGCAGCGCATCATGGACGCCGTCGCCGACTTCCTGGAGGAGCACAACGTCGACGTGAGCGACCTGCGCGACCGCCAGACGACCATCCTGAACAACGGCATCTTCGTCACCGGCCAGGCCCAGGTCACCGGGGCCAGCATGGCGGCCGGCACGGGCGCGGTCGCGCGGGTGGAGAGCCGCATCAGGCAGGGGGTCGGCCAGGCCGCCGCGGCGGCGCAGCGCCGGACCCCGGCCGGCTGACCCGCTCCCCGGACGTCTCGGGGCCGGGCGCTCATCGCGCGTCGCGCAGCCCCAGGATGTAGGTCGCGGTGAGCGCGACGGCACGGTCGTCGTCCTGCGCCAGGTCGGCGAGGGCGCGTGCCGCGGTGGCTCCCGGGATGTCGGCCAGCGCCTGCGTCAGCCGCCGGCGCGCGGACGGCTCGGCGTCACGCCGGGCGAGGCGGTCCACGAGCCCGGCGGCGATCGGGTCCGCCGCGCCGGGGCGGCCCGCCAGCGCGCTCAGGGCGTCGGCCGCGTCGACGTCGTTCGTCCCCTCGACGACCATGTCGATGAGCGTGGGGACGGCGTCGTCCACGCCGCGTGCCCCGAGCGCCAGGGCCGCGTAGCGGCGGACCACGACGTCGGGGCTGGTCAGGGCGTCCCGCAGCAGGGCGGTCGCCTCGGCGTCCGGGAGCTCGGCGATCGACTGGACCGCGCGCTTGCGCACCTCGGCCGCCGGTGCGTGCAGGCCCTGCGCCAGCAGCGCGGCGGCGCCCTCGCCCGACTGCGCCAGCGCCCATCGCAGGGCCCCGGCGACGTTCGGGTCGCTCTCGCCCAGCGCCGCCTCGACCAGCGCCTCCACCGGGACCTCGGCGACGGAGGACAGCGCCGCGCTCTGGCGGCGGCCGGCGTTCTTCGAGCCGAGCGCCTGCAGGAGGGAGACGACCTGGAGCACGTCGTCCCAGCCGGCGGGGCCGGCGGCGTCGATCCGGCGCAGTCGCGTGAGCAGCTCCGTCTCGGCCGCGATGCGTTCCCGGGTGCGCCGGATGAGGTCCTCGACGAGCCCGGACGGCGTGAAGCCGGGATCGTCGAGCGCCCGGCCGACGTCACGCAGCGACAGGCCCAGCGACCGCAGGCTCTCGATGTGGAAGATCCGCCGGATGTCCTCGCCGGAGTACTCGCGATAGCCGGCGTGGCTGCGGCCCGTCGGGCGCACCAGCCCGAGCGCGTCGTAGTGGCGCAGCATGCGGGCGCTCACCCCGGACCGTCGCGCGACGTCGCCGATCAGCACAGCCCATCATCCCTCCTGGCCGCCGGCGCCGAGGGCCACGACGCGTTTCGCCTCCTCGATCGCGAACTCGAATCCGGCCTCCGGGTCGCGCAGCAGCCGTTCCGTGGCCCCGGCGTGCGTGCGCACGCCGGGATCCGGGTCGGCCATCGCGGCCCGCAGCACCGGCTCGATCACCTCACCGAGCGCGACCAGCGCCCGGCTGAGGCTCAGCCGGGTCTCCCGTCGGCCGCGCCCGAGCTGTGTCGACAATACTTCGGCCAGTCGGGGCTGCTCCTCTTCGGGGGCCAGCAGCACCGCGGTCCGCCAGGCGCTGCGCGCCACCTCGTCGTCGGCGTCGGTCAGCAGCTCGCGGGTGATCGCCGGCCACGCCCGCCGGTCGCCGATCTTGGACAGCGTGTGCAGCGCCTGGCCGCGGGCCTGCGCGCGTGCCGAACGCAGCTCGCCGAGCAGCCTCGGGACCGTCAGCTCCGCCGGATGGCGGGTGAGCGCCCAGGTGAGCATGTCGCGCACGTGGAACTCCGGCTCGACCGCGCAGCGCTCGACGAGCGCGTCCACGAGGCGCGGGTCCGGCGTCGTGCCCACCGCCAGGGCCGCCCGCAGCCGTACGGACGGGTCGCCGGCCGCCAGCCCTCCGACGGCGCCGGTGGGGTCCTGGTCCTGTTCCTGTCTGGTCATCGGGACCACCTCCTCGGCGACCAGTGAAGACCTTGTCACAGTGTCAAGGTCAAGCGGCCCGGCCCGCGCGGTCAGTCGCGCGGCCCGGTGACCGCGTGCTGCCGTTCGGGCTCGACGGGCATCGGGCGTTCGTGGAAGCCGCCCTGCGCGCTCCGGACGATCACGCCGCTCTCCGGCCCGTGCTCCCGGTCGTGCCGGTCCTGGAGGCGCAGGCCGAGGCAGAGCCGGTGGGTCAGCCAGAAGGCGACGACCGGGCCGAGCAGGACGGCGTACCTGAAGAAGATCGTCACGGCCTCCACCGTGAGGTGGAACTGGTGGGCGAGCTGGTCGTTGGCCGCGGCGGCCCACAGCAGCCCGTAGAAGGCGACCCCGGCGGTGGCGACGGCGGTCCGCACGGGCGCCTCGCGCGGCCGGTCCAGCACGGCCGGGCCGGTCGCCTCGGTGGCCAGGCGGCTCCTGCTCTTGGGCCGGCCGAGCGCGTCGCGCCGGCCGAGCCGCCGCAGGACGAGGCGCTCGCCCAGCGGGTAGCCGGCCAGGACGGTGAAGAACACCCCGGGCACCACCAGCGTGGGCACCAGGACCGCGAGGCTGAGCGTGTACCCCCCGATCGTCAGCTCCCAGCCCGGCATGATCCGCAGAGCGCCGTCGAGGAAGCCCATGTACCAGTCGGGCACCGAGCCGGCCGAGATCTGGCCGGGCCCGGCCGGGCCGTACAACCAGATGGGGGCGATCTGGAAGGCCAGGCCGAGGATGACCAGGACGCCGATCGTCGTGCCCGCCATCAACGGCCGCACGCCCGCCCGAGCCGGGACCGGCGCGGCGAACCGCGAGTGCCCGTGCCGGCGCACCAGCCATTCGCGGGCGGCGAGCAGCGCGACCATGGCCGCCGGGATCACCAGCACGTGCGTCCAGTACATGGTGGGGATGATGCTGTCGCCGGGGAACCCGGCGCCGAAGAGCAGCTGCGCGCCGTACGACCCCACGACGGGGATCGACAGCAGCACCGACTGGATCAGCCACAGGCTGCCGCCGGAGAGCATGTCGTCGGGCAGGATGTTGCCGGTCTCCCCCGCGGCCATTCCGAGCGGCAGCAGCGTCACCCAGATCAGCCACTGCGGCACCCGCGGCCGCCGGAACGCGCCGGTCACGAACATGCGCAGCAACTGCAGCGCGACCGCCGCCACGAACACCAGCGCTGACCAGTGGTGCACCTGCCGGACGAGGAGCCCGCCGCGCACCTCCAGGCTCAACCGCATGGTCGAGTCGAACGCCCTGCTGACCGGGACGCCGCTCAGCGGCGTGTACACGCCTTGGTAGAGCACCGGGGACATGTCCGGGTCGAAGAACACCATGAGGAACAGCCCGGTCACCACCAGGACGGCGAAGGACCAGATCGCCACCTCGGCGAACATGAACGACCAATGACCGAGCCCCGACGACTGACGTTTCCGCACCGATGAGCGCATCGGACCCTCCTCGTTTCGCCTTCGCCTACAAGACGGGATCGGCGGCCGAGATGTGACGTCGAGGAGGGTGAGTTACGTCATAACGGGTCGCTCCCGGCGTCCGGGCCTGCCGGAGCGCGGGCACTCCGGCAGGCCGACGTCAGCGGCGGGGCCGGGGGTTCACCCCTTCACCCCTTCACCGCTCCGCCGAGCAGCCCGGAGACGAACTGCTTCTGGAAGACGAAGAAGATGAGCATCAGCGGCAGCGTGGCCAGCAGCGCGCCCAGCATCAGGCCCGAGTAGTCGACGCGGGTCAGCCCGGTCAGGTGGCTGAGCGCGACCGGCAGCACGTACTTCTCCTCGCTGGTGAGCATGAGCAGCGGCCAGATGAAGGAGTTCCACTGGCTCATGAACGTGAAGATGACCAGCGCGCCGAGCTGCGGCCGGACCACGGGCAGCACGATCCGGTAGAAGATCCGCAGGTCTCCGGCGCCGTCCAGGCGTCCGCTCTCGATGAGCTGGTCGGGGAAGTCGAGGAAGGCCTGGCGCATGAGGAAGATGCCGAACGAGTTGGCCAGGAACGGGATGACGATCGACTCGTAGGAGTCGACCCAGCCGATGCTGGCCATCATCTGGAACAGCGGCACCAGCAGCACCTGGAACGGGATCATCATCGTCGCCAGGATCACCGCGAGCAGCAGGCCGCGCCCGCGGAAGCGGTACTTGGCCAGGCCGTACCCGCCCATGGCGCTGACCAGCACGGACAGCGCGGTGTAGACGAGGGCCGTGCCGAGGCTGTTGAGCACCACGCGGGAGAAGCCGATCGTCTCCTCCAGCGACCGCAGGTTGTCCAGCAGGTCGTCGCCCGGCAGGAACGGCGGCGGGCTGCGGAACAGCTCCGACGTGTCGTGCGTGGAGGCGACGAACATCCAGTAGAACGGCGCGACGCTGACCACCGCGCCGGCCGCCATGAGCAGCCAGAGCAGCAGGCGTTTCATGACTTCTCCTTCCCGAACCACTTGAACTGGGCGTAGGAGAGCACCCCGATGAGCAGCACCACCACCCAGGCCATCGCCGCGGCGTAACCGAAGTCGAACTGCTTGAAGCCGACCTGGTAGAGCAGCAGGATCGGCGAGGTGGTCGCGTCGTCGGGGCCGCCGTCGGTGAGCAGCTTGTTCTCGTCGAACAGCTGCAGCGTGCCGATCGTGGAGGTGATCGAGCAGAACAGGATCACCGGCTTGAGCTGCGGCACGATCACGCTGACGAACGACCGCAGCGGCCCGGCCCCGTCGATCGAGGCGGCCTCGTACTGCTCCTTGCCGATCGCCTGCAGGCCGGCCAGCAGGATGATCATGTTGTAGCCCGTCCACCGCCAGGTGATGGACGCGATCAGCGCCACCCGCGCCCAGGCCGGGTCGTCCAGCCAGGCGATCTCGGCGCCGAGCAGCTGGTTGACCATGCCGCCGTCGGTGCGCAGCAGCACCCGGAAGACCACCGCGTAGGCGACCAGCGTCGTCACGGCGGGCAGGAAGTACGCGATCCGCAGCGTGGCGCGGAAGCGCAGCCACGACTGGTTGAGCACGTACGCCAGCGCCAGCGCCAGCCCGATCATGATGGGGACCTGCACGACCAGGATCAGCCCCACGTTGACCAGGGACTGCAGGAACCTGTCGTCGTGCAGGAGGCGCTGGTAGTTCTCCAGGCCGGCCCATTCGGTCAGGCCGTCCTCGGTCCGCTGGAGGCTCTGCCAGAGGCTGGCCCCGAGGGGGTAGGCGAAGAAGAGCGCCAGCAGCGCGGCGGCGGGCCCCGCGAAGATCCAGGGGACCAGGCGGCGCCGAACGGTCATCCGATCTCCCGCTTCGTGGCGGACGCGATCTGCTCGGCCGCCTCGTCCAGCACGGCCTTGGGGTCCTTCCCGCCCACCACGGCACGCTGCAGCAGCTTCTTCAGCAGCTCACTGGCCTCGGCGTCGTCGTCGGTGGACTCCACGGCCGGGATGGCGCGCACCTGGTCGGCGAAGATCTTGTTGACCGGCTGCCCGGCGAAGTACTCGACCGGCTCGGAGAAGTACGGGTCGGCCAGTGCGGGCAGGTAGGCCGGGAAGAGCGACTCCTGCTTCATCATCGACAGCTGGCTGTCCTTGTTCGCCGTGACGAACTCGACGAACGCCCACGCCGCCTGCTGGTTCTTCGTCTGGCCGGTGACCGCCAGCATGGACCCGCCGTTGGCCGAGGTGCGCACCCCGCCCGGCTCGAACGCGGGCAGCGGGATCACGCCGAACTTGCCCTTGAGCTCCGGCATCTCCGACACCAGCGTGCCCGTCCACCAGACGGCGGTGGGCGCGACGGCCGCCTTGCCCTCCTTGGTCGCGGTGACCCGGCCGTCCCAGCCCTGCTCGTTCTGCAGCAGGCCCTTGTCGTTCATCGTCTTGATCAGGGTCAGCGCTTTGACGGCGGCCGGGGTGTTGACCGCGACCTTGCCGTCCACGAACCTGCCCTGCTTCTGCTGCTGCAACAAGGTGGTGAACAGCGGCTCGCTGTTGCCCAGGTCGGAGACCATGAGCTTCTTGCCGGTCTTGGCCTTCAGCGTCTCGCCGGCCTTGATCAGGTCGTCCCAGGTCTGGATGTCCTCGGCCTTGATCCCGGCCTGCTCGAAGTAGTCGCGCCGGTAGAACAGGCCGACGGGCGCGGAGTCCCACGGCAGCGCGAACAGCTTGCCGCCCTCGCCGGAGGCCGTCTGCCACTTGGCCGGGTCGAAGTCGGCCTTCAGCTTGCCGGCGACCGGGCCGAGGTCGGCCAGCCCGTTGGGGAAGTTCTTGGCGTAGCCGGGGACGCGCTCGTCCTCAAGGTGCACGACGTCGGGCAGGCCGGTGCCGGACTGCATGCCGACCGTGACCTTCTCGTAGATGTTGTCGTAGCCGACGTCCGTCACGTCGATCTTCACCTTGGGGTGCAGCTTGGTGAACTCGGGCGCCAGACGCTTCAGGGCGGTCGCGCCCACGTCGAACGACCACACCTTGACCTCGCCGGACAGCTCCGCGGGGGTGGAGGCGGCGATCGAGGGAGCGGGCCCCTTGGCCGCGCCGGTTCCGCCGGTGGCGCATCCGGCGGCGAGAAGCCCGGTGGCCAGCAGCCCGGCCGCGATTGTGTGGATCTTCACGGTGACCTCTGGATCTGTAACATGTCACACTCTGAATACTGAGTGCTGAGTAACGTACGCTGAATACGCCTGGTGCACCAGAGGTGAAATCGAACCGTTCCCGATGGATGTGAGCGGACGGGCGGAAAGGCCGTTGCGTCCCCCTCGTCCTGCCGGGATGATCGGCCCCCATGGGGAACGTGCTGCTGACCGGGGCCACCGGAGGCATCGGAAGGGCGCTGGCCGCCGCGCTCGACGCGGCCGGGCACCGGGTGATCGCCGTCGGACGCGACGTCGGGCGGCTGGACGTCCGCGGGATCGAGGCCGACCTGGCCGACCCCGCGTCGCTGGCCCCCGCCATGGAGGCGCTGACGGCCGAGCCGACGGAGATCCACGCGGTGGTGCACTGCGCCGGCATCTCCCCCGTGGAGGCCGTCGCCGAGGCCGGCCCCGACACGTGGCGGCGGACGATGGCGGTGAACGTGGCCTCCGCCGCCGAGCTCGTCCGGCTCGCGCTGCCCGCGTTGCGGCGGTCCAAGGGCCATGTGATCTTCGTGAACGCCTCACCCGGGCTGACCGGCGTCCCGCGCTGGTCGGCGTTCGTGGCCAGCAAGGCGGCGCTGCGCGAACTGGCCGACTCGCTGCGCGAGGAGGAGGCCGGCCACGGGGTCCGGGTCACCACGGTCTACCCCGCGGCCACGGCGACCGACCTGCTGGGCGAGGTCAGGGCCGCCTTCGGCCGCCCGTACGACCCGCAGGCGTGCATCCGGCCGGAATCGCTGGCCGCGATGGTCGTGTGGGCGCTGAACGCGCCGGCCGACTCCTACGTCTGCGAACTGTCGGTGCTGCCGGGCTGACCCCTGCTCATGCCGTCAGGACGGCCCGGCGTCACGTCGGCGGCCCAGGTCGCGAGATGGTCGAGGCGCGGGCGCCTCAGCCTTGGGCCGCGGCGTCGAGCTCGACCTCGACCTCGATGTGGGGCGACAGCGCCCGCAGGAAGTCCGGCGCGTCGAAGACGCGTCCCGCCGAGGCCACCCCGGCGGCCCTGGTCCGGCCGGTGAGGATGCGCTCGACGGCCTCCACCGCGAGCGGCGCGCTGACGGCGTAGATGTCCCGGCCGCGGGCCACCGCCCGGCGTTCCCCGGCGCCCGAACGCACGACCACGTCCACGACGAACGGCTGCGCCGACCGTCCGTGCTCGTCGGCCGCGACCGGGGCCGGGGTGTCGGGGTTCACCACGTCCGTGGCCGCCTCGACCGTCATGTAGTTGCGCACCTCGGGGATGTCCAGGTGGCTCGGGACGGTCACGATGTCGGCCATCGAGAACTCGGCGATGACGTCGCGCGTCCCGGTCGGCTCGGGGAAGGACCACGTCCCGGCCGGCGCCCGGTCGTCGCGGTACTCCAGCCGGCCGCCGGCGTGGCGGACGCGCCGGCCGGCGCGCCGCTCCCTGGAGACCTTGCCCGCGGCCCGGGTGCCGGCCGTGGGGTGCCAGCTGTCCAGCCCGTAGGCGACGTGCGCCTCGTCGGCGCCGGTCCAGTCGTCCATCGCCGCCGTGACCAGCAGGTCGCCGAGCCCGCCGAAGAAGGCCATCGCGGGGACGATCACCGCCCCCGCCTCCCTGGCGCGCTCCGCGAACAGCTCGAAGGTGTCCACGTTGGCCTCGATCTCCGCCGCGACGTCCACGTACGGGACGCCGGCGCGCAGGGCCGCCTCGATCACGGGGGCGGCCGTGGCGGCGAAGGGCCCGGCACAGTTGATCACCGCGGTCACGCCGTCCAGGGCGCGGTCCAGTGCCGCCGGATCGTCCACCGACGCCTGCCTGACCGCCAGTTCGGGGTACGCCTCGGCCAGCGCCTTCAGCGCGTCGCCGTCGCGGCCCGCCAGCACGGGCACCAGCCCGCGGCGCAGCAACTCCGCCACCACGAAACGGCCCGTGTGCCCGTACGCGCCGTAGACCGCCACCGCGGAGCCCGTCGTCGTCATCTGTGTCATGTGCGCATCAGCCATGCGGACATCCTGGCGGCCCGCCGCGTCGCCGCACGAGCGTCCGGAACGACACGATGCGTACAATTCCGGACGTGACCACAGTCGCGGTAGCCGTCGCCGACGGGATCCTGCACTTCGAGCTGGCCCTGGCCTACGAGCTGTTCAGCTCGCCCCCGCCCGTCCCCGACGAACGCTGGTACGAGCCGGTCATCTGCGGAGCCGGTCCCGTACGGGCCGACGGGCGGTTCCTGCTCGAACCCGACGCCGGGCTCGACCGGCTCGTCCGGGCCGACACGGTGATCGTCCCCGGCTGGGCCGAGGTGGACGAGGAGCCGCCGGCCGACCTCGTCGCGGCCGTGCGCGCGGCGCACGAGGCGGGCGCGCGGGTCGCCTCGCTGTGCACGGGCGCGTTCGTCCTGGCCGCGGCCGGCCTGCTGGACGGACGGCGAGCCACCACCCACTGGGCCCACACCGAGACGCTGGCCGCCCGCCATCCCCGGATCCAGGTCGATCCCGACGTGCTCTACGTGGACGAGGGCAGCGTGCTCACCGCCGCGGGCAAGGCCGCCGCCCTGGACCTGTGCCTGCACCTGGTCCGCCGCGACCACGGCTCGGCGGTCGCCAACGCGATCGCGCGCCGCCTGGTCGTGGCGCCGCACCGGCCCGGCGGCCAGGCCCAGTTCGTCGCCACCCCCGTCCCCGAGCCGCACGGGCATCCGCTCAGCGACCTGCTCGCCTGGGCGGGCCGGAACCTGGACCAGCCCCTGACGGTGGAGGACCTGGCCCGCCGGGCGAACCTGAGCTCGCGCCACCTCGGCCGCCACTTCAGGTCCATGACCGGCACCACCCCGCTGCAGTGGCTGCTCACCCAGCGCATCCGCCGCGCCCAGGAGCTCCTGGAGACCACCGACGACGGCGTGGACGCCATCGCCGAGGCCACCGGCATGGGCACCGCGGCCACACTGCGCCGGCACTTCAACCGCACGGTCGGCGTGCCTCCGGACGCCTACCGGCGCACCTTCCGCGCCCGCGGGGCGACGCCCGCTCAGCGGACGGCGGGGTGGAAGTCGTAGGGCTTGGAGTCGTACACGTAGTAGACGCAGTCGGCGCCCGCGGCGCACTTGCCCCAGTGCTCGGCCTTCGACGGGTAGTACAGGTAGTCGCCCGCGCCGATCCGGTACGTCCTGTGGCCTTTGACGTTCCACAGCATCACGCCGGAGACGCCGACGACGTGCTCGGGGCTGGTGTGCCAGTGCGGCGGGAAGGGCGTGCCGGCCTTGAGGGTGAACACGGCCTCCGAGGGGCCGGTCTTCGGGTCGCCCTTCAGCTGGACGAACGTGCAGCCCTTCAGCCCCTCGCAGGGGGCCCCGGCCTCCTCGTGCGAGTGGTGGACGACCTCGCCGGGGCCGGAGTCGGCGTACGCGCTGGGGGCGCCGAGCACCATGAGGGCCAGCGAACCGGCCGTGATCACTTTCTTGAGCATCTCGATCTCCAAGTGGACTGTGGTCCGAATAACTCCGGCAACGTATCGGACCGCGGTCCGGTTGGTCAAGGACGGCACGACCCGCCGCCGCGTGCCAGACTCCTGGCCATGGCGGACTCGACCAGGACGGACGGCGACGGCGGACAACTGCGCGTGGGCGTCCTAGGCCCCCTGTCGCTGGTGACCGCCGACGGTCCGGCGCGGGTCGGCGGCGCGCGACTGCGGGCGCTGCTGGCCAGGCTGGCCCTCGACGCCGGTCGGGCCGTCCGGCCCGAGACCCTGACCGAGGCGTTGTGGGACGACGCGCCGCCGCAGGCCCCCATGCACGCGCTGCAGTCGCTGGTGTCCCGGCTCCGGCGCGTCCTCGGGCATCCCGGGCTGCTCACCTCCGGCCCCGCCGGGTACCGTCTGGCCGTCGAGCCGGACGCCGTCGACGCCGTGCGGTTCGAGCGGCTGGTCAGGCAGGGGCGGGCGGCCGCTCGCGACCGGCCCGCCGAGGCGGCCGCCGTCCTGCGGGAGGCCCTGGGCCTGTGGCGCGGACCGGCCCTGGCCGACGTGCGGGCGGCGCCGTTCGCCGCCGCCGAGGCCGACCGGCTCGAACGCGCCCGGCTGGCCGCCCTGGAGGACCGCATCGAGGCCGACCTGACGCTGGGCGACGACCCGCTGAGCGCTCCCCCGCTGGGCGCTGACCTGAGGTTGGGCAATGACCTGAGGCTGAGCGGCGACCTGGCGCTGGGCAGTGATCTGAGGCTGGGCGGTGACTTGGCGCTGGGCGGTGACCTGGTGCTGGGCGCCGATCTCGGCCTGGTCGCCGAGCTGGAATCGCTGGCCGCCGCCCACCCGCTGCGCGAGCGCCTGCACGCCCAGCTCATCCGGGCGCTCGCCCGCGACGGGCGCGGGGCCGAGGCGCTGGCCGCCTACCAGCGCATCCGCGGCCGGCTCGCCGACGACTTCGGCGGCGACCCGGGACCGCACCTCCAGGAAGCCCACCTGGCGGTCCTGCGCGGCGACCTTCCCGGCCCCCGCCGGCTGCCGGGACCCTCCGGGCCGTCCGGGCCACCTGGCCCCTCCGGGGCGCCCGGGCCGTCCGGGCCGCCGTCAGGGGCGTCGGGGTCTTGGGGGTCGTCGGGGCAGCCTGGGCCATCCGAGCCATCCGGGCCATCCGGGCCGTCGGGGCCGTCGGGACCACTTGGCCCCTTCGGGGCGGCTGGGCCGTACGGGCCGTTGCCGTCGGGCCGGTCGCACGGCAATCTCGACGTCCCGCTCACGAGCTTCGTGGGCCGCGACGAGGACGTGCGCCGGGTGACCGGACTGCTCGGCCGGGCCCGGCTGGTCACCCTGGTCGGCCCCGGTGGGGCGGGCAAGACCCGGCTGGCCGGGGCGGTCGGCCGGCAGCTCACGCCGTCCGGCGGGGTGTTGTTCGTGCCGCTGGCCGCGGCCGGGCCCGACGACGTCCCCCGCGTGCTGCTCGACCTACTGCGGACGCGCAAGGAGGGCGCGCCCGCGCGGGCCGAGCCGGACGATCTGGTCGAGCTGCTCGCGGACGACGACCTGGTCCTGGTGCTGGACAACTGCGAGCACGTGATCGGGGCCGCCGCCACGCTGTGCGGGACGCTGCTCGGCCGCTGCCCGCGGCTGCGGGTGCTGGCCACCAGCCGCGAACCCCTGCGCATCGACGGCGAGACCCTGCACCCGGTCCCGCCGCTGGACCTGCCGGAACCGGATGCGACGCCGGAGGCGGCCCGGGCCGTCGCGGCGGTCCGGCTGTTCCGCGACCGCGCCGCCGCCGTACGGCCCGGGTTCGTCCTGGAGGGCGGCGCGCTGGCGGCGACCGTCGAGATCTGCCGCCGCCTCGACGGCCTGCCGCTGGCGATCGAGCTGGCCGCCGCCCGGCTGCGCGTCCTGCCGGTCGAGGCGGTCGCGGCCCGGCTGGACGACCGGTTCCGGCTGCTCACCGCCGGCAGCCGGACGGCGCTGCCGCGCCACCGCACCCTCGCCGCCGCCGTCGCCTGGAGCTGGGACCTGCTCGACCCCGGCGAACGATCCCTGCTGGAACGGCTGTCCGTCGTACGCGGCAGCTTCACCGAGGCCGCCGCAGCCGCGATCGGCTACTCGGACACCGCGACGGCCCTCAGCAGCTCGAACGCCACCGCAGCCATCGGCGGGTCTGACGACGCGGTGGCCGTCGGCGGCGTGGACGACGTGCCGGAGCTGTTGGCGGCGCTGGTCGACAAGTCCCTGCTGCATCTGGTGGACTCCGCCGACCCGGCCGAGCCGCGTTACCGCCTGCTGGAGACCATCCGCGAGTACGGCCTGGCGCGGCTGGCCGAACGCGCCGAGGTCGCCGCCACGCGCGACCGGCACGCCCGGTTCTTCCTGCGGCTGGCCGAGGCCGCCGACCCCCACCTGCGCACGTCGGACCAGCTCCGCCCGCTGGCCCGCCTGGCGGCGGAACGGGACGACCTGTCGGCCGCGATCCGCTGGACGGTCGAGTCCGGGGACGCCGAGCGGGCCGTACGGTTCGGCGTCGCGCTGAGCTGGTACTGGTTCCTGCGGGACTTCCCGCCCGAGTCGCTCGACCTGCTCGGCCGGGTGCTGCAGACCGACGGTCCGGCCGACCCGCGATCCCGCGCGCTGGTCGCCGCCGCCCACGCGATCGCCACCGTCGAGGCCGCCGGGCCGGAGGAGACCGACGCCGCCTTCGACCGGATCAGGACGGCCCTGGCCCAGCTCGTCCCAGGCACGCATCCCATCGCCGAGATGGCCCGCCTGGCGGTCGGCATAGCCGCGAAGGGCGGCCACGCCGTACCGGCCGAGGGGACGGACCCGTGGAGCCGGTCGCTGGCGCTGCTGGTCAGCGGCGTGCTGGCCATGAACACCGGCCACCTCGCCGAGGCCGAGGACACGCTGGGCCGCGCGCTGGCCGGCTTCGAGCCGCTCGGCGAGCGCTGGGGGCAGGGCATGACGCTGAGCGCCCTCGGCTCGGCGCTGGTCCGGTCCGGCTCGGCGGCCGCCGCGCCCGCCCTGGCCGAGCGCGCCAACCGGTGCTTCCGCGAGCTCGGCATGCCCGAGCACACCATGGAGAACGAGGTGGCCGCCGCGCTGCACCGGGCCGAGTCCGGCGACGTGGACGGCGGCCGGCGGGCCCTGACCGGCCTGCTCGACCGGGCCGGGCGCAGCGGGTCGGCCGAGTCGAGCACCCAGGCGCGCCTGGGCCTGGCCCGGCTGGAGCTGGCCGCCGGGCGGGCGGCGGCGGCCCGCGAACATGCCCTGGCCGGTCTGGCGTGCGCCCCTCCCGATCGATCCACCACGCCGCCGCTGACCGCGCTGCTGCTGGGCGTACTGGCTCGGGCGGACCTCGCCGAAGGGTTCCCCGACCAAGCGGCCCGCCGGCTCGATCATCCGGCGGTGCGCCTGACGCTGACCTGGCACACGCCGGTCGCGGCCGCGACCGCGGTGGTGGCCGCCGCGATCGAGCTCGGCCGGGACCGGCCGGAACGGGCCGGCCGGCTGCTCGGGGCCGCCACCGTCCTGGGCGGCTGGACCGGCCCCGGCGACCCCGACCTGCGGCGGCTCACCCGGCGGGCCGAGACCGCCCTGGGCCCCGCCGGGTTCGCCGCCGCACACGCGGGCGGCGCGGCGATGTCACGAGCACAGGCCGAGAGCCTGGTGACAGCAGCCGTCACCACGCCGCCCAGCTAGCGCCGCTCACCAGACCCAGCCACGCGCCGCTCATCCAGCGCCGCTCATCCAGCGCCGCCCGGTCACGCGCCGCTCGGCCGACGCTGCCCGATCACCGCGCCGCTCAGCCGGCGTCCGGCACCGGCTTGCCGAACATCGTGCAGGTCACCGCCGTCTGCAGCGCCTGGACGGCCTTGGCGAGCTTCGGGTCGGCCTCGAACTCGGCCCAGAACTCCGACGCGACGAGCACGGTGGCCGTGCGGCCGCCGGTCCGGTCGGTGAGGTTGGTGGTCAGGTAGCCCGGCATGCCGCCGTCGTGTCCCCAGAACGTGCCGCACGGATGGGCGGCGGTCTGGATGCCCAGCCCGTAGCCGGGCCCGTCCGGCTGCCGCGGATCCATCGGGACGGTGGTACGCAGCTGGGCGGCGGGCAGCAGCCTGCCGGACATGAGCGCGGCGTGGAAGCGGGCCCAGTCGCGGGTGCTGGACACCACCGCCCCGGCCGGGCCGCCCCAGCCGGGGTCGTGGCCGGAGACGTCCACATGCCCGTCGTGGCGCGGCCCGGCGAGCCGCCGGAACGCGGCCGGCACCGCGGGCGGCTGGTGGGCGGCGTCCGGCTCGTAGCCGCGGGCGTACGGGCCGCGCCAGGCGGGCCCGGTCGCGTAGTAGGTGCGGCCGAGGCCGAGCGGCCGGGCGATCCGGTCCCTGACCAGCGCGGCCAGGCTCGTCCCTGTGACCCGCTCCAGGACCGCGCCGATGGCGGCGTAGCCGGTGTTGCTGTAGGACCACTTGGCGCCGGGCGCGAACAGCGGAGCATGCTTCACCCCGAGGGCCAGCAGTTTCGCCGGGGTCCACCGCCGCCGGTCCTTGCCGAGCAGCGAGGGCCGGACGGCGGGGTCCTCGGTGTAGTCGTACAGGCCGCTGGTGTGGTTCAGCAGCATGCGCAGCGTGATCGCGCCGCCGCCGGGGACCTGGCCGGGCAGCCACTTGTCCACCGGGTCGGTCAGGGCGAGCCTGCCCTCGGCGACGAGTTGCAGCACCAGCACGGCGACCATGGTCTTGGTGTTGGACCCCATGCGGAACTCGTCGCCCGCCTTGAGCACGTGGTCGCGTCGGGTCCAGGCGGCCTGCTCGGCGATCTCGACGGGCCGGCCGCGGCCGTCGTCGACCCGGACGAGCACGCCGGGCGCCCCGGCCGCCACCACCTTCCGCGCCAGGCGCTGCAGCAGGGCGGGCGTCCCGTCCAGGGCCGGCCGGGACGTGGCGGCGGCCGGGAGCGCCGCGACCACCGCCAGGCCCGCGGCGGGCACGGAGGCCGTGAGCGCGCGCAGCCACCGCGGCCGCCGTGCCGGGCGGGCAGCCCGGCGGGACGGGACATCACAGGGGTACATGAACCGGTTCCTCCTCCATAGGGTGACACCAACGCCCCCACCCTCCGGCCCCCCGCTCACAAACCGCACACATCCCGCTGTCAGCCGCCGCGATGAGTTCGCCCCACCGGTGGAGTCTTCATGGCGACAGGAAGGAGTGGTCCGAGTGGATCTGTACAGCGTGGTGTGCGTACGCGACCGGGCGGCGGCGCGGAAGTGGTACGAGGTGTTCTTCGGCCGCCCGGCGGACGAGATCGTCGGCGAGGAGCACCTGTGGCAGGTCGGCGAGAACGCGTGGGTCGTCATCGACGACCGGCACATGCGGGCCGCGCGCGTCGGCGGCACCATGATCACGTTCGGCGTGTCCGGCCTCGACGACATCCTGGCCAGGCTGGCCGGGCACGGCATCGAGCACGGGCCCGTGGAGACGTACGGCAACGGCGTGCGCCACGTGGACGTCCTCGACCCGGACGGCAACAGCCTCTCGCTCGCCGAGGCCCCGCCGCGGTGATCCGGTTAGGCTCGGGACGTGTTCGACTCGCCCGACTTCGACCTGGCGCCCTACGCCGGCCTCGACACCTCGGCGTACGTGCGGCACACGTACAACAGCTGGGACGACGCGGGCTGGCGGTCGCTGCTGGTGCAGGGCTTCCGGCACGCGCCCGAGGCCGAGCACTTCCCCCTGCCCGCCGTGTCCGACCTGCATCTCGTGCTCTGCGTGGCGGGGAACGCCGACCTGCGGATGCACGCGGGCGGCAGGCCGGCCCGGCGGCGCTGGGTCCCGGGCCACCTGGAGCTCATGGTCCCCGGCCGCGCCGGGTCGATCAGCTACCGGGCGGCGGCCGGGCTGCGCACCGTCCAGGTGCACGTCCCCGCGGCGGCCGTCCGGCGGGCCGCCGACGCGCTGGGCGGTCGCGAGCCCGACTTCGAGGCGACGGCCGCGGCCCTGGCGGCCGGTGATCCGGTCGTCGAGCAGCTGCTGCGCGCGCTGCCGGGCCGGGCGGCGGCCGGCGACCTGTACGCCGAGTCCGCCGCCGCCTTCCTCGTGACGCACCTGCTGACCCGGGGCGGGGCCGAGCGCCTGCCCGGCCCGGAGCACGCGGCCGTCCGGGCGGCTGTCGCCGTCATGACCGAGCGCCTGGCCGAGCCGCTGACGCTGGCCGCCGTCGCGGCCGAGGTGCATCTGAGCGTGTACCACTTCGTCCGGGTGTTCCGGGAGGGCACCGGCCAGACGCCTCACCGGTTCCTCACCGGGCTGCGCATTGAGGAGGCGCGGCGGCTGCTGTCGTCCACCTCGCTCAGCGTCGAGCAGATCGCCGGGCGGTGCGGGTTCGCCGGCGCGGGCTCGTTGTCGTCGGCCTTCCTGCGGCAGACCGGCGTGCGGCCGTCGGCGTACCGCAAGAACTGACCGATCGACGGCAATCGTGCGCATGGCCCACGGGCGGGGCCGGTGCCTACGTTGGAGCTCATGCCGTACTCCTTCGCCGTGACCGCCCGCTCGCAGGCCGCCCCCGAGGCCGTCTTCGCGGCGCTCACGCACGCCGCCACCTGGCCGTCGTGGTCGCCCATCGACTCCGCCGACGTCGAGGGCGGCGATCCGGCGGCCCGGCAGCAGGCGGGCGACACCAGGGTCTTCCGCACCGGGCGCAACGTCTCGCGTGAGCGCGTCGTCGAGCTCGTCCCCGACCGGCGGTTCGTCTACGACAACCTGGGCGGCCCGTTCCGCTCCTACCGCGGGACGGTCGAGCTCGCGCCGGCCGCCGGCGGCGGCACCGACATCACCTGGTCCGCCGCCTTCGAGCCGAGGATGCCGCTGTCGGGCGCCTTCTGGCGGTGGTACCTGACCCGTTTCGTGCAGGGCATGGCCGACGGCCTGGCCGCCTACGCCGCCCGCGCGGCGAAGTGACCGCGGTTCGATGTTTGGCGCGGCTGACCCGGGAAGAGTGGGTGGGCAACGTTCTCTAGATCATCAGGAGGAAACCCCTTGTCTCAGGACATGTGGAGCTACGGCTCCGACGTCTACGGCGACAAGACTCTCGACGTGGTCGGCTTCGACGTCGAGGCCACCGACGGCTCGATCGGCTCGGTGGACGAGGCGAGCCACACCGTCGGCGACAGCTACCTGGTGGTCGACACCGGTCCGTGGATCTTCGGCAAGAAGGTCGTGCTGCCGGCCGGCACCGTCACGCGGATCGACCCGCAGGAGCGCAAGGTCCACCTCGCGCGGACCAAGCAGGAGATCAAGGACTCGCCGAAGTTCGACGAGGACGCCGTGTACAACGACGACGTCCACCGCAACGAGGTGGGCGCGTACTACAGCCGCTTCAACGGCACCGTCTGACGTAACCCGGGTACCCGCCGGGGTGCCCGCCGGGCGCGACGCGCGCCGCAGCAGCTGCCAAGGCCCCACAGCTCTGCGACCGGCGGGCCCCCGAGGGCCGGACGTCTCAGGACGTCCGGCCGGTCTGGTGGGTCAGGATGCGCAGGGCGTCGGCGGAGGACGGGTCGGCCGGGGTGTAGATCTCGACCCGGTGGTCGGGGCTGTCGGGCTGGAGCCAGACCTGGTAGTCGACGTCGACCGCGCCGACCGTGGGATGCCGCAGGCGCATCGTGCCCACCGTGCAGTCGGCGACCTCGCCCACCGCCCACAACGCCGCGAACTCCGCGCTGTGCATCGTCAGCTCCCCGATCAGCTCCGCCAGGCGGGCGTCCGAGGGGAACCGGCCCGCGGTGAGCCGGAGGTAGGCGACATGGATGCGGGCTAGTTCGTCCCAGTTGCGGTGCAGGTCGCGGAAGAGCGGATCCAGGAAGAACATCCTCGGGACGGACGGGCGGTCCGCCGGATCCCAGGGCGCCTCGAACGGCAGATGCTCCCCCATCAGCGCATGACCCGTACGGTTCCACGCGAGCACGTCCCCACGCCGGCCGAGCACGACCGCCGGCGTCGTGTCCTTCAGCGACTCCAGCAGCGCGAGCACCCGCGGATGAGGCTCCTCCACGGGCGGCCTGGACAGCCGGGACCGGGCCGGTTGCCGGGCGAGATTGTGCAGGTGGACGGTCTCGATCCGGTCGAGCCGCAGCACCCGCGCCAGCGCGTCGAGCACCTGCTCCGAGGCGGTCTCCGCCTGCCCCTGCTCCAGACGCGTGTAGTACCCGGCGCTCACCCCCGCGAGCTGCGCCAGCTCCTCGCGCCGCAGCCCCGGGACCCGGCGGGCCGTCCCGAACGTGCGCAGCCCGATCGCGGCGGGCGTGACCCGGTCACGACGGCTCTTCAGAAACGCTCCGAGACTCTCCACGCCACCGAGCCTAGGCCGACCGGCGGGCCGCGTGGGTACACCTGCTGGGTGCACCCACGCCAGGGGGATGGTTGAGCGGCGCGCCCTGCCCGAGTGTCGGCCCCATGTATCGACAGCACACGCGCACTCCCCCGGGCCTGCGGGCCTGGCTCGGTCTCCTGGTGATCCTCGGGCCCGTCCTGCTGGTCTCCATGGACGGCTCGATCCTGTTCCTGGCGATGCCCCGGATCAGCCAGGCCCTCACGCCCACCGCGGGCCAGGCCCTGTGGATCCTCGACGTCTACGGCTTCGCCGTCGGCTCCCTGCTGATCGCGTTCGGCAACCTCGGCGACCGGTACGGGCGGCTGCGGCTGCTCATGGTCGGCGCCGCGGTCTTCGGCGCCGGCTCCACGGCGGCGGCGTTCGCGCCCAGCGCCGAGCTGCTGATCGCGGCCCGCGCGCTGATGGGCGTGGCGGGCGCGACCCTGCTGCCGTCGGCGCTGGCTGTGCTCAGCGAGCTGTTCGCCGACCCGCGGCGCCGGGCGCAGGCCATCGGCGTGTTCGCCGCGGCGTTCGCGGCCGGGTTCGCCGCCGGGCCGATCGTGGGCGGCGTGCTGCTGGAACGGTTCTGGTGGGGGTCGGTCTTCCTGGTCAACCTGCCCGTCCTCGCCCTGTTCCTGGTCTTCGCGCCGATCCTGCTCCGCGAGGTGCGGGCGACCCGCGCCGGGCGCGTGGACGCGCCCAGCGTCGTGACGTCCGCGGCCGGGCTGCTGCTCGCGATCTACGCGCTCAAGCACGCCGCCGCCGACGGGCTGTCGGCCGTCCCGGTCGTCGCGGGGGCGGCCGGGGCGGGGCTGCTGGCGTGGTTCGTCCGCAGGCAGCGCGGCCTGGCGCAGCCGCTGATCGAGTTCTCGCTGTTCCGCGACCGGGTGTTCACCGTGGCGATCGTCACCGGGCTGCTGCCGCTGGCGGCGTGGTCGGCGACGGCGTACCTGTCGGGCGTCTACCTCCAGTCCGTCCTCGGCCTGCCCGTGCTGCACGCGGCGCTGCTCGCGCTGCCCGGCGCGGTGGTGCTCACCGTCACCTGCGTCGTCACGCCGTTCGTGGTCGACCGTGTCGGCCGGCGGGCCGCGCTCGCCGTCTGCCACTTCTCCGTCGCGGCGGGGCTGCTGCTCCTGCTCCCGACGGCCGTCACGGGCGGTGTGGGCTGGTACGTCGCGTCCACGGTCGTCGCGGGCGTCGGGTACGGCATCTCGTTCAGCGTCGTGGCCGACACCGCGGTCGGGGCCGTACCGCCGGAACGGGCCGGAGCGGCGGGGGCGCTGGCCGAGACCAGCAACGAGATCGGCAACGCCCTCGGGATCGCGCTGCTCGGCTCGCTCGCCGCCCTGGTCTTCCGGCTCCGCGGGCCGGACCTGGCCCCCACCCTGGACGAGACCCTCCAGCTGCCCGCTCTCGTGCCGGCGGCGGCCGCGCAGGCCGAGTCGGCGTTCGTCGCCGGGCTGCACGTGGCCGCGGCGGTGGCCGGGGTCCTGCACGTGGTGCTCGGCGTCGTCGCCCTGCTGCGCACGCCGGTGCGGGACGCCCCGCGGCCGGTCGGCCCCTGAGCGGCGGGTCCTCAGCCGTCGGTCAGGAAGGCGAGGGCGTCGGGGGCGAATCTCCTGTCGGTGAAGGTGCCGCTGTGGCTGCGGCCGGGGTAGACGACGAGCTGGGCGTCGGGGATGCCGTCGACCGTCTGCCGGGCCAGGTCCAGCGGGTAGACCAGGTCGTCGCCGCCCTGGATCAGCAGGGTGGCCGCCTTGATCTCGTGCAGCCGGCCGCGCAGGTCGAAGCCGTCCTCGGCGTTGAGCACGGTGACGGCGTCGGCGTGGTCGGCGCGCCCGCCGTCCGACAGCCACAGCAGGCCCCTGAGCAGGACGCGGCCGAAGGCCGACGCGGTGACGATCTCGGCCAGCGCGGGGCTCGGCCGCCTGCCCCGGCGGGCCCGTTCGATGTAGCCGCGCTGGGCCCGACGGCCGGCCGGGCCGAGGGTGCAGGCCGTGCCCGCCAGGACGAGCCGGTCGACCAGGCCGGGATGGTCGGCGGCCAGTTGCAGGGCGATGGCTCCGCCGGTGGACAGGGCCAGCACGTTGACCGGTCCGTCGAACGTGGCCCTGATCGCCTGGGCGAAGATCGCGGCGAGGCCGGCCATCGTCGTGGTGGACGGCAGCCCGGGCGGGCGGTTGACGACGTACACGGTGAAGTCGCGGGTGAACGGCCGGACCAGCCGCATCGTGGACCAGCGCGTCATGCCCGTCGGGTTGGCCGCCTGCGGGGTGTAGATCAGGACGATCAGGGGCGGCCCTTCGCCGGCCGACAGGTACGGCAGGTCGTTCAGCATGGGGGATCCCTTCCGCGGCTGCGCCGGTTGACTGTATCCGTATGAACAGTTTGGATTTTTGTTCACAGCATACGCGCGAACGGGCGGCCCGTCGCGGCGGCGACGGCTCGGCGACACCCGAGCCGATGGGCTACAGTCGTCCGCCATGGCCGACTCCTCCTCCTACCTCACGGCGACCGCGCGCGCCTACGACGCCGTCGCCGACCTGTACGCCGACCTCGCCCGCGACTCGCTCGACCGCCTGCCGCTGGACCGCGCGCTGGTCGCCGCGTTCGCCGAACTCGTCCGGGCCGCCGGGCCCCGGCCCGTGGTCGAGGCCGGGTGCGGCCCCGGGTACATGACGGCCCACCTGCGTGACCTCGGCCTGGACGCGTTCGGCGTCGACCTGTCCCCCGCGCTGCTCGACATCGCCCGCAGGGACTATCCCGGCCTGCGTTTCGAGCTCGGCTCGATGGACGCCCTCGACGTCGCCGACGGCGAGCTGGGCGGTCTGATCTCCTGGTATTCCATGATCCACGTCCCGCCGGCGGAACTGCCGCCGTACTTCGCCGAGTTCCGCCGGGTGCTGGCCCCCGGCGGCCACTTCCTGGTCGGCTTCTTCGAGTCCGAGGGCGACCCGGTCACGGAGTTCGACCACAAGGTCACGCCGGCCTACCGATGGCCGATCGACGAACTGGCCGACCTGGCCCGCAAGGAGGGCTTCGTCGAGGTGGGCCGGATGCTGCGCGAGCCGCTGGAGGACGAACGCTTCCGCCGCGGCCACCTGCTGATGCGCGCCGCGTCCCCCGACGACGCACACTAGACGCACGGGCACCCGGGCATCCCGGCCCCGACCGGCACGCCCGCCGCCCGGACACGCCAGGGAGGTGGGGTGCCGTGCTCTTGAGACGAGTTGTCCTGGTGGTCGTCGTCTTGGGTGTGATCCTGGCCGGCGGCGGGATTCTGGTGGCCTTCGGGTGGCCCCTGATCTACCGGTGGCAGCACGAGGAGACGACGGCGCAGGCCCAGAAGGAGACCCGGCGGCTGGCCGACGGCTACGCGGGCGACCTGCGAACCCTGCTCGCCGGCCGGTGGCCGACGGACCAGCAGGTTCGTGAGCTCGGCAACGGTTACGAGGTGCGCGTGGCGCACGTCACGAACCAGCGGCCGTCCGTCAAGGTCGAGGTCGAGACGATCACCACCGTGCGCGAGTCCTTCGGCGGCGGCCTGTTCCGGGCCTGTTTCCAGGTCGAGGCGACCAGGGCGGTCGGCGGCGTCCGGACCTCGGTCACTCCAGGAGGCGACTGCTCGGGCTGACCCGGGCGCGTTCGGTCAGTTCGGCGTACTCCTTTCCGGTCGTGGCGAAGGCCAGGGTGCCGCGCTTCGGGCCGGTGAGCACGACATACAGCCAGGAGCCCCCCGCGCCTGCCGAGCGGGTAGCGGACGCAGCTGTCGACCTGCAGCGACATTCCGCGGGCCAGCCGGTTGCGCAGGACGCGGGCCACCTTCGGCATGTCGGCCTCCCTGGGCGACGCCGGAAAGGCGTAGAAACCGGCGACTTGAGTTCGCCCATAGGCGAGCTCCTAGCGTCGCTGCCATGACGGAAACCAACGCCGACAGCCGCCTCCGGATCGCCGTGGTGATCGGAAGCGTGCGCAGGCCCAGAATGGCCGACCCGCTCGCCGCCTGGCTGGAGCGCGAGCTCGGCACCATCGACTGGCTCGACCTCGACATGATCGACCTGGCCGCGGTCTCGCTGCCGATGCACGAGCTGCGGCCCGGCGGAGGGGCCGCGTCCCCGATCGGCGACGCGCTCGCTGGCGCCGACGGGTTCGTGTTCCTCGTCCCGGAGTACAACCACAGTTTCCCCGCCGCCGTGAAGAACGCGATCGACTGGCACTTCACCGAGTGGGCGTACAAGCCGGTCGCGTTCGTCGGGTACGGCGCCTCCGGCGGCATCAGGGCCGTGGCGCAGTTGCGCATGGTCTTCCCCGAACTGCGGGCCGCCACGGTCCGCGAGTCGGTGCTGATCCCGATGGCATGGGAGCACCTGGACGCCGGCGGCCGTTTCGTCCCTCCGCCGGGCACGACGCAGGCGCTGCACACGACGATGGGCGAGCTGCGCACGTGGGCGCGGGCACTGCGTTCCGTCCGCGTCCCGGACCCGGCCGGTCTGCGTTGAGCAGGCTGACCGGGCCGGAGCTGCGCGCCGCGGTCGTCCTCATGGCCGGCGGGTCCGGCCGGACCTGGTGGGGCGGTCCTGCTGGTGCCGGGCATCGTCGCGGTGGCGTACGGCATCAGCGCCCAGGACACCCCGGCCTGGACGCGGATCGCCGCGGTGCTCGCCCTGTGCGCCGCCCCCTACTTCGGCTCGGCTCTGCTGATGCCCACCTACGTCCAGACGCTGCGTCTGGACAGCGCCTCGGTCACGGCGGCGCTGATGATCCCCGGCGCGGTCGGCGCGTCGCTCGCCGCCCTGGCCGCCATGGACGCGGCGGACCGGGCGGCGCAGGCGGTCACCGTCACCGACGCCCTGCGGCTGACCCAGGCGGCGGCCCTCGTCGTGATGTCGCTGGCCCTCGTCGTACGATTGCGCTCTCCGGCCCGGCACCCGGCGCTGCCAGGCCGGCGGAAGTCGGCTGAGAGGACGGTGGGCACGCCATGACCGTCACCGACCGTCCCGGCCCCGAGACGATGGCCTCCCTCACGGTCGGGCAGGTGGCCAGGGCCGCCGGGGTGACGCCCAACGCCGTCCGCTTCTACGAGCGCTACGGCGTGATCACCGGCCACCGCAACAGCGGCAACGCCCGCCGCTTCACCGTCGACGCGGTCTGCCGGATCAAGCTCGCCCTCGCCGCGCAGCGGGTCGGCATCACCCTCAAGGAGAGCGCCGACATCCTCTCCGGCATCCCGCCTCTGTCCCGCGACCTCGGCCAGTGGGCCGGCGCGGGCGAGGAGCTGGTCCGGATCGGCCGGGCCCGCATCGACCAGCTGCAGACCACCGTGAACGAGCTGGCCACCCTGGACTTCCTCCAGTCCCCTTGATCACCCTGCGGACGTCGAGCGGCACGCCTGCCGCCCGCCCGCGGCCTTCGGGTGACTCATCCCCAATTGACAGGGAACACATCATGAGCAACCTCCATGGCAAGACCGCGCTCGTCACCGGCGCGAGCAGAGGGATCGGCCGGGCCATCGCCCAGCGCCTGGCCGCGGACGGCGCGCGCGTCGCCGTCCACTACGGCGGCAACGACCAGGCCGCCGCGGAGACCGTCGCCGCGGTCGAGGCGGCGGGCGGGCAGGCGTTCGCCCTGCG
Organism: Nonomuraea sp. NPDC001636; assembly: GCF_040298265.1. NCBI lineage: Bacteria > Bacillati > Actinomycetota > Actinomycetes > Streptosporangiales > Streptosporangiaceae > Nonomuraea > Nonomuraea sp. NPDC001636. The sequence goes on from NZ_JBEOZT010000012.1 coordinate 191,447, forward strand.
GGCCGAGCTGGGCACGCCCGGCGACGCCGACCGCCTGTGGGCCGCCTTCGACGCCCGCGCCGACGGGCTGGACATCCTGGTCAACAACGCCGGCATCCTGAACGACGAACCCGGCATCGAGCACGTCACCCGACGCCAGTTCGAACGGCTCTTCGCGGTCAACGCCACCGCCCCGTTCTTCGTCACCCAGCTCGCGCTCCCCCGCCTGCGTGACGGCGGCCGGATCGTCAACGTCTCCACGATGCTGACCCGCGGCTCGGCGATGCCGACGGCGATCAGCTACGCGATGTCCAAGAGCGCGCTCGACGTGCTCACCTCGACGCTGGCCAAGCAGCTCGGGCCGCGCGGGATCACCGTCAACACCGTGGCGCCCGGCGTCATCGACACCGACATGCACGAGGGCAGGCTCGTCGGGGAGGCGCTGACCTGGTTGTCGTCGCTGTCCCCCATGGGCCGCGTGGGCACCCCCGCGGACGTGGCCGACGCGGTGGCCTTCCTGGCCGGCGACGACAGCCGCTGGGTGACCGGCCACTGGCTGGACGCCTCGGGCGGCACCCTGCTCTGACGGCGCGACCCGGGGCGGTGGTGGCGCCGGCTGTAGTGCGGAGACACCCACACGTGGGATCGATCGCGTGCCGGTCGCGCCGACATGCTGGACGACATCGCGGCCACGTCATCAAGGGAGTTTCCCCATGTCCCACCATCCTGCCCTCACCGTCCGCGGCGCCGCCGCGGTGCTGGCCCTCACGTTGGGGGCCGCGAGCCCGGCGTCCGCCGACGCCGCACCGCGCAGCCGTCCGGGCGACGCCGTACGGACGGCGCTGAACGAGCTGGTCGGCGGCGGCGAGTTCGCCGGCGCGCTGGCCGCGGTGCGGGAGCCCGACGGGCGCGGCCGGGACTACACCGCAGGCGTCGGCGACCTGGCCACGCGGGCGAAGGTCCCGGTCAACGGGCGGGTACGCATCGCCAGCACCACCAAGACCTTCACCGCCACGGTCGTGCTGCAACTGGCCGGCGAGGGCAAGGTGGAGCTGGACGCGCCGGTCGAGACCTACCTGCCGGGGCTGGTGCGCGGCAACGGGTACGACGGCCGCCTGATCACCGTCCGCCGGTTGCTCCAGCACACCTCGGGCCTGCCCGAGCACGGCAGGGCCATCGCGGGGACGTTCTTCGACAACCAGCACCGCTACTTCGAGCCCAGGGAACTGGTCGATCTGGCTCTGGCGCACAAGCCGCTGTTCGCTCCCGGCAAGGGCTGGAGCTACAGCAACACCGGGTACGTCCTGCTCGGACTGCTGGTGCAGAGGGTCACGGGCCGGCCGATCGGCGTGGAGATCACCGACCGGATCATCAGGCCGCTGGGACTCGGTGACACCTACTGGCCCGATGCCGGCGAGCAGCGGATCCGGGGCGCCCACCCCAGGGCCTACAAGTCCAGGACCGGCAGGCCGGGTGGCGAGCCGGTGGACGTGTCCGAGATGGACCCGTCGCGGGGATGGGCGGCCGGGCAGCTGGTCAGCACGCCGCGGGACGTCAACCGGTTCCTTGGCGCGCTGCTGGGCGGCAGGCTGCTCAAGCCGGCCATGCTGGCGCAGATGAAGCGGACCGTCCCGGTGCCCGGGGCGCCGCGCGGGTGGGGGTACGGGCTCGGCCTGACGAAGATCGCGCTGAGCTGCGGCGGCCTGGCCTGGGGGCACAGCGGCGACGTCGGCGGGTACTCGACCCGCGGCGGCGTCACCGAGGGCGGCCGGGCGGCCACCGTCACCGCGACCGAGAAGTCCCTCACGCCGGAGGGCGACAGGCAGCTCGACGCCACCCTCGACACCGCCCTCTGCGCGGGACGACAGCCGGCCGCGGGTCAGGCTCTGAGGTAGGCGAGCACGGCCAGGACCCTGCGGTGCCCGCTTTCGGAGGGTTGCAGGCCCAGCTTGGCGAAGATGTTCCTGATGTGCTTGTTGACCGCCCCCTCACTGATCACCAGCCGCTCACTGAGGTCGGTGTTGGACAACCCCTCGGCCATCAGCGCGAGCACCTCCCGCTCCCGGGCGGTCAACGCGTGGAGGGGATCACCGGCCCGGCGGCGGACCAGGAGCTGGGCGATCACCTCGGGGTCGATCGCGGTCCCGCCCCCGGCCACCCGGTGCAACGCGTCCACGAAGGACTGCACCTTGCCGACGCGCTCCTTCAACAGGTAGCCGACGCCCGCGCCACCCTCGCTGAGCAGGGCGGAGGCGTAGGTGTCCTCGACGTAGGAGGACAGCACCAGGACGGGCAGCCCGGGCCGCGTCCGCCTGGCCTCGATCGCCGCGCGCAGGCCCTCGTCGCGGAAGTCCGGCGGCAGCCGTACGTCCACGATCAGCGCGTCGGGCTCCTCGGCCGCGACAGCGGCGAGCAGGTCGGCGGCGTTGTCGACGGCGGCCGGCACCTCGACGCCCTCGGCGGCCAGCAGCAGCGCCAGCCCTTCGCGCAGCAGCGCGTCGTCCTCGGCGATCACAACCCGCATGGCAACTCCACTTTCAACAGGGTCGGCCCGCCTTGCGGGCTCGTCAGGGTGCTCCGGCCGCCGAAGGCGGCGGCTCGGTGGTCGATTCCGGTCAGGCCGCTGCCGGCGCCGCTCTCGGCGCCGCCCACGCCGTCGTCCTCGATCTCCACGGTCAGCAGGCCGCCGTCCAGGTGCACGCGCACCGCCGCCTTGCCGGCGCGGCTGTGCTTGGCGACGTTGGTGAGCGCTTCGGCGACGGTGAAGTAGGCGGCCGCCTCGACGGCCGCCGGCAGGCGGGGGAAGTCGGCGGTCTCGACGGTGCAGGGGACGGGGCTGCGCGCGGCCAGCGCGGTGAGCGCGCCGTCGAGCCCGTGTTCGGTGAGGACGGGCGGATGGATGGCCCGGATGGCGTCACGCAGGTTGACCAGCGCGTCGGAGGCGGCCTCATGGGCGCGTACGGCCAGCTGCCGGGTGCCGTCGGGGGCGCCGGCCAGGGCACGTTCGAGCATGCCGAGGTGCATGACGACGGCGACCAGGCGGTTCTGCGTGCCGTCGTGGAGCGTGCGTTCGATGCGCCTGAGCTCCTGCGCGTGGGCTTCGAGCGCCGAGGCCCTGGCCGCGGTCAGCATCGCCACCTGCTGCGCCAGCCGTACCCGGCCCACGGGTTCGAGCAGGCGGCGGTTGAGCCGTCCGGACAGTGCCGCGGCGGCCGGCAGGACCAGGCAGGCCACGCCCACATAGCCCGCGGCGACGAACGGGCCGGTCAGGGCCAGCGGCCAGGAGTCGACGGCGTAGCCGAGCACCGACGGCGGGCTGCCCGGCGTGAGCCGCCACCACAGCGGCAGGGTGGCCGCGTTGAGCGCGGCCAGGGGCAGGCCGAGCGCCAGGAAGCCGAGGACGACGCCGGTCAGGCCGTGCGCGAGGAGCCAGAGCACCTCCCGCGGCGTGGCGGGGTCGCCCACGGCCGCGCGCACGCGTACCGGCAGCGGCCCCTCAAGCGGCAGGTGCGGCGGGGCCGGCACCCCCAGACGGCGGCGCTGCCATCCGGCCAGCCGCCTGACCAGACGCGTCACCGGCGGGATCAGGGGCAGGCCGACCCCGGCCAGGCCCAGCAGCGTGACACAGACGACCAGCCAGAACAGCGGCAGTGCGAGCAGCGCGGCGCCGGACCCGAGGATCAGGAAGAGCGCGGCCTTCCGCGTGGCCGTCAGGACGTTCATGGCCGACATTCTGCATGGTGGTGCCCGCACCACCATCAAGACGCCCATCGGTGGGATGTCGTCCCCTCACCCCTCGCTCCTACGTTTGGTGCGGTCCAGGAGAGAGCGATGGAGGGCTGCGTTGGCGGTTCGGGTGGAGGAGCTCCACAAGACGTACGGGAAGGTGACCGCGCTCGACGGGGTCACGCTGGAGATCGCCGACGGCGAGTTCGTCGCGATGATGGGCCCGTCAGGGTCGGGCAAGAGCACGTTGCTGCACTGCGCGGCCGGGCTGGACACGCCGAGCTCCGGCCGGGTGCTCCTGGGCGGCGTGGACGTGACGGCGCTGGACGAGCCGGGCCTGGCCGCGCTGCGCCGGGAGCGGATCGGCTTCGTCTTCCAGGCGTACAACCTGCTGCAGGCGCTCGACGTCGCCGACAACATCACCCTGCCGCTGCGCCTGGCCGGACGCCCGGTGGACGAGGCGAGACTCATGGCCATCGCGTCCAGGGTGGGGCTCGGCGCGCGGCTGGGTCACCGCCCGGCCGAGCTGTCCGGCGGCCAGCAGCAGCGGGTGGCGCTGGCCAGGGCGCTGATCACCGATCCCGAGGTGGTCTTCGCCGACGAGCCCACCGGCGCGCTGGACACGCGGACCGCCCGCGAAGTGCTGACGTTGCTGCGCGAACTGGTGGACGAGGCCGGACAGACCCTCGTCATGGTCACCCACGACCCGGTCGCCGCCTCCTACGCCCACCGCGTGGTCTTCCTCGCCGACGGGCGGCTGGCGGGCCAGGCGCTGCGGCCCAAGCCGGAGCGGGTGGCCGAGCGCATGACGCAACTGGGCGCGTCATGACCGACCTGATCTGGAAGCTCCTCAAAGCCGACAAGGCGGGCCTGGCCGGCGCGTTCGCCGCCCTGTTCGCCGCCTCGGCGCTGCTGACCGCCTGCGGGCTGATCCTGCAGTCGGGCCTGGCCGCCGGGGTCCCGGCCGAGCGGTACGCCGCCGCCGACGTCGTGGTGAGCGGCCCCGACTCGGTGCGGGTGACGATCGGCGGGGAGAGCGAGACCGAGCCGCTGACCGAGCCCACGACCCTGCCGAGCACTCTGCTCGAACGGGTGGCCACGGTGCCGGGCGTGCGCGCCGCCGTCCCCGACCGCGGCTTTCCCGTCGATCTCGTCATCGGCGACGGCTCGCCGGCCGCCACCGGCCACGGCTGGTCCACCGCGCCGCTGGCCCCGTTCACCCTCGCCGCCGGGCACGCCCCCGGCCCCGGCGAAGTCGTCATCGACGCCTCCGCCGGGCTGCGGCCGGGCGATCGCGTCACCGTCGTCGCCGGCACGGCTCCCGCCGCCGCCTACCGCGTGGCCGGTGTCGTCCGCGGTGAACTGCGCCGACCGCTGGTGCTCTTCCCCGACGAAGAGGCCACCCGCCTGTACGGCGGGCCGGCGGCGCTCGACGCCATCGGCGTGCTGGCCCGGCCCGGGATCGACCCGGAGGAACTGGCCGGACGTCTCAAGGAGACACTCGGCGACTCCGTCACCGTCGCCACGGGCGAGGCGCGCGGCCGGGCCGAGTTCGGCGACGTGCGGAAGGCGCGCTCCGACCTCCAGGAGCTGGCCGCCTCGCTGATCGGCAGCGTGGTCGTGATCGCCGGGCTGGTGCTGACCGGCGCGCTCTCGCTCACCGCCCATCGCAGGCGACGCCAGATCGCGCTGCTGCGGGCGGTCGGCGCGAGCTCGCGGCACGTCACCAGGATGATCGCCGCGGAGACCGCCGCCGTCGCGCTGCTCGCGGGCCTGTCCGGCGGTCTGCCCGGCGTCCTGCTGGCCGCGCTGCTGCTCGACGCGCTGCGCCTGGTGGGCCTGGCGCCCGCCGACTTCGAGATCTCGGTGGGGCCGGTCCCGATGGTGGCCGCGGTCGCCGTCTGCCTGCTCCTGTCGCAGGCCGCCGCCTGGGTGGTCGGCCGCCGGGTGTTGCGGCCGCTGCCCGCGCAGGCGCTGACCGAGGTGTCGGTGGAGCCGTCCCGGTTGCCGGCGGTCCGGCTCGCCTCGGGCGTGCTGCTGCTGACCACCGGTGTCGCGGGGGCGTCGGCGCCGCTGTGGTGGAGCAGCGTGTTCGCGGTGGCGCTGGCGGCCGGCGGCGGCCTGATCATGATCATCGCGTTGAGCGTGCTCGGACCACCCATCGTGCGGCTGGGGACCAGGATGCTCGCCGGGCGGCTGCGCCGGCGGTACGGGGCGGCGGGCCATCTGGCCGTGGCCAACAGCCTCGCCCACTCACGGCGGCTGGCCGCGACGGTCTCGCCCATGGTTCTCGCGATCGGCTTCGCGCTCCTGCAGATCGGCCTGCCGGCCACGACCGCCGCCGCGGCCCGGCGCGATCTGGAAGAGGGCACCCTGGCCACGCACACGCTCACCGGTGGTGAGTGGGGCCTGCCGCCCGGCGTGCGCGCCGACGCCGCCAGATTGCCCGGGGTACGGGCGGTCACGCCGATCGTGCGGACCCGCGTCCACGCCGCGATCCGCCTGCTCGACAGCCCCGAAGTGCTCGACTACCAGGCGCAGGCCGTCGATCCGGCGGGGCTCGCCGGCACTGTCGACCTGGGGGTGGAGGCCGGGTCGGCGGCCGGGCTGCGTCCCGGCACGGTGGCGGTCAGCCGGGCCGCCGCGGGCACGCTGTCGGCGAAGGTCGGTTCGACGCTCACCCTGTACCTGGGGGACGGAACGCCGTACCGGCCACAAGTGGTGGCGATCTACCGCCGCGGCTCGGGCTTCGGCGACCTCACGCTGCCGCGCGCGGTGGTGCCGGCGAGTCGTGACGACGCCGTCCTCGTGCGCGCCGACCCGTCGGCCGACCTGGGCGCGCTCGTCCGGGCTCATCCGGGGCTGGTGGTCGGCGACGGCGCGGCCATGCGGGCCGCCCAGGAGGAGGGCGAGGCCGCCGCGATGCTCGGCGGGCTGCTGCCACTGCTGCTGGTCTTCGGATATCTGGCGGTGTCGGTGGCCAACGCCCTGACCCTGGCGGTGACCGAGCGGACCAGGGAGTTCGCGCTGCTCCGCCTGGCCGGGGGCAGCCGCGGCCAGGTCATGCGGATGCTGCGCGCCGAGTCGGTGCTGACCGTCCTGCTCGCGGTCGGCATCGGGACCGCCGCGCCGCTCCTGCCGCTGACGATGATCGCCTACGGCCTGACCGGGCTGCCGCTGCCCACCGTCCAGCCCGTGACCTACCTGGCAGTGGTCGGCGCCACCTCGGCGCTCGGCGTGCTGTCGGTGCTCGTCCCCGCGCGGATCGCCCTGCGAACGCGTCCCGTCCAGGCCCTCAGCGGCCGTGGCTGAAAAAGGAGATCGACATGACCGAACCCCGTTGGACCCCGCCGAGGCAGAAGCGGCAGTGGCCCTGGATCCTGCTGGCGATCGTCGTCGTCGCCGTCGTGATCAACGTGACCCTGACCATCTGAGGCTCTGCGAACTCGGACGACGTCCGCGCGCTGACCGTCCGAGGGGCGCATGTCGGCGGAGCGGAGCCTCGACAATGGGAACATTATGGACAATCACCTCACCGCAGCCACGAGGGGACGCGTGCGGGCGCGCGACCTGGGCGTCGTCGTCGGCGCCCTGCCGACCGGGCCGTTGAACGCGATCACCGACGTCGAAGGCGTCCTGGTCGGCCACACCACCCTCGACGACGGCGCCGACCTGCACACCGGGGTCACCGCCGTCGTCCCCCGTCAGCTCACCGCCGAAGGGCGGGCGCTGCCCGCGGCCGTGTACGCCGGCAACGGGTACGGCAAACTGGTCGGCTCCACCCAGATCGACGAGCTCGGCGTGCTGGAGTCGCCCGTCGTGCTGACCGCCACGCTGTCGGCGTTCCGGGCGGCGGACGCGCTGCTCACCTACCTGATGGACCGCAGCCCGGAGGGCATCTCCTTCAACCCGGTCGTGGGCGAGACCAACGACGGCTACCTGTCCGACATCCGGCGCCGCCCGATCACCGAACGGCACGTGCTCGACGCGCTGGAGGGGGCGTCCGGCGGGCTGCCCGCCGAAGGATGCGTGGGGGCGGGCACCGGGACGACGGCGCTGGGCTACAAGGCGGGCATCGGCACCTCGTCCAGGCGGCCGGTGGCCGAGGGGACGGCGGTGACGGCGGTGACGGTCGGGGCGCTCGTCCAGGCGAACTTCGGCGGCGTGCTGACCGTGGGCGGCGTCCCGATGCCGGTCGAGGAGCTCGTCCCGGGGGCCACCGGAGAGGAGCCCGCCGGCAACTCCTGCATGATCGTGGTGGCCACCGACGCGCCGCTCGACGCGCGTCAGCTCGCCCGCCTGGCCCGCCGGGCGATCTTCGCGATGGGCCGCGTCGGGGCGTCGTACTCCCACGGGAGCGGCGACTACGCCATCGCCTTCAGCACCGCGTCGCCGGAGCTCCCGCGCCTGCCCGACGCGGGCCTGAACCCGCTGTTCGCCGCGGTCATGGACGCGGTGGAGGAGGCGCTGCTCAACTCCCTGTTCACCGCGACGACCACCACGGGCGTCCGCGGCCGTACCCGTCACGCCGTTCCGTACGACCGGCTGCCGCGGACCGGCGTGGGAGAGCCGGTCGGCTAGCTGTTCTGTCCCGTGAGGTCGGGCACGCGGCCGGCGGATGGCAAGCCGGTCAGGACGCCTGGATCTCGTCGAAGACGGCGATGGCCGTGGCGGGATCCGGGCCGACGAGACGTTCCAGGCCGTCCGCCGTCATCTTCGCCCACCTGCCGGCCCGTTCCCACATCCGCTCCTCGAAGGCGCGGACGACCTCGTCCGGGTCGCCGGGGCCGGCGGCCAGGGCTTCGGCGAGCTCGGCGCCCTCCAGCATCGCCAGGTTCGCGCCCACCCCCAAGGGCGGCATCAGGTGGGCGGCGTCCCCCAGGAGCGTCACCCCGGGGACGTGGGCCCAGGTGTGGGAGACGGGCAGGACGTAGAGGGGGCGGTCGGCGAACGCGGTGCCGCGGCGCAGCAGGTCGAGCACGGGGTCGGCCCAGCCCTCGAACAGCGCCAGCAGGCGGGACCGCACGGCCTCGACGCCGTCCGGGCCCGTGTCCCCGTCCGCGTGCCGCTCCAGCGGCGCCCGGAACTGGGCGTACACCTTGACGTGGCCGCCGCTGTTGCGCTGGGCGACGAGGGCGCGGTTCACGCCGTAGACGGCCAGGGAACCGTCACCGATCAGCCGGGCGAGGTCCGGGTGGCGGGTGTCGACGTCGTTCAGGGAGGTCTCGACCGCGGTGACGCCGGTGTAGTGCGGCGTCGCGGCGGAGAGCGCCGGGCGGACCCGGGACCAGGCCCCGTCCGCGCCGATCACAAGGTCGAACGTCTCCTGCCGCCCGTCGGCGAAGCGGAGCAGCACGCCGTCCCGCGTGCCCGGCGTCACCTCCGTCACGCCGTGCCCCCACCGGACGTCCAGGGGGCCGAGCAGCAGGTCGCGAAGCTGCCCGCGGTCGATCTCCGGATTGGCCCGGTCGTCCGGACGGGGCCGCCAGTCGCGCAGCACGGTCCCGTCCGGCGCCAGGATGCGCATGGCCTGCCCCTCGGGACGGGACAGCGCCCGGAACTCCGCCAGCAGCCCCGCCTTGTCCAGCGCGCGCTGGCCCATCCCTTCGTGCAGGTCGATCGTGCCGCCCGGAGGACGGGCGTCGGGCGCGGCATCGCGTTCGAAGACGGTGACGGGGTGGCCGTGGCGGTGCAGGACGCGGGCGAAGGTGAGGCCCCCGGGTCCGCCTCCCACGACGGCGATACGATGTCTCATGTCGATACACTGTCTTGCGGCGAGACGGTGTATCGCAACAGTACGATGTATCCATGACTGTGTGGGACCGTCCGGAGCCGCCGACCCGCCCCGCGCCGCTCGACCGGCAGCGGATCGTCGCCGCGGCCGTCGCGCTGGCCGACGAGGGCGGGCTGGAGGCGGTGTCGTTGCGCAAGGTCGCCGCCCGGCTCGACGTCGGCCCGATGCGGCTGTACGGATACATCTCCACCAAGGAGGAGCTGTTCGACCTCATGGTGGACGAGGTCCACGCCGAGATCCTGCCCGACGGGCGGCCCGGCGACTGGCGGGAGGCGTTGCATGGCCACGCGGTGCGCACCAGGCAGGCCGCCCTCCGGCACGAATGGCTGGCCGATCTGCTCGGCGGCCGTCCGAGCTTGGGCCCGAACGCCCTCGCCGTGACCGAACGCACGCTGGCCGCCCTCGACGGCCTCGCCGACCTCGACACCGTCACGCACGCCGTGCAGACCGTCGGCGCGTACACGACCGGCGCGATCAGGCGCGAGATCGCGCAGCTGCGGGCCGAGCGCGCCACGGGCCTGTCCGAGCTCGACTGGCAGCGCGCCTACGGCCCGCACGTGAGCCGGATGCTGGCCACGGGCCGCTACCCCACGCTGGCCAGGTTCGTGCACGACGGCAGGGAGGTGACCGCCGAGGAGTCCTTCGCGACCGGCCTGGAGTGGGTCCTCGACGCCGTGGCCGCCAGACTCGACCGGCCGCCGGCGTGACGCCCCCCGCGCCGCCTCCCGGGCCGCCCGCCACACCGCCCCCCGGGCCGCCTTCCGGGCCGCCCGCCACGCCACCCCCTGTGCCGCCTTCCGGTTCCGCGGCGGCGGCGCCCGCGGCGGCGGGCCGGCGGATGTGGCCGCTGTACGCGGCCGGGTTCACCACCGCGTTCGGCGCGCACGGCATCGCCGCCAACCTCGGCGGGTTCTCCGCGGACGCGGTCACCTCGCTGCTCGTCCTCGGCGGGCTGCTGGCCCTGTACGACGGCGCCGAGGTGCTGCTCAAGCCGCTGTTCGGCAGCCTCGCCGACCGCGTAGGCGCCCGTCCGGTGCTGGTGGGCGGGCTGGTGGCGTTCGCGGTCGCCTCCGGCCTGTACGTCGTCGCCGACAGCCCCGGCTGGTTGTGGGCCGCCCGCCTGGGCCAGGGAGCGGCGGCCTCGGCGTTCTCACCGTCGGCCTCGGCGCTGGTGGCCAGGCTCAACCCGGCCGCCAAGCTCGGCCGGGCCTTCGGCGGCTACGGCTTCTGGAAGTCGATCGGCTACACCCTGGGCCCGCTGCTGGGCGGCGTGCTGGTGTGGGCCGGCGGCCTGCGACTGCTGTTCGCGGTCCTGACCGTGCTGGGCGCGGCGGTCGCCGTGTGGGCCGCGCTGGCCGTGCCCGCGGTGCCGCCGCTGCCCAAGGTCCGCCAGACGGTGCTGGACCTGGCGCGGCGTCTGGCCGATCCGGCCTTCCTCGCGCCGACCGCCGCGCTGGCCGGGGCCACCGCCGCGCTGTCGGTCGGCGTGGGCTTCCTGCCCGTGTCCGGCCGGGCCGCCGAACTGGGCACGGTCGCGACCGGCGCGGCGGTGTCCGTCCTGGCGGCGTGCGCGGCGGTGGTCCAGCCCAGGGCCGGGCGGGCCCTCGACGAAGAGCGTCTGTCGACCCGTACCGGCCTGCTGGGCGGGCTGCTGGTCACCGCGGCCGGGCTGGCCTGCGCCATGCTGCCCGGCCTGGCCGGCATCCTGTCGGCCGCCGTGCTGATCGGGGCCGGGACGGGGCTCATCACCCCGCTCGGTTTCGCCGCCCTCGCCGCCCGCACCCCGGCCGAACGCATGGGCCAGACCATGGGCGCCGCCGAACTGGGCCGGGAGCTGGGCGACGCCGGCGGCCCGTTGCTCGTGGCCGGCGTCGCCACCCTGGCCTCGCTCACCTACGGCTACGCGGCCCTCGCGCTCCTGCTCGCCGCCGGCCCGCTCGTCGCCCTCACCCTGCGCCGCCGTCGCACCCCCTGAAGGACCGCCCCCCTTAGGGCAGCCGCGACACCGGGGCGGTCCGGTGACAGTGGGGTGACAGGCGTCGTTCGGGGCGTGTTAGGCGCCGATCCCTATAACCGATGGCATGTCGATCACCGACCTCCTCCGCCGGGAATGGGCCGCGTTCCGCCGTCCCGGCCGCCTGACCGCCCTGGCCGTCGCGGTCCTCGCCGTCATCGGGCTGGGCCTGTCGTCGGCGTCCGGGAGCCGTTCCTCCTGCGACGGCCCCTGCCCCGCCACCCCCGTGGCCGCCGACGGCTCCGCCGTCGGCGACACGTTCTGGTTCCTGCACCGCGGCCTGGGCCGCCAGGGCGCCATCACGGTCCGGATGACGTCCATGACCGGGACGATCACCTATCCCCCGCCGAACCACGACAGCATCGTCGCCGGTCTGGTGCCCTGGGCGAAGGCCGGGATCATCGTCAAGGACGGCCCCCGCCAGGGCTCCCGTTACGCGGCCCTGGCCATGACCGGCACCCACGGCGTGCGCTTCCAGTACGACTACCGGCACGACGTAGCCGGCAGCCGCGACCGGCTCCCCCGCTGGCTGCGCCTGACCCGCTCCGGCGACACCATCACCGGCGCCGAGTCCGCCGACGGCGACCGCTGGCACACCGTCGGCACGGCGACGCTGGCCGGGCTGCCGGACACCGTGCGGGTCGGCCTGTTCGCCACCTCACCCGGCGACCTCACGCTCCGCGAGACCGGCCTCGGCGGCGCGGTGGAGGAGTCGCGGTTCACCCAGGCCGTCGGCGTCTTCGACCACGTCACCGTCGAGGGCGGCGATGGCGGCTGGGTCAGTGAACCCGTCGGTCAGATGAACCAGACCGACTGGGAGAAGCACCACAATCCCTCCGGAGCCGTGCGGAAGGGCGAGGTCGTCACGGTCAGCGGCACCGGCGACATCGGCCCGCTCGCCGAGGACAGTCCGCGCGTCGTCGAGAACCTCCTGGCCGGGCTGGTGATCGCGCTCGCCGTCGTGCTCGTGGTGGCGGCCCGCCTCGGCTCGCGCACCGCCCGGGAGGCGGTCCCGCGGCGGGGGGTCGCCGCCCGCGCGGCCGTCACCGGGGTGGCGGCCTTCGTGACCGGGCTGGTCGCCGCAGGGGTGGTGCTGCCGGTGGGCGTCGCGATCATGAAGGGCAACGGAGTGCCGGCGCAACCGCTGTCGCTGCTCACCGGCGCGCGGGTGATCGTCGGCGCCGGCCTGGTGCTCGCGCTGAGTGCCGTCCTCGCGTACGGGCTGGGCGTGTGGCTGCGCCGGGCGGCGGTCCTCGTCGCGCTCGCGCTGGTCGCGCTGCCGTACGGCCTGACGGCGTTCCCGCTGCTGCCCGACGCCGTCGCCGGCCGGCTGCTGCGGCTGACCCCGGCGGCGGGCTTCGCCGTGCTGCAGACCCGGGTGGAGTATCCGCAGGTGACCGCCCATTACGCGCCCTCGGCTGGGTACTTCCCGCTGCCCGGGTGGGCGGGGCTCGCCGTGCTGGGCGCGTACGCGGCGGTCGCGACGTGGCGGGCCCTGCGCCGCGGGGCAGAGCCGGGACCGTCCGCGCCGCCCGGTTCTGGCATCATCACCGGATGATCCCCATGACGACCGACCGGCTGCTCCTGCGTCTGCCGGACGACGACGACCTCGCCCCCTTCACCGCCATGAACGCCGATCCCGAGGTCATGCGGTACATCGGCGACGGCTCCGTCCTGCCGCCGGACCCGGAGCGCACGGCGGCGTGGATCGCCCGCGCCCGGCGGGAATGGCAGGAGAGCGGGCACGGCCCGCTCTCCGTCGTCGTGCGCGAGACCGGGCTGACGGCCGGCTGGGTCACCCTGACGGTGCCCGCGTTCCTCCCCGAGATCCTGCCCGCCGTGGAGATCGGCTGGCGGCTCGGACGACCGCACTGGGGCCACGGCTACGCCACCGAGGCGGCCGGACGGTTGCTGCGGTTCGGCTTCGCCGAGTGCGGCCTCGACCGGATCGTCAGCATCCGTCACGTGGACAACCAGCGGTCCCGCCGGGTGATGGACAAGCTCGGCCTGCGGTTCGCGTTCGAGACGGTGGTGCCGGGCCACGGACGGCCGGTCGCCGTGCACGAGATCACCCGAGCCGCCCACGAGGAGCCCCCACCGCTACGCCGGAGGTAGGTGGGCCCGATTGTCGGCGAACCTCCCGCGGTGATTTGATGGGGATCATGGCCCTCGACGAGCTGCGCGACCTCCTGCTCCGCCACGCTCGACCCGATCTCCGCACGCCCATCGAGGACGTCCTGATCTTCAAGGCCGAGCGCCCTCAGCCCCCGACGCCGACGACGTACGGCAAGGTGCTGGCGCTCGTCGCCCAGGGCACGAAACGGTTCGCGCTGGGCGACCGCCTGTACGAGTACCACGAGGGGCAGTACCTCGTCGCCTCGATCGACCTGCCGGTCACCGCCCATTTCGCGAAGGCCGACGCCGAACGACCCGGGCTCGGGGTCGGGCTGACCCTGCGTCCGGCGGCCATCGCGGAGGTGCTGCTGCAGGCGGGCCCGGCCGATCTGCCGGAGCTCGGCGACGACGCGCCGCCCGGGCTGGCGGTCAGCACCGCCTCCGCCGAGCTGCTCGACGCGGTCGTCCGCCTGCTGCGCCTGCTCGACCGGCCCGGCGACATCACCGTCCTCGCGCCGCTGGTCAAACGGGAGATCCTCTGGCGGCTGATCACCGGCGACCAGGGCGCGATCGTGCGCCAGTTCGGGCTTCCCGACAGCAGCCTCAGCCACGTCGCCCGCGCGGTGCAGTGGATCCGCGACCACTACGCGCAGCCCTTCGCCGTCGAGGACGTGGCCAGACTGGCGGGGATGAGCGTCTCGGCCTTCCACCGCAACTTCCACGCCGCCACCGCGATGAGCCCGATCCAGTTCCAGAAGCAGATCCGCCTCCAGCAGGCCCGGCTCCAGCTCGCCGCGGCGCCGGGTGACGTCGCCGCCGTCAGCCGGCGCGTCGGCTACACCAGCCCGTCCCAGTTCAGCCGCGAGTACCGCCGCCAGTTCGGCGCCCCGCCGAGCCAGGACGCCAGGCGCCTCACTCCAGCACGCGATCGAGACGGATCGGCAGGGATCTCTGCCTGACGCCGGTGGCGTGCCAGACGGCGTTCGCGATCGCGGCGGCCGTGCCGACGTTGCCGATCTCGCCGGCGCCCTTGACGCCCATGGGGATGCCGGGCTCGTGGTCGGGCACGAAGTCGGCCTCGATGTCGGGCACGTCGGCGTGCGCGGCGATGTGGTAGCCGGCGAAGTCCGCGTTGACGTGCCGGCCGGAGACCGGATCGCGCAGGCCCTCTTCGTGCAACGCCATGGAGAGCCCGCCGATCATTCCGCCGACGACCTGGCTGCGGGCCATGAGCGGGTTGACCACTCGGCCCACCGCGAACATCCCGAGCAGCCGCCGCACCCGCACCTCGCCCGTCATCGGATCGACGGTCACCTCGGTGAACACGGCGCTGAAGGCGTGCCGTTCCAGGGACGGCAATCCGCCGAGCGAGCTCGTGGTGTCGGCCGTGACCGTCCCGCGGCGGCCCTGGCCGCGTAGCTTCTCCGCGGCCTCGATGATCGCCCAGCCCCAGGACGTCGTCCCCCGGGAACCGCCCGCGCCCCACGCGGGACCGAGGCCGCTGTCGGAGATCCGGAGCCGGATCCGGTCCGTGCCGACCGCCAGGGCGTCGGCGGCGATCGCGGTCAGCGCGGTGCGCGCGCCGGTGCCGAGGTCGGTGGCGCCGACGGCGACCGTGAAGGTCCCGTCCGCCTCGGTGGTGATCGTGGCCGAGGAGGGGAAGGCCCCGGCGCTGAAGGACGTGGCGGCCAGCCCCGTGCCGACCAGCAGAGGCCCCTCCCGCCTCGTCCTCGGCCGATGATCGCGGGTGTCCCAGCCGAACCTGCGGGCGCCTTCGCGCAGGCACGCGACCAGATTGCGGCTGCTGAACGGCAGGCCGGACACGGGACCGGCCACCGGCTCGTTGCGCAGCCGCAGTTCCAGCGGATCCATGCCCAGCCGCTCGGCCAGCTCGTCCATGGCCGATTCGAGGGCGAACGACCCGGGCGCGGCGCCCGGTCCCCGCATCGAGTACGGCGGCAGGATGTCGAGCGGCACCGCGCTGAGCCGGGTTCGGATCGCGCGCGCCGCGTAGAGCGTCTTGGTGAGCTCGGTGCAGCCCTCCAGGTACTCCACCAGCGGCGAGATCTCGAACGCCGCCTCGTGGTGGATCGCCCGCAGCCCACCGTCCGCGTCGGCGCCGATCCGGATCAGCTGGTCGGTCGCGGGCCGCATCGCGGTCGCCAGGAACACCTGGGCACGGGTGAGCGTGACCCGCACCGGCCGGCCGAACAGCCGCGCGGCCATCGCGGCCAGGATCAGCTGCGGACCGCAGAGTCCCTTGGAGCCGAAGCCGCCGCCGACGTGCTCGGTGCGGACGCGTACCAGGTCCGGGCTCAAGGAGAACAGCGTGGCCAGGGTGCGGGCCACGGAGAACGGTCCCTGGTTGGAGTCGATCGCCTCCAGGTGCTCTCCCTCCCACCACGCGGTCGCCGAGTGCGGCTCCATGGCGCTGCAGTGTTCCTCGGGGGTGCGGTAGCGCTCCTCGACCACCACCCGCGACGCGGCGAGCTCCGCCGCCACGTCGCCGACGTCCACGGGCTCGTCGAAGATCGTCACCGCCGGGCGGCTCGCCGGGTGGTCGGCGGTGAAGGCCGTGTCGTGCGGCTCCTCGTCGTAGATCACCGGCAGCGCCTCGGCCGCCGCCCGGGCCTGTTCGAGTGTCTCGGCCACGACGAGCGCGACGGGCCGGCCGGCGAAGGGGATCACCTCGTCCTGCAACAGCTGCAACTGGCCGTCCGGGCCGAAGAAGCCGCCCGCCGCCGGATCGAGCCGAGGCGCGTTCCGGTGGTCGATCACACCCAGCACGCCGGGCATGCCCTGGACGGCGCAGACGCCGACGTCCCTGACGCGGCCCCGCGACACGGTGGCCAGGACGACCACGCCGAAGGCCAGGCCCGGCACCGGCACGTCGGCGGCGTAAAGGGCGGCGCCGGTGACCTTGGCCCGGCCCTCGATCCGCGGCCGCGCCGCCCCGACCGCGTTCGTCATGGCAGGAGCTCCTTCAGGACGGTCTCGATGAGGTTGGCGGCCAGCCGCACCTTGTAACCGTTGCCGGGCAGCGGTTCGGCGGCGGCCAGTTCGGCGTCCGCGGCGGCACGGAACGCGCCGGGCGTGCGGGGAGCGTCCGACAGGAAAGCCTCGGCGGTGCGGGCGCGCCAGGGCCGCGAGGCGACCCCGCCGAGAGCGATGCGCACCGAGCCGTCGTCCGGGTCGAGCGCCGCCGCGACGGAGACCGTGGCGAAGGCGTAGGACGCGCGCTCGCGGACCTTCCGGTAGCGCGAGCGCGGGGACACCGCGCTCCCGGGCAGGGCCACCGCGGTGATCAACGCGCCCGGCGGCAGCGCCGTCTCGCGGTCCGGCGTGTCCCCGACCGGCGGGTAGAAGTCCGCCAGTGGGAGCTCCCCGGGGCCGTCGAGCGTCTCGTAACGCACGACCGCGTCGAACGCCAGCATCGCGACCGCCATGTCGGAGGGATGGGTGGCCACGCAGCTCGGCGTCCAGCCGAGGACGGCGTGGTTGTGGTGCTCCCCGGCGATCGCGGGACAGCCGGCGCCGGGGACCCGCTTGTTGCACGCCTGCGCGGCGAAGTAGGCGCACCGGGTCCGCTGGAGCAGGTTGCCGCCCACCGTGGCCATGTTGCGCAGCTGGCCGGACGCGCCGGCCAGCACCGCCTGGCTCAGCGCCGGGTAGCGCCGCCGCACCTCGGGGTGGGCGGCGAGGTCGCTGTTGGTCGTCGTGGCGCCGACGACCAGCCCGCCGTCCGGCGCCTCGGCGACGCCGGCGAGCGGCAGCCGCCGTATGTCGACCAGCCTCGTGGGAGCCTCCACCCCGGCCTTCATCAGATCGACGAGATTGGTGCCGCCGCCCAGGTACCGGGCGCCGCCGCCGGCCGCGATCAACGCTTGACGGACGTCCGTCGCGCGTTCGTAGGCGAACTCCCTCATCCCGCGATCTCCTTCCGGGCAGCCGTCTCCAGCACGGCCCGGACGATGGACGGGTAGGCGCCGCAGCGGCACAGGTTGCCGCTCATCCGCTCCCGCACCTCCGCCGCGTCCAGCACCGGCGCCGGGCCGTCCGGGGACACGTCGGCGGTGACCGCGCTGGGCCAGCCCGCCGCGTGTTCGGCCAGCATCCCGGCCGCCGAGCAGAGCTGCCCGGACGTGCAGTATCCGCACTGGAAGCCGTCGAGCCCGATGAACGCCCGCTGCAGCGGCAGCAGCTCCCCGTCACCGGCCAGCCCTTCGACGGTCGTGACCTCGGCGTCCTCGGCGGCCACCGCCAGCGTCAGGCAGGAGACCACCCGCCGGCCGTCGAGGAGCACGGTGCACGCGCCGCACTGGCCGTGGTCGCAGCCCTTCTTGGGGCCGGTGTGGCCGACGTCCTCGCGCAGCGCGTCCAGCAGCGTCGTGCGGTTGTCGACGTCCAGCCGGTGCGGCACGCCGTTGACCTGGAGCGAGATCACGCTGCGGTGATGGTTCGTCATCGTCCTCCCTCTCTCGGGGCTACGTAATCAGTCCCGTGCCGGGCGGACGATCCCCGAAGCTCGCGCGTCCTTGCCCATTCCTGCTCACGAGGCGGGCGGCTCTCGGCGGCGATCAGCGCGGCCAGGACGGCCACCACGACGACCGGCCCGACCGGCGGCGGGAGGACCGCGGCGACCGGCGCGGCGGCAAGGACGACGCAGGCCGCGGCCGCCCGCCGGCGGCCGAGCGTGCGGTGCGTCCGGAGCCTGAACAGCAGATGTCCCACGAGGTAGAGCGCGACACCGCCATGGAGCGCGAGCGCGGAGAACACACCCAAGGGCGCACCCTCGCCGGCGTGCGCGACCACGCCCTCGACACCCAGAGCGGTGAGCAGGATCCCGGCGATCATGGGGAAGTGCCCGTAGGTGTAGGCCTCGACGGCCAGCATGACCTGCTCCTCGCCGCGTACGCCGCGCAGCCTGCGCTCGGCCGCGCCCGCCACCACGTCGAAGTAGAGCCACCACAGGCACACCGCGACGGCGATGCCGAGGACGGCCGCCAGCAGCAGCCCCGCGCTGACCGGCCGTCCCGCGGCGCCGGCGCCGACGGCGACGACCGACTCGCCGATGGCCAGGATCAGGAACAACCCGTGCCGCTCGGTCAGGTGCGCCGGGCTGCGCAGCCGCCAGTGACCGTTCCTGGCCGTGAGGTAGATGCCCGCCCAGTCCACCACCAGGGCGACCGCGAACAGCAGCACCTGCGTCCAGCTCCCCAGCGCCGTCCCGGACACCAGGAGCGCCGCGCTCGCCGTCATGGGCAGCCAGGTGATGGCGATCTGACGGCGCAGCCCGGTGTCGCCGTCCGCGGCCACGGCGAAGACCACGAGATGCACCCACCGGACCACCAGGTAGGCGCCCACCAGCACGAAGGCGCCCGGCCCGGCGGCCCACGCCTCCGGGATGGTGAGGCCGACCACGAACATCGCCGCCATCGCGACGACCATCCCGCCCCGCAGCAGACCGCCGTCCGCCCGGGAATGGTTGCCCAGCCAGGTGTAGCCGGACCAGGTGCCCCACAGCAGCGCCAGCATCAGCAGCCCCCGGAACACGCCGTCGGCGTCGCGCTCGCGGGCCATGGAGCCGGTGAGCTGCGTGATCGCGAAGACGTAGACGAGGTCGAAGAACAACTCGAAGGGCGTCGCCCGGTGGTCCTCGCCGACCGGCGAAGTCTTCTGCCGCATCTAATCGAGGGCCAGGGCCGGGACACGGGGCCGGCGGCAGAAGTAGACGAACGCGGGCGGCACGTTGGCCCACACCGTCCGGCTGACCACGACCTCGTCGAACAGCCCGTCCAGGGACCGCCGTAACCGTCGCGCCGGCGGCGTCCACCGTGTGTGCGCGTAGGCGAACGTGGTGAACGCACCGTGCGGGGCGAGGGCGCCGGTGAGGGCGTCGAGCAGGTCGTGCTGGCGGTCAGCGGTGAACGCCGCCCAGGGCAGTCCGCTCACGATGACGTCCGCGCGGTGGTGGCCGCGCGCCGCGAGCACCTCGCCCAGGTCGCGGGCGTCGGCCACGGCGACGTCGATCCGCGGGTACCGGGTGGCGAGACGCCGCGCGAACCGCTCGTTGACCTCGACGGCCAGGTGACGGCCACGGCCGCCGAGCCGGCGCTGGATCGCCGCGGTGAACGCGCCCGTGCCCGGACCGACCTCGACGACCAGAGGGTCACCGTCACGTGTGACAGGCGAGGTGATCAGGTCGGCCAGCGGCTCGCCGCTCGGCGCGACCGCGCCGACCGTGAAGGGGGCGCGCGCGAACTCGTGCAGGAACGCGGCGCGGTCGGGGGCGCTCACCGGACGGCTCCGGAAGACGTGCCCAGCACCCGGGCGAGCCAGTCGTTCCTGGCACGCCGGGCCGCGACCGAGATCCGGGCCTCGGGGCACAGGGCGTCGAAGCCGTGAAAGCCGCCCGCCCAGACGTGCAGCTCCGCCTGGCCGCCGGCGGCCCAGATCCGGGTGGCGAACGCGACGTCCTCGTCACGGAACACCTCGGCCGTCCCTGCGTCGAGGTACGTGGTCGGCAGGCCGGACAGGTCGTCGGCGATCGCGGGCGACAGGTAGCCGGACACCTCGCCGCCGCCGATGAGCGACCGCCAGCCGAACGCGTTCATCTCGCGGGTCCAGACCCCGGGCGCGCCGGAGTACTGGCGGCTGGAGGCGGT
This sequence comes from Nonomuraea sp. NPDC001636, assembly GCF_040298265.1. Lineage (NCBI taxonomy): Bacteria > Bacillati > Actinomycetota > Actinomycetes > Streptosporangiales > Streptosporangiaceae > Nonomuraea > Nonomuraea sp. NPDC001636. The sequence continues at coordinate 211,740 of NZ_JBEOZT010000012.1, forward strand.
GTCGTTGCGGTGATCGAGCATGGGACAGATCAGCACCTGCGCGGCGATCGGCGGCCCGCCCCGGTCACGGGCCATCAGGGTGAGCCCGGCGGCCAGGCCACCGCCGGCGCTGACCCCCGCCACGACGATCCGGCTCGGGTCGATGCCCAGCTCAGCGGCGTGCTCGGCGACCCAGAGCAGGCCCTGGTAACAGTCCTCGACCGGGATCGTGCCGGTGGCCTCCGGCGCCAGCCGGTACTCCACGGAGACGACGGCGGCGCCGAACAGGTCGAGCCAGTCCAGGGGGATGTCGATCTGCGAGAAGCGGTCTCCCATGACCATGCCGCCGCCGTGGACCCAGTAGACGCACGGGGCCGGCGCGTGATCGGTCCTGGCCGGGGTGAAGATCGACATGGGGACGGGCGCGGTGATCTCGCGGTGGCCGGCGGCGCGGCCCTGGAGGATGACGTCGATTGGCGTGGACGGCAGCCCGCGCAGCTCGGCGAGCACCTCCGCGTCGAGCTCGGGCATGGGAGGCAGGCCGGCGAGGAACGCGCGCAGTTCGGGGTCGAGGCCGGGACGGGGCATGGTGGTCTCCTCGTTCACAGGGCGGCCTTGCCGCCGACCGGAATCTCGTCGGCGTACCGCGGCTGCCCGGCCAGCAGCGGCTGGAGGGCCGCGGCGAACGTCTGGGCCTGCTCGGTCGCGAAGAACCGGGCGTGGGCCTCCTGGCTGACCCAGCCCTCGGTGACGTGAACGGTGTCCGGATCGCCGGCCGAGCGGCCGACCAGGAAGACACGGCAGTCGTCGTTCGGCAGGGACGGCGCGTCGAGCAGGGCGGCGACCAGGTCGTCGCCCCGGCCCGGTTGCGCGGTCATGGCGGCGTGGAAGCCGTGGCCGATGGTCATGGGATCACTCCTCACGGGTGGATCTGTCGCAGCCCACTGTGGGCGCCGCCCGGCCGGCGCCACATCAGTCATCCGACTCCCGCCTTGCGCGCCCATGGCGGCCGATGACCTAACCGCTGATGCGGTTAGGTCATTTGACAGATGCGCGGTCCGGGCGTGTGCCCGACCATCGACACGTGACGAGTCCTCCAGAGCCGCCGGCCGTCCTGCGCATGCGGGAGGTCCGGGACCGGGCGCTGTTCGACCCGGACGACGGTGCGGTCACGCCGTCGAACCGGGCCGAGCTCAAAGCGGTCGCACACCTGCTGAACGTGCTGCTGGCCAGCCTGGTGGTGTCCTCGTTGCAGTACGAGCAGCACGCCCTGCTCGTCCGCGGGCCGTCACACCGGCCGGTCGCGCAGTTCCTCCACGGCTGCGCCGACCGTGACCGCGCCGGCGCGCGGCTGCTCGCGACCCGCATCGCCCAGCTCGGGTTCGCCGCCGACCACGACCCACGGCACCTGCCGGCGCGCTCGCGCATCACCTTCCAGACGTTCCCAGACGGCGATCTGACCGGCATCGTGACGCAGGACCTCGTCGGGGCGCGGATCCTCGTCCAGTCGTTGCAGGAGGCGGTGCGCTGGGTCGGGGCCGACGACCCCACCACCCGGCGCCTGCTGGAGCGGCTGCTGGAGGAGAAGGAGGCGCAGGCCGACGAGCTCAGCGCGGGGCTTCGGAATCCGGTGCGAGAGCATCCCTGAGCCCGGCGCGGGAGGCGACGCCGAGCTTGGGGAAGATGCGGTACAGGTGCGCGCCCACCGTCCGGTGCGAGAGGTACAGCCGCTCGGCGATCTGTTTGTTGGTCAGGCCGCTCGCCGCCAGCTCGGCGATCTGCAACTCCTGCGCGGTCAGGGCGGCCGGGCCGCCTGCCGAGGTCTCGGCCGTCCGGTGTCCGGCGGCGTGCAGCTCGTTCCGTGCACGCTCGACCCATGGCCCGGCGGCCATCGCGGCGAAGCCGTCGCGGGCGATGAGCAGATGCCGGCGCGCCTGCGCCGCCGACCTGTCCCGGCGCAGCCTCTCGCCGAGGACGAGCCGGACGCGGGAGGCGTCCCACAGCCACCGTTCCGCCACGTGGCCCGACAGCAGCGACTCCAGCCGCGCCCTCGTCTCCTCGTCGTCGGACACGAGGAACTCCGCCGCCGCCTGGATCAGCGTCATCCGGGTGGACAACGCGGCCACGTCGGCGGCCCGCATCGCCTCGACGTGCGCCCTGGCCTCGACCATCCGCCCGGTCCGCACCGCCGCCTCGACGAGGTCGAGCATGACCCACGTGCAGTGAGGCACGTACGCGGCGAGCGTGCCGGGCGGGCTCATCGCGGCGGCGTGGTGGAAGGCCGCGCCGAAGTCGCCCTGTCCCAGCGCCGCCAGGGCACGCGGATGCTGGGCGAACAGCGCCGCGGCCGTCACACCGCGTGGGAGCGCCCAATGGGTGATCTCGTCGGCGAGCGCGTACGCCTCCTCGTAGCGTCCCCGTCCGGCGGCGAGGATCGCCCTGTTGTACCGGAAGTACCACGCGAAGAAGGAGAAACCGCTGGTCTCGCAGACCTGCCGGCCCTCACCGGCCAGCTCCTCGGCCTCGTCCCATCGGCCGACGAGGAAGTCGTCCAGGCACAGGTGCATGAGGGCGCCGAGGTGCCGCCGGGGCGCGCCTCCGTCCCGTCCCTGCTGGACCAGCCGCCACGAGGACTCGCGGCAGTCCCCCAGCCGGTCCAGATAGACCGAGGCCGTGCCGACCCGCACGATCCGCGTGGGGTCGGTCTCGTCCGCCATGGTGTCGAGGATGCGCCGGCTGCTCGCCAGCGCCGACGCCCCCGTGCGGACCGGGTCCGGGAAGGTCCTGCTCGCCAGCGACAACACGTCGGGCGGTCGCGGCTCCAACCGCTCCAACACCCGGTAGAACGGCTCCCAGTATTCCGGAGCGCTGCCGTACCAGGACAACAGCATCAACGTGTGCATGGCCTCGACGAGCGCGGGATCCTCCGCCCGGTAGCCGTGCTCGGCGGTCTCGATGGCGCCGAGCAGGAGCCGGTGGGCGGTGGCGACGTCGCCGTCCCCGTTGAGCATCAGGAACGCGGCCGCGTTGGCCGCGTGCAGCGAGCCGGTGGAATCCGGAGCCGCCCGCCGCGCGTCGGTCAGGAGCGTCTTCGCGTCGTCGATGGCCCCGCTCGCCTCGGCGCCGATGTACGCGGCCTCGGACAGCCGACGCCCCCGATCGGCGCTCGTCACGCTCAACTCGGCCGCCCGGATCAGCGCGGCGACCGCGGCCAACGCGTCACCGCGCAGCATGATGCGATGCGCCGAGCCCTCCAGCAGCGCCGCCACCGTCTCGTCCGGGCCGACGGCGGCCGCGGCCAGGTGCCACGCACGACGTTCCTGGTCACCCGGCAGGGCGCCGGCGAGGGCGACATGCGCGGTCCGGCGCTCTTCGTGCGTGGACCCCGCCACGATCGCGGACCTGATCAGCGGGTGCCGGAACGCGATTCGCGCCGTGGCGTCGTCCACGCGTACCAGCTGCGCCCGCTCGGCGGGGGCGAGGTCGGCCAGCCCGGCCTCGTCCGCCGAGGCAGCTCTGAGCACCCGGACGTCGCCGGTGCCCTCGAACGCGGCCAGTAACAGCATTCTCCGGGTCGATGCCGGCAGATCGGCGATCCGGGCGGCGAACATCGCCTGGAGCCGGTCGCTGAGCGGGACCACCTCCGAGTGCGCCACCGCGGGATGCGTCGCGCCCAGCAACGTCGAGGGCAGTTCCGTCAAGGCCAGCGGATTGCCCTGTGCCAGATCGAGCAGCCGGTTCCTGATCCGTACCGGCATGTCCGGGAAGTGCACGTCGACCAGTTGCCCTGCCGCCGCTCGATCCAGGGGCTGGACGGCCATCTCGGTCAACCCGCGCGGCGCCGCGGAGCTGACTGCGCCCGTCCTGGCGGAGAACAGCAGCGCGGCCCCGACCCCCTGCAGCCGGCGGGCGACGAATCCCAGCACGACGGCGCTGGCCCGGTCGATCCATTGAACGTCGTCCACCAGAAGGGCGAGCGGTGTCTCAGCGGCGACCCTCTTGGCGAGCAGGAGCGCGGCGTTGCAGACCAGGAGCGCGTCTGTGGGCGCGCCGACGCCGAACCCCAGCGCCACCGACAATGCCTCTCGAAGCTGCGGCGGCAGGTGCTGGATGTCGGCTTCGACCGGCAGGAGCAGCTGATTGAGGCAGGAGTAACTGACGTCGGCCTCGAACTCGGACCCCGACGCTCGCAGCACGCGCATCCCCGCCGTGACTGCCAGCTCGGCCGCGGCGGCCATGAGAGCGGACTTGCCGATGCCGGGGTCACCCCACATCAGCCGCGCGTCGCCATGCCGCCGAGCCGCGTCGAGAAAGCCGGACAGCTGTTCGAGCTCGGCACGGCGGCCGAACAGTGCATGACTGGCCACGGATACCTCACTGCGTCGGTCAGTGCCTCACCACTTCCGGATGCGGGCTGCTGCGAGCATAGCCGTCACGTGATCACCCTCAGGCGCTGCTTCCGCCTCTCCTCTGAGGAGAGCGGGATTGAGCAAAAGATCGCCACTATCGAGCAAATCCGCCGCGCCTCACCCCTATGAGGGCTCCACCGTAATCGGGGGGGTGTGGCCTGGTCAGCGCAGTAGAAGACCAGGCCGCAGGGGGCGAGGCCGGCCGCTAGATTCCGGCGGTGCGCCCGCGTTCGTGTTCGGCGTTGATCCGCAGCGCCTCGGCGAGCTGGTCTTCCAGGATGATGATCCGGCAGGCCGCCTCCACCGGAGTGCCCTGATCGACGAGCTCTCGGGCACGCGTGGCCAAGCGCAGTTGGTAACGGGAGTAGCGGCGGTGGCCGCCGCTGGAGCGTTTCGGCTCGATCAGACGGGCGGCGCCCAGGGCCCGCAGGAACGTGGGGGTGACGCCGAGCATTTCGGCGGCCGCGCCCATGCTGTAGGCGGGGTAGTCCTCATCGTCGAACCGCTCTTCGGCCGTGCATTCGGCCGTCGTTTTCGTGATCCTGCCGCGAGCCGGTGTGTCACCCTCGGCAGCCGAGCGACGTTGATCCATGTATTCCCTTCTCGTCACGCGAACAGGGGGCCCCGGCGCCTGTTGCGCCGGGGCCCCGAAAGAGTTCAACACCATCTACCGGCCATCCGGCCGGCTTACTGTTGTGCGCATCCGCCGCAGAGAGCGGCGGTGATGCGCGGATCGCGGATGCGTGACCGTAGACCACCTTCCAATCCCGTGGAACTGCGGTACCCGAGCGGCGGAACTTCAGCCGGCAACGGGCGATCCCGATGGCGTCAACACTCCCTTCATCTTTCTCTTCCGGACCACTTGCCAACTTCATCTTCGGCAGCGCGTCCACGATCAGGGCCCTAATTACTGCGCTGGCCCGTCACGTCGACCTTCTGCCGTCAACCTCTGACTTCATCTTGCTGCGGGCAGTTCGTCGTGATGCCTAGGAACTACTTCGCTGCCCGGTGGATCCGTTCCTTGCGATGTCAGAAACAATAATGCCCACACTCGCGAATGTCTACCACCGCCACTACAGATTTTCAGCTCCGAGCATGGCAGCCTTCCGGCCGGGCCGGCACCGGCCCGGCGTCTCGGACGGCGAGGCCGACCCGCTGCCCGAAGGCTTCTAGGTCGCGAAATAGGCTGCGACCTCGGGGCGGACCGGTGGCACCGCGCGCGGCGTGGATCCCGAGCGGAGCGACAGGGTCGCGTGGTAGGCCGCCGCGACGGCGTCGCGCGCGGCCACCGGTGAGGTGTCGGTGCTCCCGCCCTCCCTGGCGAAGCGGAGGAACTCCGTCATCAGCGCCCGGTCGGCCCCGCCGTGCCCGCCCTCGGCCTCGGGCACGGCGGGCACGGTGACGACCAGGTCGCCGTCGGCGTCGTAGTCGCGCCGCCGCTTGTTCCACACCCGCACGACGCCGGTGCCCCGGTGGTCGCCGAAGTTCTCCAGCCGGCCCTCGGTGCCGATCACCGTGTAGTTGCGCCAGTAGTCGGGCGTGTAGTGGCACTGCTGGTAGCTGGCCTGCACCCCGTTGTCCAGGCGCATCAGGACCATCGACAGGTCCTCCACGTCGATGACCGGGTTGAGGCCGCGCTGGCTGAGTGGCGGCCAGTTGCGTCCGGGGTCGAACCAGTGCTCGTCCAGGCCGGGCGAACGGTCCTCGACGCGGTCGTAGACGCCCAGGGCGCCCATGGCCGTCACCAGGCCGGTGCGCGAACCGGCCAGCCAGTGGATGACGTCGAGGTCGTGGGCGCCCTTCTGCAGCAGCAGGCCCGTGGTGCAGCGGCGGTCGGCGTGCCAGTCCTTGAAGTAGTAGTCGCCGCCGTGGCCGACGAAGTGGCGGCACCAGACGGCCGTCACCTCCCCGATCGCGCCCCGCCCGATCAGTGAGCGCATCTCGCGGACGACCGGCATGTGCCGCATGTTGTGGCCGACGTACAGCCGGGCGGCGTGGGCACGGGCTGCCTCCAGGACGCGGTCGGCGTCCTCCACGGTGGTGGCCAGCGGCTTCTCCACGAACGTGGGCAGGCCCGCGCCCAGGACGGCGATCGCGTGCTCGGCGTGCAGGTGGTCGGGGGTGGCCACGATGACGGCGTCCGCGTCGAGCGCCTCCTCCAGGCGGGTCGTGGTGCGCACGTCGTCGCCGAACAGGGTCCTGGCGTGCGCGAGGCGGGCCGGGTCGAGGTCGCAGACGGCGGTGATCCGGGCGCCCCGGCCGGGACGGTGCGCCTCTCGGGCGATGCTGACCCGCTGGCCCGCGCCGATCACGGCGATGCGGAGGTCGCTCACGACGGATGGTCCTCTCTGCTGTGCGTGGCGCCGATCCTACGTAAGGCAAGCGTTTGCGGCAATTGCCGAGAAGACCTTGATGACGACGTGTTTGATGGGATAAACAGGTTGCGCAACCGCTTGCCGCGATGGGGGACTGCATGGCGAGATACGCGATGACCGGCGCCCGGGTGGTCCTGCCGGAGGAGATCCGGGAGGACCTGGCCGTCGTCGTGTCCGGTGACCGGATCGAGGCGGTCCTGCCCGCCGCCGCGCTGGACGGCGTGCCGCGCGTGGACGCCGGCGGCCGGTACCTGACGCCGGGCCTGATCGATCTGCACACGCACGGAGCCGCCGGCCACGGGTTCGACCAGGGCGAGGCCGCGGCCTGGGCGGCGGTGCTGGCCGCGCAGGCGCGCTTCGGCGTGACCGCCGCGCAGGCGTCGCTGGCCACGGCTCCCCTGGCCGACATGGCCGACCGCCTGGCCCTAGCGCGGACGTTCGCCGAACGGGACGCCAGGAGGACGGAGGAGGCCCCGCGAGCCGGCGCCCGGCTGCTCGGCGTCCATCTGGAGGGGCCGTTCCTGGCGCCCGAGCAGGCCGGGGCGCACGATCCGGGCCTGCTCCTGCGCCCGTCGGGCGAGGCGGTCGGCACGCTGCTGGCCGCCGGGACGCCGAGCATGATCACCCTCGCGCCCGAGCTGCCCGGCGGCATCGAGGCCGTGCGGCGGTTCGCCGCCGCCGGGAGCGTCGTGGCCGCCGGGCACAGCCAGGCCGCCGGGGACGTCTTCGCCGCCGCCGTCGCGGCCGGGGTCACCCACCTCACCCACCTGTGGAGCGGGCAGTCCGCGCTGACCAGGCAGGGACCGTGGCGGGTGCCGGGACTGCTGGAGGAGTCGCTGGCCAGTGACGGGCTGACCGCCGAGGTGATCGCCGACGGCCGGCATCTGCCGCCGCAACTCCTGCGGATCGCCGCGCGCTGCCTGCCGGGGCGGTTGTGCGTCGTGTCGGACGCCACCCCGGGCGCCGGGTTGCCGGACGGCTCGCCGTACCGGCTGGGCGCGCTGGACTGCGTCGTGCGCGACGGCGTGGGGATGTCGCCGGGCGGCGCGGCGTTCGCGGGCAGCACGACCGGGCTCGGTCCGATGCTCGGCCACCTGCGGCGCGAGCTGGGGATGAGTGTGCCGGAGGTGGTCGCGATGGCCACGGTCACGCCCGCGCGGGTGCTCGGGCGGCGCGACCTGGGGGCGCTGCGGGCCGGCTGCCTGGCCGATCTGGCGCTGTTCGACGACGACTTCGGCGTGCGGGCCACGATCGTGGGCGGGCGCTGGCTGCTGGACGAGGACGGGCTTCGGGAAGGGGCTGCGTGATGGGCGAGGATCTGCTGAGGCTGCGCGAGGGGGACGACGTCGCGGTCGCCTTACGTGACCTGCGCGCGGGCGAGCGGCTCGGCGGGCTGATCGTGGCGGAGGAGGTGCCGAGAGGGCACAAGGTCGCGTTGCGGGCGTTGCGGGCCGGTGAGCCGGTGCTCAAGTACGGCCAGCACATCGGGGTGGCGTCGGCCGGGATCACCCCGGGCGCGCACGTGCACACGCACAACCTGCGCTACGACGACACGGCCCCCCGCCGCGCGGCCCACGCCGCACCGGCGCGGACGCCCCCCGCGGCTGACGGGATCTCGTACTTCGACGGCTACGTACGGCCGGACGGCAGGGTCGGGACCCGCAACCACATCGGCATCCTGACCTCGGTCAACTGCTCGGCCACTGTGGCCAAGCTCGTCGCCCGGCGTTTCCAGGACCACGACGGCATCGACGGCGTCGTCGCCCTGACCCACAACACCGGCTGCGGCCTGGCCGACGACGGCGAGGGCCTGGAGATCCTGCGCCGCACCCTCGACGGCTACGCCGCGCACCCGAACTTCGGCGCCATCCTCATGCTCGGCCTCGGCTGCGAGGTCAACCAGCCCACCACCGCGATCCCCACGCTGAGCATCCAGGAGCTCGGCGGCACGCGTAAGACGGTCGACGCCGCCACCCGGGCCGTCGAAGAGCTCCTGCCCGACGTCGCGAGGGCGAGACGCACCCCGGTGCCCGCCTCGGAGCTGATCCTCGGCCTCCAGTGCGGCGGCTCCGACGGCTACTCCGGCCTGACCGCCAACCCCGCCCTGGGGGTGGCCGCCGACCTCCTGGTCGCCCAGGGCGGCACCGCCGTGCTGGGAGAGACGCCGGAGATCTACGGCGCCGAGCACCTCCTCGCCGAACGGGCCGCCACCCCCGAGGTCGCCGCCCGGCTGATGGAACGCATCGCCTGGTGGCGCGAATACGTCGCCACCCACGGCGGCAGCATGGACCACAACCCCTCCCCCGGCAACCGGGAGGGCGGGATCACCACGATCCTGGAGAAGTCCCTCGGAGCGGTCACGAAGGGCGGTTCCACCCCGCTCACCGCCGTCTACGAATACGCCGAACGCGTCGAGGCCAAGGGCCTGGTCTTCATGGACACCCCCGGCTACGACCCCGTCTCGGCCACCGGCATGGTCGCCGGAGGCGCCAACGTCATCTGCTTCACCACCGGCCGCGGCTCGGTGTACGGCTGCCGCCCGGTGCCCAGCGCCAAGCTGGCCACCAGCAGCGAGCTGTTCCGCCGCATGGCCGGGGACATGGACCTCGACTGCGGTCCCGTCGCCGACGGCCGCGCCGACCTGGAGACCGTCGGCCGACAGATCTTCGACCTGGTGCTGCGGGTCGCCTCCGGGGAGCCGACGCGCAGCGAGGAACTGGGGTTCGGCGCCGAGGAGTTCGTGCCCTGGCAGCTCGGCGCGGTGATGTGATGCCGCGCGTCGTCCATCTCGGCCTGGGCGCCTTCCACCGCGCCCACCAGGCCGTCTACACCGAGGACGCTGGGTGGGAGGTGTGCGCGGTCGCGCCCCGCTCGGCCGAGGTCGTCCGCGCCCTGCGCGAGCGCGGGCACCGCTACACGCTGCTCGTACGCGACGGCGACCACGCCACGGCGCGTACGGTCTCCTCGATCCGCGCCACCCTGCACGCCCCCACGGAACGCGACCGGGTCGTCGCGGTCCTGGCCGACCCGCGGACCACGGTCGTCACGCTGACCGTCACCGAGAAGGCGTACCGGCCGGACAGCGCGGTCATCGCCCTGCTCGCCGAGGGGCTGGCCGCGCGGGCGGCGAAGGACGCCGGGCCGCTGGCCGTGGTCTCGTGCGACAACCTGCCGGGCAACGGCCGCCGCCTCAGCTCGCTGTTCGAGGGCCGGATCGGACCCGGCGTCACCTTCCCCGCCACGGTCGTCGACCGCATCGTCCCCGCCGCCACCGCCGAGGACCGCGAGCTCACCGGCGACCCGGCGGTCGTCGTGGCGGAGCCGTACACGCAGTGGGTGCTGGAGGACGGCTTCCCGGCGGCCCGCCCGGCGTGGGAGCGCGGCGGCGCGCTGTTCACCGCCGACGTCACCCCGTACGAGCAGGCCAAGCTCCGCATCCTGAACGGCACGCACAGCACGCTCGCCTACGCCGGCGCGCTCATCGGGCACGAGCACATCGCCGATGCGCTCGCCGACCCCGCGCTGGAGGCGCTCGCCCACCGGCTGGCCGCCGAGGACGTCCTGCCCTCGCTGACCCCGCCGGACGGGATGGACCTGGAGGTCTACGCCGCCGCGATCCTGGCGCGGATGCGCAACACCGCGCTGCGCCACCGCTGCGCCCAGGTGGCGATCGACGGCTCGCTGAAGGTGCCGATCCGGCTGCTCGGCACCGTCAGGGACCGGCTGGCCGCGGGGGCGCACCCGCGCTGGGCGTGCCTGGCGGTCGCCGCCTGGCTGCGGCACGTCAGCGGCGGCGTCGATGACCGCGGGCGGCCGCTGGAGGTCTCCGACCCGCTCGCCGACCGGCTGCGGGCTATGCCGCCCGAGGAACTGCTGGCCGTGCCCGAGGTCTTCGGCGAGGACCTGCCGTACGAACCCGCCTTCACCGGGCAGGTCCTCGCCGACCTGCGCGACCTGGCCCGGCACGGAGCCGCGGCCGTCATCAGAAGGGAAACCACCACGTGAACGAGCCCCTCGCCCGATTCGACGCCGAAGCGCTCCCGGTCGCCGTGTACGCCGACCAGCGGGCGCTGGCGGCCGCGGCGGCGAGCCACACGGCCGCCGTCCTGCGCTCGCGCGTGTCGCTCACCGGCGCCGCCCGGGTGGTGATCGCCACCGGCAACTCCCAGCTCGCCTTCATCGCCGCGCTGCGTGCCGAGCAGGTGCCGTGGGAGAAGGTGACGGTGTTCCACATGGACGAGTACGTGGGCATCGACGACCGCCACCCCGCCTCGTTCCGCCGCTGGATCAGGGAGAACGTCGAGCAGCCGTTCGCGCCCGCCCGGGTGTGCTACATCGACGGCGACGCGGCCGACGCCGAGGCCGAGTGCGCCCGCTACGACGCGTTGCTGCGCGAGGCCCCGATCGACCTGGTCTGCCTCGGCATCGGGGAGAACGGCCACCTGGCCTTCAACGAGCCGCACGACGCCGACCGCGACGACCCCCGGTGGGCGCGGGTGATCAGCCTCACCCCGGCCTCCCGGCACCAGCAGGTGGGGGAAGGGCACTTCGACGGGTTCGACGCGGTTCCGGCCACGGCCATCACGCTGACCGTCCCGGCCCTGCTCGGGGCGCGGCACGTCCAGGCGGTGGTGCCGGAGGCGCGCAAGGCGCGGGCCGTGCGGGAGGCGTTGCGCGGGCCGGTCGGGGCGCACTGCCCGGCCACGTGGCTGCGCGGGCAGGAAGGGGCGCGGCTCTTCCTCGACCGCGAGTCGGCCGCGCTGGTCCTGGACGAGCCGGCGGTGAGCGGTGGCTGAGCGCCGGCGCTACGCGCTGTCGGGGCTGAGCAGGCGGGCGATGTCGGTGTTCGTCCGCCCGCTGCGCGGCCCCTACGCCGAGGCGGGCGAGCTCGTCGCGGTGTGCGACCCCGACGAGGCCCGGGTGCGCGAGCTCGACCCCGCCCTGCCCTGGTACCCGCCGGAACGGCTGGACGATTTGATCACCGAGACCCGCCCCGACACCCTGCTGGTCGCCGGGCCCGACTTCACGCACGCCGAGGCCGTTCTCACCGGCCTGGGCCGCGGCCTGGCGGTGGTGTCGGAGAAGCCCATGGTCACCACCGCCCGCGACGCCGCCAGGATCGTCGCCGCCGACCCCGGCGGCAGGGTGCGGGTCACCCACAACCTGCGCTACGCCCCGCGCCACCAGGCCGTCAAGCGGCTGATCATGGAGGGCGAGATCGGCAGGGTGGTCGGCGTCGAGCTCGTCTGGAACGTCGAGACCCTGCACGGCGCCAGCTACTTCCAGCGCTGGAACCGCCGCGCCGAGTTCTCCGGCGGCCTCCAGGTGCACAAGAGCTGCCACCACTTCGACCTGGTCGGCTGGTGGCTGGCCGACGTGCCCGTGCAGGTCTTCGGGTACGGCTCGCGCGCCTACTACGGCGCCGGCAGCCCGCACGCGGCCGACGACCCCTACCGGCGGCGCTGGGCCGAGGAAGGCGTGTCGCTGCCCGACAGCCCCCTCGGTCACATCTACGACACGGAGATCGACATCGAGGACAACTACGCGGCCCTCGTGCGCTACCGTGGCGGCGCTCATCTGTCGTACAGCATCCAGTTCTCCGCACCGTGGGAGGGCTACCGCCTGGGGATCAACGGCACGCACGGCCGCATCGAGGCCACGCTCGAATACGGCAGGCAGGCGTCGGGCCCGCCCGAGCCGATCGTCCTGTATCCGATGTTCGGCGACCGGCGGGAGATCGTGGTCGAGGGGGAGGCGGGCGGCCATCTCGGCGCCGACGAACTCCTCGTCCGCGATCTGTTCACCGGGGGCGGCGACGACCCGCTCGGCCTGCGCGCCGGAAGCCGGGACGGCGCCAGGGCCGTGGCCGTCGGCGAGGCCGTCCGGCTGTCGTCGCGAACCGGCCGGCCGGTGGACGTCGAGTCCCTTCTCGCAAGCGGTTGCCCATGACGGACACGGCAGATCGAGCGGCCGAACCGGAAACCGTGCGCAACCGCTTGCGCTAGCGTTGCACCCATGAAGGAAAGATGCCCATGACCGTCACGCTGGCCGATGTCGCGCAGGCGTGCGGCCTGTCGCCGTCCACGGTCTCCCGCGCCCTGTCCGATCCGGGCAGGGTCAGCGCGCAGACCCGCGACAAGGTGGCACGAGTCGCCCGCGAGATGGGCTACACGCCCAACCGGGTCGCCAGGTCGCTGTCGATGGGGCGCACCGGCACGATCGGCCTCATCGTGCCCGACGTGGCCAACCCGTTCTTCCCGCCGATCATCAAGGCGGTGCAGGCCCGCGCCGCGCGCAAGGACCTCGTCGTGGTGCTGGCCGACACCGACGAGCGGGCCGCCGACGAGCTCGACCGCGCCCGGGTGCTGAGCAAGCAGGTCGACGGCCTGATCATGGTCTCGCCCCGCTCGCCGGAGCCGCGGATCGCCGAGATCGGGCGGCTCGGGCCCACCGTGTTCGTCAACCGGCACGTGCCCGAGCACCCGTCGGTGCTGATCGACAACGCCGACGGCATGCGCCAGGCGGTCGAGCACCTGGTGGCGCTCGGCCACCGGCACATCGGCTATCTGGCCGGGCCCCGGCGCTCGTGGTCCAACCAGCAGCGCCACGCCGCGATCACCGAGGCGTGCGCGCAGCTCGGGGCCGAACTGGTGACGTTCGGCCCGTTCGAGCCGCAGGTGCAGGCCGGGGTGCAGGCGGCCGACCTGCTGCAGGGCAGCCAGGCCACGGCCGTTATCGCCTACGACGACCTGATCGCGCTGGGCGTCATGGCCCGCATGTCCGAGCGCGGGCTCAGCGTCGGGCGCGACCTGAGCGTCATGGGCATCGACGACAGCCCGCTGTCGGGCATGGCCTACCCGACGCTCACCTCCATCCACGTGCCCGGCGCCGAGGCCGGCGCCACCGCCGTCGACCTGCTGCTCGACGTCCTCGACGGGATGCACGGGGAGCCCCCGCCGCCGTTGGTGGAGCTGGAGACGTACCTGGTGGTGCGCAGTTCGACCGGGCCGGCCCCGCGGCGATGATCCCCGGGTTCGGGCCGTTCCTCGACGGCCGCTTCGACGTCGCGCACGACCTGCAGGCCCACGTCTACCGGCGCACCGAGCGGCTTCTGTCGCGGTGGGAGGCGGTCAACGACGCGCTGTCCACCCCGGCCGAGGTGCGCGCCCGGCAGGAGGCCGTGCGCGCCGCCCTCACCACGAGCCTGTACGGCGACACGTTCCCGCCCTTCGCGCTCGGCGAGCCCCCGCCGGAGGCCGAGCACCGGGGCAGCGTCCGCTTCGGCGATCTCGTCGTCGAACGGATGGTGCTGCGCACCGCCCCCGGCGTCCTCGTGCCCGCCAACCTCTGGCGGCCCGCCCACGTGCCCGAGCCGGCCGGGGCCGTGCTGTTCGTCTGCGGCCACGGGCAGCAGGCCAAGGCGCACCCCGCCTACCAGGCCGTCTGCGCCCGCCTGGCCGGGGCGGGGCTGGTGGTCCTCGTCATGGACCCCGTCGGACAGGGCGAACGCGCGCTCGCCGACCGCGGCGACGGCGGCGTCTCCGAGCACACCGACGCCGGGGTGACCTGCTGGCGGGCCGGGCACTCACTGGCCGCCCACTTCGTCCACGACGCCCGGCGCGGCCTCGACCTCCTGTGCGCCCGGCCCGACGTCGACCCGGCGCGGCTCGGCATCACCGGCAACAGCGGCGGCGGCGTCCTCACCGCGCTCATGATGGCGCTCGAACCCCGGCTGGCCGCCGCCGCGCCAGGCACGTTCGTCACCAGCAGGCGGGCGTACCTGTGGGCCGGTCAGGCCCAGGACGCCGAGCAGATCCTGCCGGGCGGCACCCTGCTGGGCGTCGGCCACGAGGACCTGCTGCTGGCGATGGCCCCGCGCCCGGCGCTGGTGCTGGCGGCCGACTACGACTTCTTCCCCGTGGACGGCACGCTGGAGACGGTGTCCCGCGCCGCCCGTGCCTACGACCTCCTCGGCGCGCCCGGCGGCCTGTCCGTCGCCCGCGCCCCGGTGGCCCACGGCTACCACCCGGAGCTGGCCCGCGCCGCGACCGCCTTCCTGGCCCGCCACCTGGGCGGCACGGTCGTCTCCGACGCCGAACCGGAGATCCTTCCCGCCGGGGAACTGGCCTGCACCCGCCAGGGCGTCTTCCGCGATCACCCCGGCACGCTGCACGTGCCCGAGCCGCCGCCCGCCGAGCCGGCCTCGCCGGAGCAGGTCGAGGCGGTCGTCCGCGCCCATCGCGAGCCGCCCGCCGAGTTCTTCCCCCGCTGGTTCGACCGCCCCGAGGCGTCCGTGCCCGTCCGGCACGTCTTCTGGCGCTCCGAGCGGGACGTGTGGAACGCGGGCGTGCTCGCCGGGCCGCCCGACCCGGACGGCACCCTGGTCGTCGCCCTGTTCGAGCGCGGCACCGCGTCCCTGCCCGAACGCCAGGACTGGATCAAGGAGAAGCTCGGCACGGGCCGGGCCGTCCTCGTCCTCGACGTCCGGGGCACGGGCGCGCTCGCCCCGGCTCCCGTGACCGCCCGCCCCGACGGCGCGTACTTCGGCACCACCTACAAGCTCATGACCGACCTGCTCTGGCTCGGCGACAGCCTCGGCGCCGCGCGCGTCCACGACGTGCTGCGCGCCCTGGCCTTCGCCAGGCACGAGCGCCTCGGGGCGAGGATCGAGCTCTACGCCGAGGCGGGCCAGGCCGTCCACGCCCGGTGGGCCGCCAGGCTCGACGACGAGGTGGCGGCCGTCGAGCTGCGCGACCCGGTGGACGGCTGGGAGTCGGTCATCCCGGGCATCACGGGATGACCGGCGGCCCGCTCATCCCTTCACCGCCCCGATCAGGATGCCCTTGGCGAAATGGCGTTGCAGGAAGGGGTAGACGATCAGGATCGGCACCAGGGAGATGACCAGCACGGCCATCTGCAGGGCCTGCTGCGGCGGCGGCAGCTCGCCGGTCAGGGCGGTGTTGTCCACGCCCATCGTGGCGTTGTCGACCACGTACGTGCGCAGGACGAGCTGCAGCGGCCACTTGGCCGAGTCGTTGAGGTAGAGCATGGCCGAGAAGAAGCTGTTCCAGTACGAGACCGCGTAGAACAGGCCCACGACGGCCAGCACCGCCTTCGACAGCGGCAGCACCACCCGGCGCAGCACCTGGAACTCGCCGGCCCCGTCGATCCGCGCCGAGTCGAGCAGGTCCTTCGGCAGGTCGAGGAAGAACGAGCGGACCACGATCACGTTGAACCCGTTGATCAGCACCGGCAGGATCAGCGACCAGTACGACTCCAGCAGGCCGAGCTGCTTGACGATCAGGTAGCTCGGGATCATGCCGGGCGAGAACAGCAGCGTGAACAGTACGAGCAGCAGCAACGGCCGGGAGGCGAAACTGCCCGGCCGCGACAGCGAGTAGGCCAGCAGCGTCGTGCAGGTCAGGCTGAGCAGGGTGCCGACGACCGTGACGCCCAGCGACACGAACAGCGCCCGCGACACCACGCCGCCGGCGAAGATCGCCCGGTAGGCGTCGAGCGTGGGGTGCTCGGGCCACAGCACGTAGCCGCCGGCCAGGTTGATCTGCACCTGGTCGGCCAGGCTGGTGGCGATCACCGCGACGAACGGCAGGATCACCACCAGGCAGGCGGCCAGCAGCACGACGCCCTTGAGCGCCCGGACCGGACGGCTCGCCGGCTCCAGGCCGTTGCGCAGCTGCCTGGGCCGCGCGTCGCGGCGGCCGGCCGCCCTGGTGATGTGCGCGCTCGTCATCGCGAGTACACGCCCCTCTCGCCGAAGATGTGCGCGATCTTGTTGGCCGCCAGCACCAGCGCCACCCCGATCACCCCCTTGACCAGCCCGACCGCGGCGGACACGCCCCAGTTCCCGCCGGTCACGCCGTTGTTGTACACGTAGGTGTCCAGCACCTCGGAGGCGTCCACGCCCACCGCCCGCTGCTGGAGCTGGATCTGCTCGAACCCGACGGTCAGCACGTCGCCGAGCTTGAGGATGAGCAGCAGCACGATGACGCCGCGGATCGCGGGCAGGGTCACGTGCCACATCTGCCGCATCCGGCTCGCACCGTCGACCGCCGCCGCCTCGTACAGGGCCAGGTCGACCCGCGAGAGGGCGGCCAGGAACAGGATCGTGCCCCAGCCGGTGTCCTTCCAGATCACCTGCGACGTGATCACGGCCTTGAACAGCCCGGGGTCGCCGATCAGGTCGAACCCCTCCATGCCCTTGCTGCGCAGCCAGGCGTTGACCAGGCCGCCGTTGCCCAGCATGTGCTGGAAGATCGCGACCACGATCACCCACGACATGAAGTGCGGCAGGTAGAGCACCGACTGCACGACCCGCTTGATCCGCTCCGACAGCAGCGAGTTCAGCAGCAGCGCGAGCGCGATCGGCACCGGGAAGACGAACACGACCTGGAGGAACGAGATGACCAGCGTGTTCACCAGGGCGTTGACGAAGGCGGGGTCGAGGGTGAAGATCACCTGGAAGTTCCGCAGGCCCGCCCAGGGCGCCTCGAAGATCCCGATGTAGGGCTGGTAGTCCTGGAAGGCCACGACGTTCCCGAGCAGCGGGACGTAGTGGAACAGGATCACGATCGTCATGCCGGGCACGGCGAGCAGCAACAGGAACCTGTCGCGCCGCCAGCGGCTCTCCTTACGCACCTCAGGCGGCCTCTTGAGCAGCATGCGCACCCTTTCCTAACTGATGAAGCTGGCCGACGCGACCCTGGCGTACGGCAGGCACTGGGCGATCGCGCCGCCGTCCGGATAGGGATCGTGGCGCTCGTAGTCGGGACGGCCGTGCTCGGCCAGGTCGTCCAGGCGGGCGAGCAGGCCGCCGTAGCGGCGGTCGATCACGTCCCAGCCGAACGGCTTGTTGTCGCCGCACCAGACCCGGCGGTGCAGCGCGCGCAGGCGGCGCACTCCGTCGGCCAGGGCGGGCAGGCCCGTGTCGTCGCCGGTGTGCAGGCGTACCTTGGCGGCCAGCACCTCGGCGAGCAGGGCGGGGAAGGCCAGCCGGGCGTCGCCGGGCCTGACCAGGGCGGCCTGCCTCAGGCGGGCGGCGAGGTCGTCGTAGTGACCGGCCAGCCAGGGCGGCAGGCCGGAGGTGAGGAAGCCGAGCACCGGGTCGTGCCAGAGCAGCCACTTGGCCGGGTTGCCGCGCCAGGCGACCGGGTCGCCGACGCCGGGCAGCACGTCAAGTTCGGCGGCGGCCAGCCAGCCCTCCAGCGTGGCGTCGCACGACCCGGCGAAGTCGGCCGCCAGGTCGTCGGCCGCCGCGCCGTACGCCAGGTCGGCGAAGCGCTGGACGGCGGGAAGGGCGGAGAACAGGTCGCACTCGGTGCCGTCGTTGCCCCACAGGGTGACGGCCGCCTCGGCGAGGCCCGCGTCGCGGGCGGCGGCCATCCCGGCCGACAGCGTCGCCAGGGCCTTGGGCAGCGCGGCCCACATGCGGTGGTGCGTCCAGCCGCTGGCCGCGAAGACCGGGTCCTTGCCCAGGCTCTCGCGGTGCCGGCGGATCCACTCGTCGTAGAAGGCGCGCTCGCCGTGTTCGTAGTCCCAGTAGACGAGCTCGACCGGCGCGGGGATGCCGCCCGCGACCCAGGACGGGATCACCGAGCCGGGGTCGTAGTAGTGGCCGGTCGCCGAGCCGAGCCGGAAGTACATGTCGCTCCAGATCATCGGCCGCAGCTCGCGTTCCTCGCAGATCGCCACCACGCGCTCCAGGTGCGCGGACAGGATCTCGAACGGCGGCCGCTCGCCGAAGCGGCGGCGGTACTGGCCCGAGCCGATGCCGTGGGCCTCGTCCATGCCGACGTGCACGCGGCGGCTGCGGAAGCAGGAGGCGACGGTCTCGATCATGCGGCCGATCAGCGCGTAGCCGTCGTCGGCGGCCAGCAGCACGCGCTCGGTGTCGCGCAGCGGCCAGAAGCGCGGCCACTGGAGGATCTGCTCCAGGTGCCCGAGCGTCTGCACGCACGGGATCACCTCGATGCCCAGCCGGTGCGCCTGGTCGTCGATCGCGCGCAGCTCGGCGGCGTCGTAGGCGCCGCGGGCGTAGCCGAACGCGGGCTCCCCGGGCAGCTCGTAGACGTCCTCCATGTACAGCCACAGCGTGTCGATGCCCATGAGAGCGCATTTACGCAGGTAGGAGGCGATCGACGCGGGACGCATGACGGCGTTGCGCGACACGTCCAGCATGAGGGCGAGCGACCGGAACGGGCTGGACTCGGCACGCGGGGACAGCCCGCCCATCGCGACGCCCAGGGCCCGGTAGGCGTCGCGCGGACGGTCGTAGGTCAGGCGCCAGCCACCCTCCTCCCGCTCGATCGCGTAGCCGGGGGCGTCGCCGGGGACGAGCCGGATCCGGACGGCGTCCGGCCCGTCGCCGAAGCGCCACGGGTACTCGGCGGCGATCTCGGCCAGGCCGGGCAGCGGCTCGCCGGGAGAGGTGAGGTGGAGGCGCACGTGGTCTTCCTAGTGGGTCAGGATCAGGCCGGAATTGGGGACCAGGGTGACCTGGCCGGTGTGGGCCACGCCGTGCGAGTCGGTCCACGTGCCCGCGGGCAGGGTGACGGTCGCGTTCTGCGTGGAGGACGGGTTCACCAGCGCCTTGCCGAGCTGGTAGTCACGCTGCCAGGCGCCCGAGGGGTCCTGGACGGGCGCGCCCGCCGGGGTGCCGAGGTCGATGTCGAGTTCGGGCCGGTCCAGCCAGACGCCGTACTGATTGCGTCCGCACAGCGTGAGCATCGTCTTCTGCTCGCGTACCAGGAGGTAGTTGGCGATGATCCAGTCGATCTGCTGCTGACTGGCGTCGGCGAGCGCGGCGGTGGTCGTCTGGTTGACGGTCACGACCGGCTTGACGCCCACGACCGACCGGTAGAGCGCGAACGTCTGCGCCCACTCGTCGTCGGTGATGTCGGCGTCGCGGGCCCGGGTGAAGCCGCCCTCGTGCAGCCACAGGTCGACGATCTGCACGGCCTGCGCCGACTGCTGGCGCTGCCAGGCGTTGACGCCGAGAGGGCTGATGTTGCCCGCCAGGGCCAGGCCCAGCTTGTGCATCTCCTGCTTCATCCAGTACAGGTAGTCGAGGAAGGCGGCGGCGTAGGCGGGGTCGTCGGTGCCGGAGGCGTACTGCTGCACCCAGGCGCCGGACTGGTCGTAGTGGCCGGAGGCGGCGGTCCAGTTCCACGGCACGACGTTGTCCATGGCGATCACCTTGTAGCCGAGCGCCGCGGCCGGCTTGACCAGGTTGTCCAGCATGAACTGCCGGGCCGCCGGGTTGGTCACGTCGAG
Organism: Nonomuraea sp. NPDC001636; assembly: GCF_040298265.1. Lineage (NCBI taxonomy): Bacteria > Bacillati > Actinomycetota > Actinomycetes > Streptosporangiales > Streptosporangiaceae > Nonomuraea > Nonomuraea sp. NPDC001636. The sequence continues at coordinate 231,793 of NZ_JBEOZT010000012.1, forward strand.
GGTGACGGCCTGCGAGCTGCCCGACTGGAAGACCGGCGTGACCCGGTCCTCCTTGTACATGATCCAGTCGGGGTGGTTGGCCTGGTACCAGGACAGGGGGCGGTCGGGGCTGTTGTCGCGGATCACCGGCATGTAGCGGCTGGGGACCAGCTCGGCGGGCTGTCCGGTGATGGGGTAGGCGCCCCAGGTGAAGGAGACCTTCCCCTGGTACACCGACTTGTCCGGCACCCCGCTGTCGAACACCTGGGCGCGGGCGATGCCGTCCGCGGGCGGGTCCGGCAGGACGAGGGCGGGCCCGCGGGCGGCGTGCGCGGTGCCCGGGAGCACGAGCGCGACGGCGAGGGCGGCCAGCATTAATCGGATCATCAGTTTCTCCCTGACTGCTGCAGCGCGTCCTGGTATTCGGCGCGCGTCTTGTCCCCGCCGCCCGACTTCCAGGCGGCCACGCCCTCGTCCCACGCGGAGACGGGCTTGCGGCCCTGGATGATGTCGGCCTGCAGGTCACGCATCCGCTTGTCGAGCGTCGCGCCCTGGCTCTGGTCGGTGGCCGAGTACAGGCCCCCGATCGGCCAGGGCTCGGCGTTGACGAGGGCGGCCTTCTCGGCCTCGTACTCGTTCCTGGTGATGTCGGGGTAGCCGGGCGCGTAGTGCACGACCGGCGAGGCCGCGATGTAGAGGGTGGGCACGGTGGTCTCCGACTTGCCCGCGTCGGTGTGGATCGGGTCGGTGCCCTTGAGGGTGAAGTCCCAGTCCTTGACCCCGTAGACGCGCTGGCGGTGCTCGGCGGTGCCGAAGGGCGAGACCAGCCAGTTGAGCACCCGCAGCACCTCCTCGATGCGTTCCCTGGGCGCCTTCTTGAGCCCGGTGATGGAGAAGACGGCCGGTCCGAGATAGGTGGGCGCGGGCCCGCCGCCGTCGAACTTCGGCGGTTGCAGGGCCTTGAGCTCGGCCTTCGGGTCGGCGGCGCGGGCGGCGATCGCGATGTTGGACCAGGTGGAGGCGCCCACGTGGATCTTGGTGGCGCCGCTGGACATCCAGGCGACCTTCTGCGCGCCGGTGGCGGTGAAGGCGTCGGGGTGGAAGACCTGGTCCTTCCACAGCCCCGCGACGACCTCCAGCGCCTTCTTCATCTCGGGCTGCTCGTAGTTCTTGGTGAAGCGGCCGCCCTCGACCTTCCAGTTGTTGGCGACGCCGAGCATGGCGCCGACGAACTCCAGGGTGCTGAGCGGCTCGTCGATGGCCCACTTGTTGGCGGAGGGCTCGGTGAGGCCCTTGAGCAGGGCGATGAACTCGGCGCCCGACCGTATCTCCAGGCTCAGGCCCTTGGCGGCGATGATGTCGGCGCGGGCGGAGGCGGCCAGGCGGATCGCGGGCAGGTGGATGGGGATGCCGTAGATGCCGCCGTTGTAGACCGTGGACTGCCAGCTCGTGGTCGGGATGTTGGCGAGGCCGGGGTAATTTTTGATCTTGTCGCCGGCGAGGAATTCGGACAGCTCCTGAAATTTCGCCTCAAGGAGCCCGGGGAGCTGCGGGGTGTTGGCCCGCACCTCCATGGTGTCCGGCAGGTCGCCTCCGGCCATCATGGTCTGGAACTTGTTGACATAGTCGGCGGTGGGCGCGCCGGTGATCTTCAGTTCGGCGCCGAGCGCCTGGTTGAGCGCCTGCCAGTAGCGGTTGCCGGCCAGCGGGGTGGGCGGGGTGTTCATGGTGCAGAGGGCGTGCACGGTGCCGCCGCGCGCCGGGACCTCGGTGGTGAACTTCACCGGGTCGGCCGGATAGGCGAAGAACGCCGGCAACGCGCCGTCGGCCGTGCCCGGCAGGTCCGCCTTGAGCCCGGTGAAAGGCACGTGACCCGGCAACGTCACCCGCGCGTTGGCCTGGGCGCTGCTGCTCCCGCTGCCACTCCCGGCGCCACCGCCGCCCGAGCCGCACGCGCCCAACGTGCCCAGGGTGGCGAGCCCGAGCGCGCCTTGCAGGAGCTGCCGTCTGCCCAGTCGGTTTGCGTCCATACGGTCGCCACGTCCTTTCGTGATCGCCCGTTCGTCGGGGGGTGGGCACAAGATTGCAAGCGCTTGCCTATATTGTCAATAGATCTCATCGATGATGCAGGTAGAAGCACAATGCCGCATGGCAATCGCTTGCCACCCTTGCGCATTGTTCCGGGATGCCGACATCTCGCCGCACCGAAGGCTCGGCGGCCTGAGGTCACGGTTGGTGACGTCTCGACAGGATTGAGTGCGCCCCCTCGCTCCGGGGACGACCTGGCTAGGCGAGGTCGCAGGGAGGGCCGGACGGCCAGGCGACGTCGTCCACCGCGAGGAACGGCGAGAGCGCGACCGCGGCCGGCGTCACCCCCGCGAAGGTCATGACGTCCCGGTGCAGGTGCGACTGGTCGGCGTAACCGCTCTCGGCCGCCACCAGGGCGGCCCGCTCACCGGCGGCCAGACGGTGGGCCGCCCGGTCGAAGCGGATGAGCCGGGCGACCCGCTTGGGCGTGAGGCCGACCTGGGCGCGGAACCGGGCCCACAGGCGCTTGCGGCTCCAGCCCGCCTCGGCGGCGAGCCGCTCGACGGGCACCCGCCCGCCGCTGGCCGCCATCCGCCGCCACGAGAAGGCGACCTCCGGATCGGCGGCCCGGCCCTCGTCGGCCCGCCCGGCCAGCGCGTCCCGCGCGATCGCGAACCGGTCCTCCCACGACCCGGCGGCCCGCAGCCGCTCCTGGACGCGTTCGGCCTCGCGCCCCCAGAGGTCGTCGAGCGCGACCACCGTGCCGCTCAGCTCGGCGGACGCGCCCAGGACGGCGTGCGCCGCCATCGGCGACAACCGGATCTGCAGGCACTCCATCCGCCGGGTCAGACCGCTCCCCCGCACCTGCCGGGGCGCGAGGCCGGCGACGACGCGTCCGAGCTGCCTGGAGCCGCGGTCGTCCTCGATGACGAACGGCTCGTCGCCGAGGTCGAAGAGCAAGGTGACCGCGGGGTGCGGGACCAGGGCGAGGTCGCGGAGCTCGTTGGCGCGGTCGCTGAACCCCGCCATGACGACCCCGGGCAGGCCGCCGGGCCGAGACGGAACGGTGATCTCCCACCCGGGCACATGACCGCGAACCGGCGCAACTGACCGCACCCCGCCATCGTACGAACCCCGCCCGCGCGGCGGTGGACGGTCAGCGCAAGGCCCGGCGTAGTGCGGAGACGCGGTTCGCGACGGCGCGGCGGGTGATCTCGGTCGAGGTGGACGAGCGCGGCGGCGAGCTCCGGGTCGAGGTTCTGGAACATCTTCATGGACGCTCGCCTCTCTCCCGCTCCGAGCCGCGACCGCGCCCGGTGAATACCACCCGGCCTGATTGCTAGGGTCACGCGCATGCGATCGACTTATCTCGCCTGGGACGATGCGGTTGACCTGTTCGAGCGGCGCGGCCTGCCGAAGGAGACGTACGGGAACCTGTACGAGGAGGAGTACATCCTCGTGCCCGGCCCCGCCACGGTGACCGGCGAACTCCCCCTCGACGAGCACGAGCGCACGCCGTGGCACGAGGACGCCCCCGACGCCGCGACCGGCTACATCGTGGACGGCGACCTGGTCGTCGACGGGAACGTCACCGACGTGGACGACGGCTCCGCCGCGCTAATCGTCCTGGGCGACCTGCGGGCGCGGAACGTCTACCTGGCCGGTGACGCCAAGCTGGTCGTGCGCGGCCACCTGACGGCCGAGACGTTCGTCGGCGACATGACCGACAAACTGGTGATGATCCATGGCGACCTGCGCACCACCGTCTCGATCTTCTGGAACGAGTTCTGCCCCGACCTGGTCGCCGGCACCCTGCACGGCAGGGCCCTGACGCCGGCCTACCTCGACCTGTCCGGCGCCGACGTCGGCGCCCTGGCCGACCCGTCGCCCGAGGTCCCGCTCAGCCGCCTCCTCGTGCCCGAGCTGCTGATCAGCGGCGCCCCCGGCCCCGACGACCTGCCCGAGATCGGCGTCCGCGGCGACGTCCTGCGCGACCGCCTGCTGTCCGGCCTGCCCCTCACGATCGCAGGATGAGCCCCGGACGCCGATCGCGCATGACAGGTGTTTCCGCCACACCGGCCATGTCCCCCGAACCACCCACGACCACTGATCACGGTCAGACATTTTGACGACGTGCCTTCGACGGGGGCCGCGGTTCACGCTTTGGGAGCGAATTCCGCGATCTACCGAAGGACGGTCATGTCACTCCAGCTCACGAAATGCCGGAAATCACTCCTGGCGGCGGCCGCCGTCACCGCGCTGACCGCGGTGACGGCGCTGACCGGCGCCGCCACCGCCCACGCCGCCGACGCCACCGAACAGAGCGTCAGCACCTTACGGACCGGTGACGGGTTCGACGTGCTGATCGGCGGCCAGGCCCGCCTGCACCTCGCGCAACCGGAGAAGTCGGACGGCGTCGTGACCGCCGCCGCCCCCGGCCACGTCGCCGTGATCCCCGACCACGACGGCTCCCGCGGCAGCCGCCTGATGACCTACGACACCCGCACCGGGCGCACCCGCACCCTCGCCCGCGGCAAGGTCGTCTCCGCCGCCTTCTCCCCGGACGGCACCCGGCTCGCCTACACGGTCGCCGGGCAGGCCGGCGCGGACCTGTACGCCGGCTCCGCCGAGGCGCCCGGACGCCGGATCGCCGCGATCCCCGGCGCCCGCGTCGAGGTCGTGGGCCTGTCGGGGGACGCGAGCGCGGCGTTCGTGGCCGCCTACCCCGACGCCCGCGACGACCGGCGGTACGCGGCGAGCCTGCTGCGCGTCGCGCTCGCCGACGGCTCGGTGACGCCGCTCATCGCGAGCGACCCCGCCCACGGCCAGGTGTACGCCGACTTCCGCCTGGTGAACGGCGACCGTCAGCTCGTCAGCTTCATCCGGCGGTCGGGGCCGTATCTGTGCTCGGGACGCTCCGAACTCGGGCTCGCCGACCTCGACGGCCGGACCGTGGCCACGTACGGGGCGAGCTCCGGGACGGCCTACCGCCAGGCGGTGTGGAGCGGGGACGGCGACCGGATCGCCTACGCCGCCCAGCCGTGCACGTCCCAGTCGAAGGCCGCGGCCGACCCGGCGGCGACGGCCGCCCGTACGCGCGAGGAGTCGGGCACCTTCGTGGCCCGGGTGTCGGGCGGCGCGCCCGTACGCGTGGTCAGCGGGGTGACGTCGGAGTTCGGGATCAACGGGTTCGACGGCGACCGGGTGCGGCTGGCCTCGGCCCGGCTCGGGGAGCGTACCGTCGGGGCGGACGCGGTGGCGCGCGGCGTGGCGCAGCCGCTCGCGGCGGCGAACCTGGAGGGCCGGTCCCGCTCGCTGGCCGGCGGCCGGACGAACCGGGCCGTGCACATCAACCAGGTCTACGACACGCGGGACGAGTTCGACGGGCGCGGCTCGTGCGGCCCGACCACCGCCGTCATGACGCTGGCCGGCTACCAGCTCGGTGAGTGGGAACTGTGGGTGAACTACGGCGGACGCCACTACTCGCCCTACGGCCGCTACGTGACCGACGAGTACGAGTACAACGGCTCAAGGTTCTCCTGGACCGCACCCGACTACTCCGGCAACGGCGCGTGGAAGGGGGCGCACGGCGCGATCTACGACCCGCAGTACGGTGCGGTCTGGGCAGACATGTTCGGATACATGAACCGGCACACCGGCTGGACCCAGCAGAGCGGCTGGAACCCGGACTTCGTTCGGCACCAGATCGACATCGGCAACCTCGTCGCCGTGTCCGGACAGATGACCTCCGCCGGGCACATCGTCCTCATCAAGGGCTACACCGATGACGGCAGGTGGGTCGTCAACGACCCGTACGGGCCGAACACCAACGGCGGGCCCGGCGGCGCCGACCAGGTGTACGACACCGGCTACCTGCGCCCCGTCCAGGTCTGGGGCAACTGACCCCCGTGCCGGGGCCGGGGACGTCGTCCCGGCCCCGGCATGGACCGACCGCCGCCTCCATGACAGGCCACGTCAGCACTTTGATCGGCGCTCTTCCGGCGCGCCGGAAGACGGTCGTCGCCGGCGCTCCGGTTGCTGATATCTCAACTCTTGCCTACTGTGATCCCAGTTTGGCCGGAGGGGGCGCGGGCCGTCGCGTCGCCGGAAACACTGGACGGAGCACTGTCGTGACCACTGCACTCATCATCGGCGACCTCCAGCGGGGCATCACGGGCGGTTACCCGTTCGCCCAGCAGGTCGTGCCGCCGCTCACCGAACTGCTGCCCCGCGCCAGGGCGGCCGGCGTCCTGGTGGTGTTCGTGCACTTCGCCTTCCGGGCCAACGGGACCGACGTGCCGCCCGGCAGCGCGCTGATGAAGTCGTTCTTCGAGGCCGGCGACGCCTTCCACGAAGGGTCGGCCGGAACCGAGCTCGCCCTGCCGGTCGCCGACGAGGACGTCGTCGTGCTGAAGCGCCGCGCCAGCGCGTTCGCCGGCACCGACCTCGACCTCGTGCTCCGCGCGCGGGGCGTCACCACTGTGGCGGTCGCCGGGGTCGCCACGAGTGCGATGGTGGCCGCGACCTGCTACGACGCGGCCGACCGCGGCTACCAGGTGACGGTGCTGAGCGACGGCTGCGGCGACGGCGACCCGGCCCTGCACGACTTCTTCGTGGACGCCGTCTTCCCGAGCCGGGGGTTCGAAGTGGTGTCGTGCGACAAGTGGCAAGTGTGATCGCGGACGGGCGGGAGGCGTCCCGCCGCTCCCGCCTGTGACCGGCGTGCCGGCTCGCCTGCCCGCGTTACTGCTGGTCGGCCAGGAGGTCACCGGCCCCGGCCGGCGCCCTAGCACCGCATGGTGAGCCGGGCTTGGTCGAAGCGGCGGGCGGCCACGTGTTCGGGGCGGATCAGCCAGTAGAGGGTGCCGGTGTCACCCCACGTCATCTTCGCGTCGCTGTCGCTGTCGCTGTCGAACTGGGCAAGCAGGATCCAGCGTCCGGCTTCCCGGTCCAAGGCGGGGGTGCCCCACGAGTGAACGCCGCCGAGCGCCGCGTTCGCGACCTCGTACTCCACCGGGCCCTGCACCGGTACGGCGTGGCCGCCGATCTGGTGGCCGATGCGGGTGCGCAGCCGCCGGAAGGCCCGGAGGAACGGCCGGAGGGGGACGGGGGTTTCACGAGTGTCGGGCCACGGCCTGCCATCGCCGAGCAGGGCTTCCCGGGCCCGAGGCAGCCACAGGTCGGGGGCGCTCTCCTCGACGCCTGCGGCCAGTTCCACGTGCGGGTACGGTTCCAGCTCCGGAGATGTTTCCGCGTGGAGAACCGGCGTGTGTCCCGGGACGTACAGCGCCCGGCCCCGCCCCACCCGGGTCCCCGTGGCTCGGAGACTCAAGCCAGTGACCAGTTCGTCTTCGTCGCAGGCGCGCGTCACAGCACTTGAGCCTTCTCCGCGACAGGCCGGCTTCGCACACGATCTACACCCTCGCCAATTGCAAACAGTTCTTCGCGAAGAAGTCTTTGCGAAGAACTGTTTGCAATCTAGGCTGCGAGGCATGACCGAACCCTCCGAGAGCGTTGTCGTCCTCGACGCCAAGGGCCTGCGGGCGCTGGCCCACCCCGTACGGGTGCAACTCGTGGACCTGCTGCGCAGACACGGCCCGTCCACCGCCACCCGCCTGGCCGAACGCCTGGGGGTGAACTCGGGCACCGCCAGCTACCACCTGCGCAGGCTCGGCGCCGCCGGATTCGTGGCGGAGGACACCGAGCGCGGCAACGCCCGCGAACGCTGGTGGCGCTCGGTCCACCACGTCACCCGGCTCACCGACGACGAGCTGTCGGAGCGGGATCCCAAGGCGGTGCTGGCCTACATGCAGTCCATCGCCGCCCTGTACGGCCTGCGCACCCAGCGGACGCTGAACGAGCTGCCGACCATGCCGGCGGAGTGGCGGCGGGTGCTCGACCTCAGCTCCGTCGCGCTGCGGATCACCCCGGAGGAGGGGCTTCGGCTGCGCGAGGAGCTGGCGGAGGTCGTCGACCGCTATCGTCGTGACACCCCCGGCCAGCCGGCGCCCGAAGGGGCCGCGCGGGTCTCGCTGATCACCCAGCTCCTGCCCGAGCTGTCGGACACAACCGACCTGCCCGAGTCGTCCGAGGGTGCGTGATGGGGGCGGGCGGGTCGTTACGCCCGATGGCCGGCCTGCTCGCGGCCATGACGGTGTCGCTGACCGCGACGCGGGTGTCGGCCATCGCGTTGCCCTGGTTCGTCCTGACGACGACCGGGAGCCCGGCGCGGACCGGGATGGTGGCGTTCGCCGAGATGGCCCCGTACGTGCTGGTCAAGGCGCTGGCCGGGCCGTTGGCCGACCGGGTCGGGCCGCGCCGGATCTCCTGGATCGGGGACGTGGTGAGCGCCGCGGCGGCCGGGGCGGTCGTCCTCCTGCACGGCCTGGGCCTGCTGCCGCTGGGTGCGCTGATCGCCCTCGTCGCGGTGGTCGGCGCGGCCCGCGGTCCGGGTGATCTGGCCAAGGAGATCATGATTCCGGAGGCGGCCGAGCGCGGGCGGGTGCCGCTGGAGCGCGCCACCGGGCTGATGGGCGTGACCGAGCGGCTGGCCCAGACGGTGGGGCCCGCGGCGGGCGGGGCGGTGGTGGCGCTGCTCGGACCGCTGGCGAGTCTCGGCATCAGCGTCACCTGCTTCGCGCTCGGCTCGGTGATCGTGACGTGGGCGCTGCCGCGCGACATGGGGCACCGCGCTCCGGCGGAGGAGGCTCCGGAGTCGAAGGAGGGCTACTGGCGGCGGTTCGGCCAGGGTTTCACGTTCCTGCGCGGCGAACCGCTGCTGCTGTCCGTGGTCGTCATGGTCGGCGTCACGAACCTGCTCGACGCGGCCTTCAGCCAGGTGCTGGTGTTCGTATGGGCCAGGGAGTCCGGTCACGGCGCCGCCGTGGTGGGCCTGAACAGCAGCGTCATGGGGTTGACGGCGGTCGGCGGCAGCCTGGTCGCGGCCGCCGTGGCGCACCGGATGCGGCGCAGGCCCGTGTTCTTCGTGGCGTTCCTGCTCGCCGGGCCGACCCGGTTCCTCGTCCTGGCGGTGGATCCGCCGTTGTGGGCCATGGTGGCGGTGTTCGCGGTGGGCGGGTTCGCCGGCGGGTTCCTCAACCCGATCCTCGGCGCGATCTCCTACGAGCGGGTGCCCCGGAGCCTGCTGGGCCGGGTCAACGCGCTGAAGGACTCCCTCGCCTGGGCCGGCATCCCGCTCGGCGGGCTGGTGGGCGGGGCGCTGGTGGCGGTCGCGGGGCTGACGCCGGTGCTGCTCGCCGGCGGCGCGGTCTACGCCCTCACCACGAGCCTGACGGGGCTGCGGCCCGAGTGGCGGCAGATGGACCGGCTCCGCGGCCAGGGCCCGCCCGCCTCGCCCGCGCCACCGGTCACACGCCGGCGGTGATCTTGAGGTGCGCCACGCCGCCGGTGATCGCGGCGAAGTGCAGGCAATTGAGCCACAGGAAGAAGCTTGCATGTGCATGTATGCTTTTGTCAATCCCGTGTCCGAGGGACCGGGTCCTCAGAGAAGGAGGAGGCTTCCATGGCTCCGACGGCACCCACTCCGCACCCGGCCCCGGCGCCCTCGGCGGTGTCCAGCTCCTGGAACGACGTCCTGCTGCTGCACGCCCGCGTGGAGAACGCCCTGGCCACCGCCCTCCAGCGGCGGCACGGCATCGGCCTGTCGGAGTACCGGGCGCTCGGCCACCTCGCCACCTCCGACGCCGGCGAGCTGCGCATGCAGGAGCTGGCCGACCGGATCGGGCTCAACCAGAGCTCCGTGACCCGGCTGGTGACCCGGCTGAACACGGCGGAGCTCACGTACCGGGACCTGTGCCCCGACGACAAGCGCGGGGTCTACACCGTCATCACCGACGCGGGCCGGGCCCGCTACGCCGAGGCGAACGTCACCTACGAGGCGACGCTGAGGACCGCCCTGGAGGAAGCCGCCCGGGTCGACCCGCGGCTGGCCGCGGCACTGCCCGCCCTGGGCCTGCTCGACCGGTGACCCCGCCATCCCCTTTGTCCCGAATATCGAGGAGTTGAACATGCGCGCTGTGCGGATCACCCGCTTCGGCGGCCCGGACGTCCTGACGGTCGCCGAGGCGCCGCCACCCCGGGCCTCGGACGGCGAGGTGCTGGTGAGGGTGGTCGCCTCCGCCCTGAACCCGGTTGACGACAAGACCCGTGAAGGGGCGATCGGAGAGGGCGCCCCTCCCCTGCCGACGACCCTGGGATGGGAACGACCTCGTGGCCATGCCGGTCGGCTCGCTGGCCGTCGCGCCGTCGGCGGTCAGCCTGGTGGAGGCGGCGACGCTGCCGTTGCCGGGGCTCACCGCCCTGCAGACGCTCGACTGGCTGAACGTCCGGGCGGGTGAGCGGCTGCTGGTGGCGGGCGCGGCCGGCGCGGTGGGCGGGCTGGCCGTCCAGCTGGCGCGGGCGCGCGGCGCCCGGGTGGACGCGCTGGTCTCCAGGCCGGCGCAGGTCGAGGCGGCCAAGGAGTTGGGGGCCGAACGGGTCACCACCGACCCCGCCGCCCTTCCGGTGGGCGCCTACGACGCCGTCTTCGACACCTTCGGCGCCTTCGCCGTCGCGGCCGTGGCCGACGGAGGCCGCTACGCCTCCGTCGCCACCCAGGCCGGGCCGGTGCCCGACCTGTCCCATCGATCGGTCCGCACCACCGTCAACCAGGTGCGCGAGGACGGCCCCGGCCTCGCCGAGCTGACCAAGGCGGTCGACGCGGGCCAGGTCAGGGCCCGCATCGAGGCCCAGTACGGCCTGCGGGACGTACGGGCGGCCCACGAGCACTTCCGGCGCGGCCGGCTGAGCGGCAAGATCGCCCTGGTGCTCTGAGCCTGGCGGCGCTCAGACCATGCGTCGCAGCGCGGTCTCCACGGCGTCGATCAGCGCATCCCCCTCGGTCTGCGGATGCCGGGCCAGGCCCAGCTCGACGTCGGGCAGGGCGGGCAGGGCGGCCGGGTCGTGGCAGGCCATGTCCGGTTCGAGGTTGCCGGGCATGAGCGCGGCGACCCCGAGCCCGGCCCGCAGCGCCGCGAGCACGCCGGCCAGGCTGTTGCTCTCGAACACCGGCCGCCACCGCCGTCCGGTGCGGTCGAGCGTCTCGACCACCGACGTGCGCCACGCGCACGTCCCGGTGAACAGCACCACCGGCAGCGGATCGGCGGCCGGGTCGACGCCGTGGCCGACCGCCCACACCAGCGGGCGCCGCACGGTCCAGCGCGGCGGCGCGGGCAGGTCGGTCGCCTCGTCGAGCACGAGCTGCACGCGGCCGGCGTGGTAGGCCTCCCGGATCGTGACGCCGGACAGGCTCAGCACCTCCAGCGTCGCGCCGGGGTGCAGCCGGGCCAGGTCGGCGAGGGCCTGCGGCAGCTGCGCCGCGGCCAGGTCCTCCAGCAGCCCGACGCCGCAGCGGCCGGTGAGCGCGCGCCCGGTCGCGGTGAGCGCCTGCGCGGAGAGCGCCAGGATGCGCTCGGCGTAGGGCAGCAGCTCCTCCCCCGCCCGCGTCAGCGACACGCCGGACGGCGACCGGTGGAGCAGCGGGCGGCCGACCGCGCTCTCCAGCTTGCGCAACTGCTGGCTGAGCGCGGGCTGGGTGTGGCCGAGCGCGGTGGCGGCGCGGCTGATGCTGCCCGCCCGCACAGCCGTGACGAACGACCGCAGCAACGCCGTCTCCAGGTCTCTGGCCATAAGCATTCATTATGCCTGGTCCAACGAAACAACGTCTTCCTATGACCTGCGGGATGACCTAGCGTCGCCCGGGTGACCGGATACCGACAGGTTCTCGCCGTGCGGGGGATGGCATCGCTGCTGGGCGTCTCGCTGCTCGCCCGTGCCGCGATCACCGCCGACGTGACCGCGCTGACCATGTACGTCGTGCTGCGCCTGGACCTGGGCTACGTGGCCGCGGGCGGCGTCGCGGCCGCCCTGACCGCCGGGGTGGCGCTGGGCGGGCCGCTGCTGGGCCGCTTGACGGACCGGCGGGGGCTGCGGACCGTGCTCACGCTCACCGTCGTGTCGCAGGGGGTGTTCTGGGCGAGCGTGCCCGTCCTGCCGTACGCGGCCCTGCTGGGCGCATCCTTCGCGGCGGGGCTGCTGATGGTGCCGGTCCAGGCGGTGACCAGGCAGGCGATCGCCGCGATGACGACGCCGGGGCAGCGGCGGGCCGCGTTCGCGCTGGAGTCGGTGCAGGGCGAGCTGGCGTACCTGGTGGGGCCGGCGCTGGTGATCCTCTGCGCGGCGGAGCTGTCCCCCCAGGCCGTGGCGTGGGGGCTCGGGGCGGTGATCGTGGCCGGCGGGATCGGGGTCGCCCTGCTCGATCCGCCGCTGCGGGCCGAGGGCGAGGTGGAGACCGGTTCGCCCGTCCGTCCGGCGCGCCGGGAGTGGCTGGACCGCCGGATGGTCGCCATGCTGGCGATGGGGTTCGGCGCCACGGCCCTGCTCAGCGGCATCGACCTGGCCATCGTGGCCACGCTCAAGGAGGCGGGCCAGGTGTCCTGGGCCGCCGTGGTGGTGGCCGTGTTCGGCGTGACCTCCGTCGCCGGCGGGCTGGTCTACGGCACGCTGCGCCGTCCGATGCCGACGTGGCTGCTGCTCGGCCTGCTCGGGCTGGTGACGATCCCCGCCGGGCTGGCCCACGACTGGCGCTGGTTGTGCCTGGCCGTCGTCGGCGCCGGGCTGCTCACCGCGCCGACCCTGTCCACGGTGGCCGACGCGGTGAGCCGGCTGGCGCCGGCCGGCGTGCGGGGGGAGGCCACGGGCCTGCAGGCGTCGGCGGCGAGCGCGGGCTTCGCGCTCGGCTCGCCGATCGCCGGGCTGGCGATCGACGCCGCACTGCCCGGCGGCGGCTTCGCGGCCGCCGGGCTGGCCGGCCTCGCCGCCGCCCTCGCCGGGCACCTGCTGTCCCGGTCCCGGCGGACGGACGACCGCCCGCCGGGCCGGCAGCCTCGACCTACACCAGAAGAAAGGAGAAGCCCTGTCTCGTCCGCCGATTCGGCGGGATGTCGATCTTGATGCGGCGGGCGACCTCGGCCCGGCCGACGCCCAGGCCGAGGCTGATCAGCCGTTCGGGACGCAGCGGGACGGGATCGTCGAAGGCGACCGTGATCCGGACGGGCCACGGACTCTCCGGAACGGGCGGCGCGTCGAGCTCCCAGCACCCGTCCCAGTAGAACGCGTACCGGTTCCGGCGGGCGGTCGCCGGGTCGAGCAGGGTCCGCGCCACGAGGGACGGCGAGTTGCCCGAGTACCCGGCCAGCAGGCCGGCGTCCAGCGAGCGGACCGGCACCCGGTCGTGGACGGTGAGCTTGCCCGTCCGGTCACAGGCCACGCAGTTGACCAGGAGCCAGACGTCGAGCAGCTTGCCGTTGGCGTTGACCCGGAACCGGCCGTCACCGGCGGTGGCCCGCCCGGACGGACAGGCCACGCATTGCAGGACGAGCAGGGGCAGGCGGGTGCGCCGCACCACCCAGGGCAGCACGATATGAGGATGTGAAGACATGATCTCTCTGAAGACCTGACGAAGAGCACGGGAAACAGAGCCGACGGCGTCCGTCGGCGACCGATGCGCGGGAAGGTGTCAGGTCTAGAGAGCAGGCGGCGTCATGCGCGCGAAGTCCTCACGAAGGGGTGGGGCAGGGTGCGGCGGTCAGCTCAGGCGGGCGCGCAGCAGGCAGAACTCGTTGCCCTCGGGATCGGCCAGGACGTGCCACGGCTCCTCGCCGGTCTGGCCGACGTCGGCCGGCCGCGCTCCGAGCTTGAGCAGGCGGTCGAGCTCGGCGGCCTGGTCGCGGTCGGTGGCGTTGACGTCGAAGTGCAGCCGCAGCGGGCCTGCCTTGGGCTCGGTGGTGGGGTCGAAGACCAGGGTGGGCTGCAACCCGCCGAACCCCTCCCGCGGGCCGATCTCCACCGAGCCGTCGTCCGGGGTGTCGAGCACGACGAAGTCGAGCACCTCGCACCAGAAGGCGGCCAGGCCGTGGGCGTCTCGGGCGGGGACGATCAGTTCGGAGATGCGGCAAGCCATGATCGGCACCCTACCGGCCGCCGGCCGCCGCCCTCCAATGCTTTACGGCCCCCGGCCACGTGCGGCCCCGGCATCCGCGGCGATCACTTTGCAGTGGCTTGATCACCATCGTCCTCTCTCCGGGTACGTGAGCTGATACACCCTGTAAGGGAGGGGGCGGGCGATGACCGTGAGGATGGCATGGGTCTGCGCGCTGCTGGCCGTGATCGCCGCGGTGATCCCGCCGGCGCTGAGCGCCAAGCGCGCCAAGGAACCGTCCGCCGCCGCCCGCGCCGACCTGTCGTCCGTGCCGTTCGGGGTGTTCCTCGCCTCCGACTGGCGCGGGCCGCACCTGCTGGGCGCGTTCGAGTCGTGGCTGGGGGCGGAGGTCCGGGTGGGGCGGACGTACGTGCCGGGCGAGGCGTGGAACGCGCTCGGCGGGCCGGACTTCGTCCTGCAGCCGTGGATGCGGTGGCGGGCGGCCAAGCCGGGGCGCATGCTGGTGCTCAACGTGCCGATGGTCATGCCGAACGAGGGCGACCTGCCGGACGAGGCCGTGTCGGTGCTGCTGAACGCCGGCGCGGACGGCGCGTTCGACCCGTACTTCGACCGGCTGGCCCGGACGCTGGTGGCCGGGCGCGCGGCGGACACGGTGATCGTCCCGGGCTGGGAGATGAACGGCCTGACCTACTCCAGCCGCTGCTCGGCCGACCCGCCGGCGTGGCAGGCGTACTGGCGGCGGATCGTCGCCGTGATGCGGGCGGTGCCCGGGCAGCGTTTCCGCTTCGATTTCAGCCCCAACCGAGGCCCGGACGCCATCGGCTGGACCGAGTGCTACCCCGGTGACGACGTGGTCGACATCATCGGCATGGACAGCTACGACCAGGGCCCCGGCCACCGGTTCGCCGACTACGTCGACCAGCCGTACGGGCTGGAGGCGCAGGCCGACTTCGCCGCCGCGCACCGCAAGCCGATCTCCTTCCCCGAGTGGGGGCTGTTCCGGTACGGGGACCGGCCGGAGTTCGTGCGCGCCATGCTCGACTGGATCGCCCGGCACGACGTGGCCTACCACTCGATCGTGGACTACTGCCCGCACGGCGTCTGGCAGTGCCCGGCCAACCCGCGGTCGTCGCAGGTGTTCCGGCAGCTCATGCGCGACCCGGGCTTCCGGCGCGGTCCGTCGGCGCCGCCGACCACCCCGCCCGCCACGTCCCCCGCTCCCGCGTCCCCGCCCACGCCCGCCCCCTCCCCTGAGCCGAGCGGGAGCGGGTCGCCGACGTCTCAGCCCCGCCCGGCCGTCACCTCGATGCCCGCGCCCGCGGCCTGACCCGGCCGGGCCAGGCGCAGCGTGTGCGCCGCCAGCCGGTCGAGGGTGACGCGGAGGTCGAACTCGGCCGCCCGCGACGGCGCCGCCCGTTCCTCCGCGCGCCGCACGGCCGGGCCGGTCAGCCGGGCCACGATCGCCGCGGCCAGCGCCCGCGGGTCCTCCGGCTCGACGAGCGCCCCGGTGGCCGGGGTGACCACCTCCGTGAGGCCGGGGACGGCGGCCGCCACCACGGACCGCCCGCAGGCCATGGCCTCCAGCACGGTCAGCGGCAGCCCTTCCCAGCGGGAGGGCAGCACGACCAGGTCGGCGGCGGCGTACCAGGGCCGCGGATCGGCGCCGGCCCCCGGCATGAGGACGCCGGGCGGCGCGTCGCGGCGCAGGCGGGCGAAGCCGTCCCCGTCGCCGACGAGCGCCAGGCAGGCGTCCGGCACCCGGGCCGCGACCTGCCGCCAGGACTCCACCAGCAGGTCCTGGCCCTTCTGCCGGGTGATCCGGCCGACGCAGACGACCAGCTGCCCGTGCGCGGACAGGCCGAGGCCCCGGCGGGCGGCGACGCGCTCGTCCGGCATGACGGGACGGAACCGGGCCAGGTCCACGCCGTTGCGGACGACGGCCAGCGGCCCGCGCACGCCCGCGTCCCCGGCCTGCCGGTGCTCCCCCTGGCCGACGCAGAGCACCAGCTGCGTCCACCGGGTGGCGGCACGCTCCCAGGAGACGGCCGCGGCGGCGAGCGTGCCCCGGCCGGCCAGCCAGGACCAGCCGTGCGGCTGGAACAGCGTCGGCACGCGGCCCCGCAACACCGCCCGGCCGACCAGCCCGGCCTTGGAGGAGTGCAGATGCACCACGTCGGGACGGAACCGGCGCACGATCCGGCCCAGGACGACGGCGGCGGCCAGATCGGCCGGATGCGGCGCCCGTACCGCGGGCCAGGGCAGATGCGGCAGCCCGAGGGCGGCCAGCCGCTCGCCGAGCGGTCCGCGCGGCGGCGCGGCGACGGCGACCGTCCAGCCCCGCCGGCGCTGGTCGGCGCAGGCGCTCTCGACGTAGGCCGCGACGCCGCCCTCGGTGGGCTGGCTGACGTGCAGCACGCGCGGGGCGTGCGGGGTGAAGGTCGTCATCGCGGCCTGCGCAGGGCCCGGTCGAGCGCCGCCCAGCGGTCCCGGAGCGCCCGGCCGCCCACCCGGGCGCGGGCGGCGAGGGCGTAGAGCGTCGCGGCCGGCGTCCTGGCCAGCAGGAGCCGGTTGCTGACCGCCGGCCGGCCGCCCCACTTGGTCTTGTGGGACTCGGCTCCGCGCAGCAGCGACATCGTCGGCCGGCCCAGCCGGTGCGCGAGCCCGAGGTCGGTGCGCAGCAGCATGGTCACGACGTCCAGCTGCCCACGCAGGTCGGGATGGGTGCCGTAGAGGTAGCCGCCGACGAAGTCCTTGCCCACGAGCAGCAGGTCCACCGCGACGACCCGGCCGTCCAGGTGGTATTCGGTCAGCTTCGCCTGCCGGTCGGCCACCAGCCGCCGGGCGGCCCGCGCCAGGTGGGCGTGGAAGCGCGGCCTGGTGTGCTCGACGTTGATGCCGCGGCCCTGCCACTGGAGGGCGTGCAGGTCGAGCAGGCGCGCGACGGCGTGCTCGGCCTCGTCGGCCGGCACGTCCAGGACCTGGATCGGAGCGTCGTCCACGCGTCTGAGCTCGCGGCGCAGCTTGGTGCCGTTCCGGCCGGGCAGCCCGGCGAGCAGCTGGTGGAGGGGGACGCCGGGCAGCTCGACGCAGGTCGAGGCGGGCAGCCGCCAGGAGCGGCCCGGCCAGGCCGCCGCCAGCCGATCGGCGTCGGCCCCCTGGCGTACCTCCGGCAGGTCGAGCACGTCCCATCCGGGCAGCTCGGCCAGGGCCCGGCCGAGCGCCGCCGGCAGGTCGGGGTCGCCGTCCTCGATCAGCACGTCCGTGTAGTCGGACTGGTCGTCGCCGAGCGGCCGCAGGACGCGCAGCCCCGCGCGGCGGACGGTCATGACGGGGGCCGCGGCCACCAGCCGTCCCCGTCTGCGCAGCAGGACCACGTTCAGGCCGGGGTCGTCGCCGTAGGTCTCCCACCAGGACGACAGCCAGGCGTGCGACTGGAACGGCGTCGCCGCCGGGGAGCGGTCGTGCAGGCCGGCCCACTCCCCCGCCAGGGCGCGCAGGCGTTCCGCGCCGGTAACGACCTCGGTGGCCAGGTCCGGGCCCTGGCGGATCGCGGTGGTCATGCCGACGCCGTCTCGGCCGGCCGGCGCGCGGGCGGGACCTGCCGGTCGTCCCGCCGGTCGTCCTGTCGTCGCCCGGCGGGGGCCGCCAGCCAGATCAGGGCGGCCAGTAGCAGGCCGCCCGCCGTGCTGACGGCGGTGGCGAGTAGGGGCCGGGGCGAGCTGGGCGTGGCGGGCGGCACGGCGGGGGCGAAACTGGACAGCCGGACGCCGGTGTCGGCGCTGTGCCGGTTGGCGTAGGCGGTGAGCGCGGCCGCGGCGCTGTTGGCCCGCCGGGCGGCCTCCTCGGGGGTGCCGGCGAGGGCGGCCAGCCGGATCAGCGGCGCGTCCGGCGAGGCCGACGCCTGCAGCGTGGTCCGCAGCAGCTCGCCGTCGGCCAGGTAGGCGTCGCCGGTCCCGGCGAGCAGGCCGGGGTGGACGGTCACCCTGGCGTAGGCCTGCGCGAAGTCGGCTTCCTGGGTGGGCACGCCCTGCCGTACCGAGCTGACGACCGCGTAGGCGTCGGCGGTGTAGACGGGCTCCTGGGTCAGCGAGTACGCCAGCCCCGCCCCCATGCCGATCAGCGGGAGCGCGAGCAGGGACCAGGTGCGGAGCGCGCCGGCGGCGCGCTGGACCGGGTGAGTCATGACAGCCTTTCCTGGTGGCGCCTGGTGAGCAGGCGGTCGTAGAGGTCGTGCAGGCGCCGGGCTTGCCGGCGCACGTCGTAGCGGTCGAGGGCCGGGGGCGGCGGCAGGCGGGTGCGCGGTCCGTCGCGGAGCGCGGCCAGCTCGGCGGCCAGCCGGTGGGGCGGCACCCGGCGGGCGCCGGGGACCGTCCCGGGGGGCAGGTCGTCGATCGCCGGGCACGCGCCGTACAGCACGGGCAGCCCGGCGGCGAGCGCCTCGACGACGGCCAGGCCGAACGTCTCCTCCTGCGAGGGGGCGGCCAGCACGTCCATGGCCGACAGCAGGGCGGGCACGTGCACGCTCTCCCCGGCGAGGACGACCCGCCGCCCGACGCCGAGCCGCTCGGCCAGCGAGCGCAGCCGGGGTTGTTCCGGCCCGGCGCCGACGAGCAGCAGCACCGCGCCGTCCAGCCGCGGCAGCGCCTCGACCAGCAGGTGGAAGTTCTTGCCCGCCACCAGGCGGCCGACCCCGCCGACGACGAACGACTCCGGCGGGATGCCCAGGCTCAGCCGGGCCTGGCGCGCGGCGCTCGGATCGTGGCGGAAGGCGGCCAGGTCCACGCCGTTGGGGATGGTGACGACGTGCGAGGGCGGCAGGCCCCAGCCGTGCAGCCGGTCGGCCACGGTGGGCGAGACGGCGACGACGGCGTGCGTCAGCCGGGCGCTCGCCCGGTACAGCGCGCGGACGGGCGCCGTGACCGGCCGTCCCTCGATGTGCCGGGCCCCCGCCGAGTGCTCGGTGCTGACGACGACCGGCACGGCGGCCAGCCGGGCGGCGAGCGGCGCGTAGACGCAGGCGCGGTACAGGTGCGCGTGCACGACCTGGTAGCGGCCGGCGCGCATGAGGGCGGTGAGCCGGGGCAGCGCCCGCAGGTCCCGGTTGCCGCCCATGCCGACGGCGCGTACGGGCGTCCCGGCGGCGCGGATGGCGTCGGCCAGGACGCCGGGCCTGGTCAGGACGGCGACCTCGCTGGCGCAGTCCATGTGCGGCAGGAGCGTGCGCAGCTGCTGCTCGGCCCCGCCGGCGGCCAGCCCGGTGATGACGTGCAGGACCTTCATCGGGGCCGCCCCCAGCGCAGCCGGTGGCAGGCGGTCTTGGCGAGCAGCCGGGCGGCGGTGTCGCGGTCGCCGACGTAGCGGCGGGGCAGGGCGTGCGGCCCGGCGAGCCGGCCGGGACGGACGGCGCAGGCGTGCTCGTAGCCGGCCTGCCGGACGGCGGCGACCTCGCGGGCGGTCAGCTCGCCGTAGGGGTAGGCGAAGCCGGTGACGGGGGCGCCGAGCACGTCCTGGAGCATGAGTTTGCTCGTGGTGAGCTCGTCGGCCAGCTCGCCCGGGGCGGCGGCCGGCAGGTGGGGGTGGCTGCGGGTGTGGGAGCCGACCTCCATGCCGGCGGCGGCCACCCGGCGCAGCGTGCCGGCGTCCATCAGGGGGCGGGGGCTGACGCCGCGGTCCCAGGCGTTGTGGCCGCCGATCCGGCCGGCGACGACGTACACGGTCGCGGTGAAGCCGTATCCGGCCAGCACCGGGACGACGTCGGTGGCGAAGTCGGCGTAGCCGTCGTCGAAGGTGAGCCCGACGAGCCCGCGCCGGTCGCCGGGATGGTTCAGCAGTTCGCGCACCGACACGCCGCGCAGCCCGCGCCGGGCGAGCCAGCGTATGTGCGCGGCGAAACGCTCGGGGGTGACGACGATGTCGAAGGGGTCCTCGCCGCGCTCGGCGACGGAGTGGTACATCCAGATGAGCGGCAGCGCGCCGGTGCGCGTGCTCATACGCGCTCTCCTTCCCTGACGGTCGTGACGGCCCTCCGCAGCGGCGACAGGCCGAGGCGTGGGAGACCGGCCAGCATGAGCGCGGCGGTCACGGTGATCCCGGCGGCGTTGGCCAGCGCGATGCCGCCCTGCGCCATGCCGGGGACGAGCGCCGCGGCCAGCGTCGCGGTGAGGGCCAGCCCGGCGGCCATCGACAGGGCCGGGTACCACAACCCGCGCCACCCTCCTGCGCAGAAGTAGGCCCGGCAGACCACGCCCACGACGGTGTGGCCCAGCAGGCCGATCGCGTAGAGCCGCAGGACGTGCTCGGTGGCGGTGGCGGCGGCGTCGTCGAAGGCGCCGCGGTGCAGCAGCACGCCCACGATCGTCGGCGCGAAGGCGACCAGCAGCGCGGCGGCGGCGACCGTGACGGCCGCCGCCGCCGCCAGGTCGCGGGCCAGCAGCCGCCAGGCTTGGTGGGTGTCGCCCGCGGCGATGCTGCGGGCCAGGTGCGGATAGGTGACGGTGGCCAGCATCAGCGAGACCACCATCGGCACCTGGGCGATCTTCTGGGCGTAGTTGAGATGGGAGATCGCGCCCGCGGGCAGGTCGGCGGCGAGCACGCGCTCGACCAGCACCTGGCCCTGCCGCAGCAGCGTGAAGGCGATGATGGGCAGCAGCGCGGCGACCGGCAGCACCAGGCGCCGGGGCAGCCGCCGGGGCAGGCCGACCCGCCGCAGGTACGCCGGCGCCTGCGTGGCCACCATGAGGACGGCGCCGGCGGCGACGCCCCACGCGGCGGCCCGGACGCCGAGCGCGTCGTGCCAGATCGCCAGGCAGCCGACGAGCGCCAGGTTGTAGGCCAGGCCGGTGGCCGCGGGCGGGCCGAAGACGTGGTGGGCCCGCAGGGCCGCGCTGGCGTACCCCGCCAGCGCGAACGGCAGGATGCAGCCGCAGCAGATCCGCCAGCACTGGACGGCCAGCCCGCCCTGGGGCAGGCCGGGGGCCAACGCCGCCACCAGCCAGGGCGCGCCGGCCGCGGCGCAGACGGCGACGGCGGCGAGCGCGGCGGCCAGGGCGGGCAACGTCCGCTGCACCAGCGCCGCCCGCTGCCGCGCCCCGGACGCCGTGCTGAACAGCGGGACCAGCCACAGGGCCATCGCCCCTTCGATGAGCAGCGGCGCCGCGGTCTCGGGCACGGTCCAGGCGATCAGGAAGGCGTCGGTGTCGGCGTTGGCGCCGAACAGCGCGGCCATCAGCAGGTCGCGGACGTAGCCGAGCGCCGAGCCGGCGCCGACGAGCATCGTGGTGAGGGCCGCGGCGCGCAGGTCGGCCGCGCCCCGGCTCAGCACGCGGGCCGCCGCGACGGGGACGCGGCGGCGCCGGTCCATCCCGTCGCCAGACCCAGCATGACCGACATGACCAGGCTCGTCGCGCCGCCGATGTCGGCGTAGGCGAAGTCCACGGCCAGCCACGTCACGAAGCCCGCGGCGGCCAGCCCGGCCGGGCCGGAGCGGCCGGGCCGGGTGAGGGCGCGCACGAGGGCCCCGCCCATGAGCAGCGCGAACGCCGCCAGGCCGAGGAGGCCCTGCTCGCTGAGCACCAGCAGGTACATGTTGTGCGGGGACAGCAGCGGCTGGCGGCGGTAGCCGCCGGCCGGGTCCTCGACGTCGCTGCCGGAGGACAGGGCCAGCGGCGCGTAGGTGTCCCGCCAGGCGGCGAACCCCTTGGGGCCGACGCCGGTCACCGGGTGGTCCCGCCACATGCCGGCCGCCGCCTGCCAGAGCTGGTACCGGTCGGTCACCGACCGGTCGGGCTGGTCCACCGAGGAGGTGATGGAGGCGACGCGCTCGGCGATGACCCCGCCGGCGGGCCCGACCAGGAGGGTCAGGAGCACGGCGGCGGCCACGGCGGCCACGGCGGCCCGCGCGGCCAGCCGCGCGCCGCGCAGCACGAGCATCACCGCGACGGCGCAGGCCACCGCGAGCCAGGTGCCGCGGCTGAGCGACATGACCAGCGGCGGGCACAGCGCCGCCGCCGCGACCAGGGCGGCGGCGCGCCGGGCCGGGCCGCCGGTGAGCGCGACCGCCAGGGCGATGATCAGCCCGAAGCTGACCATGCTGGCCAGCGCCATGACCTCGCCGGCGCCGAACGTGCCGACCGCGCGGATCGGCAGGCCCGCGTAGGAGGCGCCGCTGCCCGTGAGCGCCTGCCAGCAGCCCAGCCCGGCCTGGACGATCGCCACGGCCGCGACGGCTCCGCCCACCAGCAGCAGGTCGGACCGCTGCCGCACGGCCACCGTCACGGCGACGGGGACCAGGACGAACACCTGGAGGAACCGGGCCAGGCCGGGCAGCGTCAGCAGGAGGTCGGGCGCCGCGAGGGCGGCCGCCGTCGCCGCGAGCGCCGCGGGCGCGGCCAGCAGGGCCCACCGGCCGGGACGCGCGCCGCCGCGCGCCAGGCTCACCACGACGGACGCCAGCAACCCCAGCGACATCAGGTCGGCGACCCGCGGCTGGACGACGTCGGCGGCCTGCGGCCCGGCGGGCACGCACACGGCGATCACGGTCAGCGCGGCCCACAGGCTGGGACGGGCCGTCAGGCGGCACAGGGACGCCAGGGACGTCCTGATCACGATCGTCCCGGCCACAGCAGGCAGCCGACCGTCCGGATCAAGATCTTGATGTCGCGGCGCAGGGACCAGGTGTCGATGTAGTGGTTGTCCAGCCGCGCCCGGTCCTCGATCGAGGTGTCGCCGCGCAGGCCGTGCGTCTGGGCCCAGCCGGTGAGGCCGACGGGCAACCGGTGGCGGCGTCCGTAGTGGTGGTCGCCGCGGGAGAACAGCTCCACGAAGTGCGGCCGCTCGGGCCGGGGGCCGACCAGGCTCATGTCGCCGCGCAGCACGTTCCACAGCTGCGGCAGCTCGTCCACGGAGCAGGAGCGCAGCAGCCGGGCCACGCGGGTCAGGCGGGGGTCGTCGTCGATGCTCCAGCGGGTGTCGGACTCGCCGGCGCGCAGCGGGGCGAACGTGCGGAGCTTGATGATCTCGATGGGCGTCCCGGCCATCCCCACCCGGACCTGGCGGAACAGCACCCCGGGCCCTCCTTGCCCGCGCAGCAGCAGCATGCAGGCGGCCAGCACCGGGGCGCTGACGACCAGCCCGGCCGTCGCCAGCACGACGTCCAGGGCGCGCTTGAGCGGCCAGGACGCGCGCCGCTGCGGCAACGGCCGCATGCGCAGCATCGGGAAGCCCCGGACGTGCTCGCCGGCGGGGACGAAGTCGACCAGCACGCCGCCGGGTTGCGGCGCCAGGTACACCGGGTACCCCGCCTGCCGGGCCTGTTGCGCCAGCCGGTGGGTCTGCTCCTCGCCGCCCGGCGGCGGGGCCAGGACCACCACGCGGGCGCGGTGCCGGCGGGCCATGGTGAGCAGGGTCTCCGGATCGTCCACGATCGGCTCGTACGGGGCCTGGCCCAGCACGTCGCAGGCGCCGCCGACGGGCAGCAGGCCGTACTCGGTGTGCCGCACCAGGGTCAGCGCGAGGTTCCTGGCGTGCGCGCCGGAGCCGACGACCAGCGTGGGCACGCGGGCGCCGCGGCGGCGGGCCTGGCGCAGCACCGCGCAGACCAGCCCGCGCCCCACCAGCGTCAGCCCGAGGTAGACGGCGACGATCCGGGCCGACTCGCCCGTCCAGACGGCCAGCGTCGTCCGGTGGTCGAGGGCGGCGACGGTCAGCGCGCCGGCGATGGCGGTGGCGCATCCGCCGCGCCACATCCATCCGTCCATCACGGACGGTGACAGCCGGATCCGGTACGTGCCGCCCGCCAGGTTCAGCAGCACGAGCAGCCCCGCCGCCAGGCCGGCGAGCAGCGCGCCGTACCCGGCGTCGAGCACGGGCGCGGCCAGCGCGGCGGCGTCGACGCTCGCGTCGGCGAAGGAGCAGATGGTCCAGCATGTCACCGGACGCCGCCGGCCGGGGGCGTGGCGGGGGGCGCCTCGCTGCGACAGCAGCATGCCCTTTGACGGGGAGTGCGGGAAGGGTTCCTCTTCCCGAAGGGGTGTGACCATATCTGCTCCACTGCGGAAAACAACGGCGATCAATTCAGAGCGTGATATCCACGAACAGGGGGTGGATATGGCTGTCTTACTTATCGCGAAAATTCGCTCATCTTTGGCCTCCATTCCGATAATCGCCCCGATTCGCGGGCAGCGACCAACTTACTTGGAGGGTTCACGGGTACGGCCGGGTGGACGGGATGGCGTCCCACAAAGATTGCGAATTTTCGGGTGTCGCGAAGCTCCGCTATTTGTCCCGGTTCGCCGTTCAGGTAGCGATGAAGATCTTTGCCGGGCCATGGCGGCGGTATGACGCCGCAGGGCCTCATGGGAGATCAGCCGGGCGCCGGCGGTCGCGTCGCGGACTGAGGACATGGTCCGGATCGGCATTATCGCCGCACTCGGGGAATCGGGCGATGGAGACATTCCGTCCGGCGATTTCAGGACGTTTCTCGCGGCCGGCACGGCTGGCGACCCCGGAACGGCTCGCGGACGCCCTGCGAGCCCTCGTGCCGGCGGCAGGCCGCGGAGCCGTCGGAGTGGATCGGGGCGGAGGACGGGAGTGCCCGGCCCTCCGCCCCCCGGCGCGGGCAGGCGGCAGGGGGTACGCGGGTCGGAATGACCATGCGTTGAGCTCGCTTTTAAGGCAACTGAAAGATCATTTCCTAGCGTGGCCCGCATGAGATTCAGCCCAGTCCTGGCGGCCGTCGCCGCCGCCCTGCTCCTCGCGCCCTCCCCCGCCATGGCCACGGCCAAGGCCGCGGCCCCTGCCGCCACCGAGGAGTCCGACCGCGAGATCGTCCTGGCTCAACTCGACTACACGACCGGGCTGTCGGTGACCTTCACCGACAGCGTCCCGTCCGACGAGGTCGGGATGGTCCAGACCGGAATGATCGGTCGCGCTCCCCTCATCGTCCGCGACGACGAGGACACCCTCCTGGAGACCTACCTGGCGGTCACCCCGCCCGACGTCGCGGTCCCTCAGCGTCTCGTCGAGGACCACGGCACGGACCTGCCCGCCGAACTGCAGCGGCGCAGGATCACCAGCGAGCCGGTCACGGCGGGCGGCCTGACCGCCCCGGCGAGCGCGGTCCGCTCCGGCCCGGCGACCTGCACCTGGTCGATCTTCGGCTGGACGCTCTGGCACGACGACGGCGTGCCCGGCCTGCCGGCCAAGGCGTACAGCACGTTCGACTTCGGCGGCTTCAAGCAGAAGATCGCCGAGAGCTACGTCGCCAACTGCACCCCGCCGAGCTCGACCAGCAACCTCTGGGCCCGGCACCGGATCTACTACCGGAACATCTTCGGCAACCTCGTGAAGCACTTCGAGGGCATCGTGCCGCCGGGGTTCCACCAGGCCGTGACGAAGTCGGGCAAGATCAAGCGGCACCGCACGGTCTCCTACGACGACGGCTGGAACGCCGACCCCGCCTGCTTCACCTGCCTCTACTCCCGGGAGGGGCGTTTCCGCAGCTAGCGGCACCGGCGGGGGGCGGCGGCGCGCCGCCGCGGGGGGGGGCGCCCGCCCGCGGACGCGGCCGCCCGGGCCCGCGGGGCGGGGGCCGGCGGGACATCGAGGTCGGCCCCGCGC